>NZ_JBHTVA010000114.1:0-24353 GCF_042793325.1 Embleya sp. NPDC056575
GGGGGGCGGCCCCCCGCGGCGTTTCGCGGGTGGCGTCACCCGCGCGATCACCCGGTCAGTCGCCGATGGGGTGGCTCTGCTCTTCGAGCAGTGTGCGCAGGCGGGCGTGGGGGAGGCCCGGAGTGCGGTGGCCCTCGCGGCCGACGGTTTCCTCGGCGGTGACCAGGGCGTTGAGGACGGCCTCCTCGACCGCCCGGACGGTGGCCGTGTAGAACGGGTCGATGCGGCCCCACGGGATGTGGCGCAGCGTGTCGTAGTCCTCGTCCGTGGCCGGGGCCTGGGGGAAGCCACTGGCCAGGGCGCCCCGGTTGGCGGTGGAGAAGGCCAGGAAGATGTCGCCGGAGAAGTGGCTGCCGGTGGTGCCCGTGCGGGCCAGGCCCATCGGGACCCGGCGGGCCAGCGCCGTGCACTGGCCGGGGAGCAGAGGAGCGTCCGTGCCGACCACCACGATGACCGAGCCCGCCCCGCCGGGGGCGAACCAGTCGGTGTCCTCCATCGGGTTGTCCTCGGTCATCCGGCGGCCGACCGGCACGCCCGCGACGACGAGTTCGCGGCGCGCGCCGAAGTTGGCCTGGACGAAGGCCCCGACCGTGTAGCGGGCCGAGCCGTACTCGACCACCCGGCTGGCCGTGCCCGAACCGCCCTTGAAGCCATAGCAGTTCATGCCGGTGCCGCCGCCGACGCAGCCCTCCTCGACCGGGCCGGGAGCGGCCGCGTCGATCGCGGCGACCGCGTGTTCGGGGCGGACGTGGGAGCCGTTGATGTCGTTGAGGTAGCCGTCCCAGGTCTCGGCGACCACGGGCAGCAGCCATTGCCGGGCCAGGTCGGGCCGGTTGGCCACGGTCCAGTCGATCACGCCGCGGTGCGCGGGCCCCACCGCGTGCGTGTTGGTGATCAGTACCGGGCCCGCGAGGCTGCCCGTCTCGTCGAGCCAACTGCCGCCGGTCATCTCGCCGTTGCCGTTGAGCGCATACCGTCCGGCGGCGCAGGGCAGGCCCACGCCGGCCCGCCCGCGCGGCAACAGGGCGGTGACGCCGGTGCGTACCGAGGTGCCCTCGACGAGGGTGGTGTAGCCGATCTCGACGCCGGGGACGTCGGTGAGCGCGTTGGCCGGCCCGGGTGTGCCGTCGAGGCGGATGCCCAGGGCGCGGGCGCGGGGCCGTCCCGACGGGGTGGCGGTGAGGGGGGATGTGGTGGGGACGTTCACGCGGTGCCTTCCGGGGTGTGCCGGCGAGCGGCGTCGGGACCGGTCGCCTCGGGATCCGGGACGACCCGGTCCGGCCGCAGGTCCGGGCAGTTCGTGGCCTGGCGGGCGTGGGCCAGGATCAGGGCCAGGGCCCGCTCGGGCGGCAGCGAGGAGTTGCGGCCGACGATGTGCAGGCCGTACCCGTCCTCCAGGGTGACCAGGTTCGCGGCCACGTCCGGGATCGGCTCGGTGAACCGGAAGTGGCCCTGGGCGCGCCCGATTTCCAGGATCGAGCCGTACATGGCGACCTGACGGTCGTACAGGCTCTGCGCCAGCGTGGCGTATTCGCTCTCGTCCCGGGCGGCGGCGCTGAACTCGTACAGCACCACCGCGAGTTCGTCCTCCGGGCCGGCCGGCAGCCCGAGCCGGGCGCAGGCCACCAGCTTGTCCCGGGCGTCGGGCAGCCGGGAGGCGGTGTCCGTGCGGGAGGTGTAGAAGCGGTCCGCGGCCTGCCGGTAGACCTGCCGCAGCAGGTCGCCGAGATCGCTGAAGTAGTAGTTGACCGAGCCTCGCGCGACGCCCGCCACCTCGGCGATGTCGGCCACCCGCAGCTGGGCCAGCCCGCGCCGGCCGACCGCCTCGGTGGCCGCGTGGACCAGCTGCTCGCGCCGGGCCGTCTGATTCCTCGGACGTGCCATGCACCATTCCTTGTCTTCAGTGCCAAATTATTGTCAACCCATTGACGTGGGACTCTTTCATATCGTTGACTCCGGCGTCAAAGAACTGACAAGGGAGCCACATGGCCGAAACCCAGGGCAGCCGGCCGCCCGCCGGCACCCCGCCGCCGCAGTCGCCGGCCTACGCCCAGGACCTGTCCCGTTCGCTGGGCCTGCGCGAGAACATGTTCATCACGCTGTCCGCCGTCACGCCCGCGTCGAGCGTCTTCATCATCATGCCGTCGGTGATCAGCGGGCTCGGCGGCGCGGCGGCACTGGCCTTCGCGCTCGCGGCCGTCGCCGGGATGCTGATGGCCTTCTGCTACGCCGAGTTGTCCAGCGCCTTCCCGATCACCGGCGGCGAATACGCCTTCGCGGCACGTACCCTGGGCCGCGCCACGGGCTTCGCGCTGTTCGCGCTGGCGCTGCTCGCCGGGGTCCTGACGGTGGCGGTGATCGCCCTGGGCACCGGTGACTACCTGGGCGTGGTCCGGGACTCGCTGGGCGGCAAGAAGACCGGACCGATCGTGATCGCGGTGGCCTCGCTCGTCTCGGTGCTCGGGATCCGCACCAACGCCTGGGTCACCGGCGTGTTCCTGGCCGTCGAACTCGTCGCGATCGCCGTACTGGCCTGGCTGGGCCTGGTCAACGTCGAGCAACCGATATCCACCCTGTGGACGCCGCACGCGCTCGGCGAGGACGGCGTGCTCGTCGGCGCCTCGGCCGGACTCGTCTCGTCCTTCGCCGCGAGCGCGCTGTTCGCCTACAACGGCTACGGCACGTCCGTGTACTACGCCGAGGAGACTCGGCAGGTCTCCTCGATCGGCAGGATCGTGATGTGGTCGCTCGGGATCACCGTGGTCGCGGAGTGCCTGCCGCTGGTGGCGGTGCTCCTGGGCACGCCGAGTACGAGCGCACTCATGGCGGCCCCGTCCCCGATGAACTACTTCCTGCTCGAACGCGGCGGCGACACGGTCGACACCGTTGTCAGCCTGGGCATCGCGATCGCCATCGTCAACGCGGTGATCGCGATCATGCTGCAGATCGGCCGACTGGTGTACTCCTCCGCCCGCGACCGGGCCTGGCCCGACGTGGTGGGCCGGCCGCTGGCGGCGGTGCACCCGCGCCTGCGCACCCCCGTCGCGGCCACCCTGTCGACGGGCGCCGCCGCCATCGTCGTCGCCTGGCTCGTTCCGCTGGACAAACTGATCCTGGCCACCGGCGCCAATCTGGTGCTGCTGTACATCTTCGTCGCCGTCGCCGCGCTGTACGGCCGGATCTCCGGGGCGACCGCCCACGCGACGTACCGGATGCCCGCCTGGCCGTGGGTCCCGGTGGCCGCGATCGGCGTGATGACCTACGTCCTGTACGAGTCGATCGACGCCGACTGGCGCCCGGCCGGCATCGCCGTGGCCATGGTCGCGGCGGGATACCTCTACTACTACGCCTACCTGTACCCCAGGCGTGAGCACCGCTGGACCATGCCCGACCCGGTTCGGGACACGACCGAGTAGCCGATCGCCCCCGGGTGGGTCGGGGCCGCGCCCCGCCGGCCCCGACCCACCCGCTCAGGCCGCCGTGAGGCGGCGCCAGGGGCGGGAGTCCGCGTCGGCCGGGGTGCCGTCCAGGACGTGGGCGGTGCGGCCGGCCGGCTCCAGGGTGACGGTGGCCAGACTCGCCCAGCGCGCACCCGGGGGCTGGGCGGGATCCGGGACGCACGTCACCGGCGGCTCGCCCGGCCCGGTCACCAGGAGCCGGGCCAGCCCGGCCGGCGTGGCGGGCGGCTCGGTGCGGGCGAGCCGGGCCCGGACGAAGTCGTAGCGCTGCCCCGAATCGGGCTGGTACAGCCGGGACTTCTCCGCCTCGGCGGGCACCGGCGTCAGGAAGTGGTTGGTGCGCAGCAGGTATCCCTCGGTCGGCTCCGGCCGGATCTCGAACACCCCGACGGGGCTCAGATCCAGCAGCACGGCCTCGCCCTCGTCGAAGAGCGCGAACGACCCGGACGAGGCGAGGGGCGTGCCGCGGATCATCTCGACGGCCTCGGCCACGCCGCCCGCCTCGCCGAGTACGATCGCGGCCAGGACGTGCATCGGCACGCCGCCCACGCCGTCGCGCTCGTGGCCGAGGATGTTGAAGTGCAGGGCGAGCCCGGCACTGTTGACGCCGATCTTGCCGAGGATGCCGTGTTCGGTGATGCCGACGAAGTCGTACCGGCCGCCGCGCGACTCCACCGTGTGCCACAGGTCGCGCAGTTCGACGTGCCAGTCCCAGGTCTGCACGCCGAACGTCCGCGCCGCGCGCCCCGGCTCGCCCGGGACGCGGCGCACGATCGTGGTGCACTCGCCCGGGGGTACCGCCGCGCTGCGGGCCAGGATCTCGGTGCGCGCGTTGAGCGCGGCCACCCGCCACGGGTCGAGGCCGGCGCCGTGCGCGATGCCCTCGATCTCGGCCCGGGCCCCGGCGTGGAAGTCCCCGATCGTGTCGAGGGCACGTTCGGCGTCGGCACGCACCCGGTCCGGTGTGATGCCGCCGAGCGCGAACAGGCGGTCGTACGCGTCGAGTGCGGCGGGGATGTCGTCGCGCAGTTGTTCGCCGCGCGCGACGCCGCGCGTGTGCGGGTCCGCGGCCGTGACCGCCACGTGGCGACGGGGGCGAGGGGGGCGAGGGGATGGCGGGACTTCGAGCGTGGTCACGGGCGTCCTTCCGGGGAGCGCGGGTGGAGGCGGACCTCGCCGCCGACGACGGTGGCCAGTACGGCGTTTCCGGGCTGTGCCTCGGGTGCGAGGGCGAGCGGATCGGCCGCGAAGACGGTGAGGTCGGCGAGGAAGTCCGGTGCTATGCGGCCGAGTTCGGCGCCGGCGCCGGCGGCGTGGGCGGCGGCGACGGTCATCCCGGCGTAGCACTCGCGGGCGGTGAGCGCCTGCTCGGGCTGTACGGGGGTGGAGTTCGGCTCCTCGACGGGGCGGCGCAGTTGGCAGTCGGCGAGGCCGATACGCGGGTCGCCGGGGCCGATCGGCCAGTCCGAGCCGAGTGCCACCACGGCGCCGTGGTCGAGCAGGTCGCGGGTACGCCAGCCGTGCGCGACCCGGTCCGGCCCGATCCGGCGCGACCAGTTGTCGGTCCCGTCGGCGCGCGTGTGCCGGGTGGCGTGCGCGGGCTGGAGGCTTGCCACCACGTCGAGTTCGGCGAAGCGGCCGAGCAGGTCGTCGGGGATGGACTCGATGTGCTCGATGCGGTGCGGGGCTTGGTCGACCGGACCGACCTCCTCGATCACGTCGAGTGCGAAGCGCACCGCCCGGTCGCCGATCGCGTGGGTCGCGGTCGGGATGCCGCGCTGCGTGAAGAAGCGCATCGCGGCGCGGTAGGCGTCGACGTCGCGCCACAGCGGCTCGCGGTTCTCGCCGTGGGTGTCGGGGTGGTCGAACCACGCGGTGCCGTTGTCGGCGGTGCCGTCGAGCATGAACTTGGCGCCCGCCACGTGCCAGCGCCGACCGCGGCGGCCCTGGAGGTCGGCCACGTGCCGCCAGACGTCCGGGCCGGAGTCGGCCGGCACGAGCGGAGAGCAGCGAATGCGCAGCGGCAGCTCGCCGTGGGCCTCGATGTGCCGGTACACCGCCTCGGACGGGTCGGCGAAATCGAGCGCGTGCAGCCCGGTCAGACCGCCTGCGGCGAGCAGTTCGAGCCGGTCCCGGACGAACTGCGCGGCGGTGTCCAGCGGTACCTCGGGGTAGTGCGCGAACACCAGGTCCATGGCCTGGAGTTCGACGATGTAGCCGGTTGGGCGGCCGTCCGGGCCGACCTCGACGGACGAGGCGTCGGTGAAGGACTCGCGGCCGGTCAGGCCGATCAGCTCGACCACGTGCGGGCTGACGACAAGCGCGTGTGCGTCGCGGGTCATCAGGGAGATCGGTACACCGGGGAATCGTTCGCCGAGGACGAGTCCGGTCGGGTCGCCGGCGAAGACGTTCACGTCGAGGTCGTAGCCGGTGATCCAGGCGTCGGCGGGCCGTTCCCGCACGGCGCGGGCCAGTCGATCGCAGACCTGGTCGAGGGTGCCGGCACCGAGCAGGTCCACGCCGCTGCCGATGGAGATCGAGCCCCAGACCGGATGGGCGTGCACGTCGACGAGGCCGGGCAGGATGGTCGCGCCCGGGAAGTCGTGGACGACGGTGTCGGGGCCGCGCAGCGCGGCGATGTCGGCGGCGGGGCCGACGGCGACGATGCGGTCGCCGATGATGGCCACGGCGTCGGCGCGGTCGAGCGGGTCGGGGGCCGAGGCGGCCACGGGGGCCGCGGGAGCGGCGGTGGGCTGTTCGAGGTGCCGGGCGAACAGGACGACGTCGGCGTACACGCGGATTCCTTCGGTCTTGCCGGGTGCTCGGGGTGCTCGGGGTGCTTGGAGTGCTCGGGGTGCTCGGGGTGCTTGGAGTGCTCGGGGTGCTCGGTTGCGTGGGTTGCTCGGGTTACTCGGGCCGCGTGGCGTGCCTGGTGTCTTGCGGGTGGGGCCACGCCGTGGGGATCGTGCCGGTAGCGCGGGCGACGCCCCAGTAGATCGCCGCGGCGGTGATCATCCCGGACGGGATGGCCAGGTCCACGTCCGCCATCGCGGCGGCGATCGGCCCGGTCCAGAAGCTGGTGTTCACCCACATCGCGGAGACGAGGCCACCGCCGATCAGCGCGAGTACGCCCGCCGGGTGCACACCGCGGCGGTACCAGAACGGCCCGCCCCGGCGTTGTTCGAGCAGGTCGGCCCCGTGGTATCGATTGCGCCGCAGGATCAGGTCGGTCACCGCGACCGCCATCGCCGGACCGGTCGCCACGACCACGAGTTGCAACATCGTCTGCACGCTGTCGAGGAAGTCGACGACCAGGATCGCGTACAGCGTCATGGCGGTGCCGAGCACGCCGATGATCAGCACGGCGGGGATACGGGCGAGCCGGACTCCGACGGACTGGATGGACAGGCTCGCGCTGTAGGCGGTCATGCCGTTGTTGGTCATCGTGTTGACCACCACCGCGATCACGAAGACGGGGATGAACCAGCCCGGCAGGATGCTCTCCAGCGCGGCCTCGGGGTCGCTCATGTCCAGACCGGTGGCGGCGAGGGCGCCCACGGTGGTGAAGACGACGCTGGGCAGGTACGCGCCGACGGCGGTCCAGCCGGCGATCGCGTACGGGTTGCTGTCGCGCGGCAGGTAGCGGGCCAGGTCGGGGCTGTTGGCGTAGGACAGCGGGGTGGAGGCGATGATGGTGAACCCCGCGCCGAGCGCGGCGGCGAGGGCGGCGCCGTGCAGCGGTTCGGCCGGCGTGTACGACCAGTCGGTCTCGGCGAGCACGTAGCCCGTCACCACGACGAACACCACGGTCAGGAACACGCTGAGCCCGGAGTACAGGCGCACGATCGTGGCGTATCCGTAGATCGCGATCAGGATCGTGCCGGCCGCGATGGCGCAGATCACCGCGGCGTCGACGGCCGAGTCGTCGGGCAGGCCGTAGCGTGCGGCCAGGCCGATGCCGGCGACCGAGGCGGCCGACCAGTTCAGCGCGAGGTAGGCCGCGGCGATCAGCCATCCGGTCAGGACCAGCACCACCTTGTTGCCCAGGACGCCGTACATGGCGCGCGAGATCACCGACCCGCTGGTGCCTGCGACGGGGCCGGATGCGGCGATCACGCCGGTACAGATCCACAGCAGGTTGCCCGCGAGGATGAGCCCGATCGCCTGGACGAGGGACAGGCCCATGATGATCAGCGTGGCGCCGACGACAAAGCTCAGATAGCTCACGTTCGGGGCGGCCCAGACCGCGAACAGCCGACGGGGATCCCCGCCGCGCTCGTCGGCGGGGACCTGGTCGATACCGCGCGTTTCCCGGTGCCCGGCGGATCCGGAGCCGGACATGTCCTGCGGTCTCGCGTCGGGGGTGGGCTTGGTGGTGGTCATCGGGGCCTCTCGGGGTCGGCCGGCCGAGCCGGTTATTGGTCGCATGGCCAACTGGCTAATGGTCGCACATCCAATAAGCTGTGGGCCATGGCGTCAAGACCCCAACCCACCCGCGTTCGCAAGCTGCCCGACGAGCGCCGCGCGGAGATCCTGCGCAGCGCCGCGCGGATCGCCCTCGAAGAGGGCCTGGAACGCATCACGCTGCGCCGGGTCGCCGACGAGTTGGGGGTGCGGCCGGGGCTGATCGGCCATTACTTCCCGGCCGCGGACACCCTGGTCGCCGAGGCGTTCACGGACGCGGCGACGAAGGAGCGCGACACGTTGTTGCCGGCGGACGAGGAGGGGCTGGCGCCGATCGACCGGCTGGCCCGGTTCCTGGTCCGGCTGGCCGACGGGACGTATCTCGACCTGAGCCGGCTGTGGCTGAACGCCCGTCACCTCAGCCGATTCAAGGAGGGCCTGCGCGACGCGGTCGGCGCGCAGGAGACGGTGACCCGTACCGCGCTCACCGCCCTGATCGAAGCAGGCGTCGTGGCGGGGGAGTTCGACACCGACGACGCCCTCGGCGCGGCCCTGCACATCCT
The DNA here is from genome assembly GCF_042793325.1 of Embleya sp. NPDC056575. Lineage (NCBI taxonomy): Bacteria > Bacillati > Actinomycetota > Actinomycetes > Kitasatosporales > Streptomycetaceae > Embleya > Embleya sp. NPDC056575. Next base: position 8,426 of record NZ_JBHTVA010000114.1, read on the forward strand.
GGTCACCGTCGACGGCCTCGGCTCCTACGCCAACGCCGACGCAGACGTCAAACTCGACCACCCGGCCCTCGACGACATGGCGATCACCACGGCGGAGCGCGAACTCGGCCTGCAACGGGGCACGTTGCGGGCGCGACTTTGACGAGGGCGGTGGCGTCGGGTCTGGACCACCCGGAAATCCGGTTGCCGGGCGTGGTGCGGGCGACGGAGGATTTCGCCATGTCACAGGCCGGGTCCGGGGGTTCCGCGTTGCGGCCATACCCGAAGATGTCCGCGAAGGCGCGGTCCGGGGCGGGCGGCGGGCGCGAGTGGGTGGCGGCGGAGAAGGTGCACGGGGCGCATTTCGCGGTGATGTGCGACGGCTCCGGGGTGCGGCCGGCCAAGCGGCGCGAACTGCTGTCCGACGAACTGCTGGACGACTTCTTCGGGGTCGCCGGGATCTGGCCGGGGTTGGCCGTGGGCGCGGCGCGGTTCGCCGCCTCGTTGCGGGCGGTGTGGGGTGAGGCGGCCTCGGTGACCCTGTACGGCGAGCTGGCCGGTGGGTGCTACCCGCATCCGGACGTCCCGGCCGATCCCGCCCGCGAGCCGGTGCAGACCGGCGTCTGGTACGCGCCCGACCTGCACTGGTTGGTGTTCGACGCGGCGGTCGAGACGGCGGACGGGCGGTGCTGGATCGCGGACCGCGCGTTGCGGGCGGGCGCGGCCGACGCGGGGCTGCGCTGTGTGCCGGCGCTCGGGCACGGCTCGGCGCACTCGCTCGGGGATCTGTCGTGTGTGTTCGCGAGCCTGGTTCCGGGCCTGCTCGGGCTGCCGCGCATCGAGGACAACCTCGCCGAGGGGTATGTGCTCAAGCCGGCCGGGCAGTGGTGGGAGCACGATGGGGCCCGCCCGGTGGTCAAGGTGAAGCAGGACGGCTTCGCCGAGGATCGCCGCTTCGCCGGCTCCCGGCCGTATCTGGCACCGCCGGAGGGCGCGGCCGGGGTGCCGGCGTGGTTGCTGGTCCGAGCCGCGAGGCTGCTCACGCCGACCCGCGCGGCGGCGGCGGTGAGCAAACTCGGGCCCCGGGCCGCCCTCGACACGGTGGCCGAGGAGATCTCCCACGACGCGGCGGAGGAGATCGCCGACGAGGTGGGCGGCCTTTCGGATACGCAACTGCGAAGCCTGACCCGGGTGTTGGAGCCCGGAGCCCGCGCGCTCGCCCGCTTCGACGCCGCCGAGCGCCGGGGTGCGCGAAGCGGGCGCGGGCGCGGTTCGGGGTGAGTATGGCCCGCTTGTGCGGGCGGGCGTGCGGGCGGGCACGCGGGCGGGGCGCGGTGGGCCGGGTGCCGGTCCACCGCGCCCCGCCCGTCGGGCTCAGCAGCTCAGGTTGTTCCCGGGTGTGGTGCCCAGGATCGACACGAACGACTGGTAGCTGTTGATCCGGCTCTGCACCTGCGCGGGATTGCCGCCGTTGCATTCCAACGAGCCGTTGATGCTGCGGATGGTCTCGCCGAAGCCCGCGCCGTTGACCATCGCGTTGTGCGGGGTCATGGTGCCCGGCCCGTTCTGGGTGTTCCAGTACCAGAGGCCGGTCCGCCAGGCGACGGCCGGGTCGTTCTGGACGAGGTTGGGATTGTTCAGCAGGTCGATGCCCAGCGCGTCACCCGCCGCCTTGTAGTTGAAGTTCCAGCTCAGTTGGATCGGGCCGCGTCCGTAGTAGGCGGCCTGGCCGGCGGGGCATCCGTAGGGCCGACCGGCGTCGCAGTAGTGCGGGTAGTTGGCGGTGTTCTGCTCGACGATGTGGACGAGGCCGCCGGTCTCGTGATTGACGTTGGCCAGGAAAGCCGCGGCCTCCTGCTTGCGCACCGTGTCGCTGCCGGTCTTGGCGAAGCCCGGGTAGGAACCCAGCGCGGCGGTCAGGCCCGCGTATGTGTAGAACGGGTTGCGGTTCGGGAACATGCGCTCGAACTGCGCCTGGCTCACCACGAAGTCGCCGGGGTTGCCGCCGTTGCCGCCGGTGCTGCCGTCGGTGGTGGATCCGGTGGTGGATCCCGTGGTGCTTCCGGTCGTCGATCCGGTGCTGGATCCGCCGCACGAGTACGGCTCCCAGTACCAGGTGCTGATCACCGGGTCGTAGCCCGGGTTGGCGTTCTTGGCCCGGTAGTAATTGCCGTTGGTGTAGCGCACCACGTCACCGACCGCGTAGGACCGGCCGGCCACCCAGTCCGGGTAGGTACAGGTGCCGCCACCGCCGGTCGTACCGCCCGTGGAGCCGCCGGTGGTGCCGCCGCCGCCTCCGCACGCGCCCTGGTCCGCCCATACGTCGGCGGTTCCGGGGGTCTCGCCCTGGGTCCACCACTTGGCGCCCCAGTTGTGGCCGTTGTACGAGGCGGTGGCGCCGCCCGTGTAGACGGCCGACGCGTTCCATCCGGCCGCACAGCTCGCGGCGGCGGCCGTCGAGGCGAAGGGCAGCGCCGCCGCCCCCATGCCCACGATCGCGATGGCCAACAGGAACCCGATGATTCGTTTTCTCGCCATGGAAAGCCCACTCCCCGGCGCGCGAAACACGCCGCGCCTGATCGACGGAAGTACCGATGCGGGTACTTCGACTGCCGTGCCGGGACCGGCGCCTGCCTCGTTCGAGGCCCCTGGACGGGATGGTGCGGGGCTCACTCAATACCAGTGGTCTATACCAGTCAAGACTTTGCGTGGGATTTGCCTGTCCGGGTGGGAACGGCCGCGTCCCACACGACCGTTGGTTGCGGTCGTGCGGGACGCGCGGTGGTGCGGTGTGCCTACCGGGTCCGAGGCGGCAGCCGCGGCGGGCGGGGGGTTACAGCGCGCCGCACTGGTCGGACTTGGGTCCGGAGACCTTGTTGGGGATGCCGCCGTTGGTGGGCGGCGTGGTGTTGAGGCGGCAACTCAGCGGGCCGGCGACGGTGTTGCCGGCGACCACCGTGATGCCCCGGTTGAGGCTCAGGTCGGCCGGGCCGCCCAGCCCGGACCACAGGAGCATGACCGGTCCGGTGCTGCCGCTTGCCGCGACCGGGCCGCCGACGGTGGTGTCGGTCAGGACGAGGACGGTCGCGCCCCGGGAGGAAATGGGCCCGGTGACGGTGGAGTTGGTGGCGATGAGGCCGGCTCCGGGCTGCACCAGGATCGGGCCCTTGACCGTGGCGTTGTCCAGGCAGGTGATGCCCGACGTGACGGCCAGGGGCTTGGCGGTGCTGCCGCGGATCGTGGTGGTGCAGGCCGCCGGGTCGACGTCGCCGACCTTGACCGGCTGTTCGGCCTTGACGCCGCCGACCGTGACGGTGAGTGTGGCCACGCCGGGGCGCAGGCCGGTCAGGGTGGCGTAGGCCGGGTCGTAGGCCGCGATCGCGCCGCGCGGCGCGGAGGCCGGCGAGCCGATGTGTACGCCGGTGCCGCCCCACTGGGCGGTGACCGGCCAGGCGACCGGGACGGTGCGGCCGTCCTGGGCCATCGTGGTGGTGACCGGTCGGGTGTTCAGGACGCCGAGCGTGGCCGGGGCCTTGAGGGCGACCGACTCCGCGTACGGCTTGACCTCGGCGCGCAGCCACGCTGCGTCGTCGGCCGGCACCGCGAACGGGTCGGTGACGCGGCCCTTGGCGGGGTCTATGCCCAGCATGGTCCAGCCGACGAAACCGCCGCGGTCGGGCTCGGCGGCCGGGCCCTTGCTCGAGTTGCCGTTGATCAGGTACGGGACACCGTCGACGCTCGCGGCGTGGAAAGCGCCGACGTGGCCGCTGACCATCGCCGCCGACTTGCCGCTGTCCGCCCGGAACGCGCCGAGCCACTGCTCGACCATGCGGGCTTCCTTGCGGTCGCCGAGTTGGCTGCCCTTGTCCGGCAGGGGGTCGTTGGTGGGGTGGTGGTCGAACAGCAGCAGGCCGGTGATGTTCGGGTCCTTCGCCGCGTCGTCCAGCGCCTTGCGCAGCCCGGCGACCTGCTCGAAGCCGCCGCCGCGCAGTGTGCCCATGGAACTGTCCACGGTGACGAAGCGGGTGCCCTTGTGGTCGAACACCTTCGAGGTCTCGCCGAAGGCGGCCTTGAAGTTGGCGATGTTCCCGGGGCCCATCACCTCGTGGTTGCCCGGCACGTAGTGCCACGGGATGGTGCGGTTGGTGTACTGGTCGAACTCGTCGAGCAGCTTGCGGGCGAGCGCGAAGTCCTCGGGTGCGGCCTCGTCCACGAAGTCGCCGGTGATCACCATGAACTCAGGCTTGGCCGCCGCCACTTCGCGCAGCGTGCGGCGCGCGTCCCGCACCCGATCGCTGTTCGGGTCGCGGGCCACGAACTGGGCGTCGGACATCACCGCCACGCGCAGCGGCTTGGCGTCGACGGTGCCGTTGGTGAGGATCACCGGGTCCTTGACGTACGGCTGCTTGGGCAGTTGTACGTCCGGCGGCACCTGGACCCGCAGGTCGCTCAGGCCGAGCCGGCCGGTGTACAGGCGGTCCGCGTTGGTCTCCATCAGCCGGAATCGCTGGAAGGTGAGCGGGTACTGCACCCCGGCCGGGACCGGGAACTCGACCTTTTGCCAGCCCTTCCAGGTGACCATCGGGGCGTCGAGGTTGGACACCACTCCGGCCGCCGTCCGGTACTGGATGCGCGGCCAGGCGCCGTTGCCGTCGCCCTCGATCCACATCGTGAGCGCGCGCGGCTGGCCGGGCAGGACGATGCCCTCGGGCGCGATGGCGTACTGGCCGCGCGTGCCGGTCGACTTGGTGAAGTCGTAGGCCAGGGACAGACCCGGCTTGCCGTCGGGCCCGGGCGCGGGGGCGATCGAGCCGCCGGGGGCACGGTCGTTGCCCGACTTCCAGGCGGCGGCGTTCGAGAAGTCGGCGAAGGACTTCTCGGTCATGCCGACGGTGACCGCGACGGCGGTCTCCAGTGTGCCGACGGTGAGCTTGAGGGTGGCCGAGCGGCCGTCGGCGAGCGCCTTGAGGTTCAGCGTGCCGTCGGGGGCGGGGGTGACCTCGACGATGCCCTCGCCGCCGGTGACCTTGACGTCGGCGGCCTCGACGGGCGCCGCGTGGCCGGTGGCGTCGTAGCCGGTGACCGCCAGGTGCGCGGAGGCGCCGGGGGCGGCCAGGCCGACCGGGTCGCCCCCGGCGGTGACGCGCACGGGCTCGCCGAGCACGGTCAGCGGCAACTTCGCGTCCTCGGCGCCCTTGGCCTTGATCGTCACCGACGCCGGGCCGGGCGCGCGACCGGTCACCACCGCCTCGGTGCCGTTGCCGGCCACGGTCAGCTTCGCGGCGGTGTCCGTCGACCACTTGGGCTTGGGCACCGCGCCCTTGACCGCGCCGAACGACTCGTCGTGCGGCAGCGCGCGTACGGTCCGGTGCAGCCCGGGGAACACCCGCACGCCCGTGTCGACCGTCGGGACCGGCCGCAGCCGGAAGCCGCGCGTCTCGCCGGAGCCCGGGGTGGTGAACAGGCCCAGGCCGTTCGCCACCGGACGTTCGCCGCCGTTGTCCGACGGGCTGCTCACCACGGCGGACTGCGCCTGTCCGGGCAGTCGCGCGACCATGTCGGCGGAGCCGCCGCCGTCCATGTTGAGCGCGTTGTGCGCGCCCATGTCCCGCATCAACACGGCCAGGTTGCTCAGGTTGATGCCCGGGCTGTCGGCCTGGCGACCGTCGATGGTGACCAGGTACATGCGCCTGCCGTCGGCGGAGAAGCCCACGGCGGTGCGGGCGTTGGGCTCGTTGCCGTCGTTCTCGCCGGACTCGGTCGCGACCCCGTCGCGGACCAGGACCTGGTAGCCGCCGACCGCGACCGCGACCTCGCCGAAGGAGGCGCGCGGCTTGTAGCCGATGCCGACCGGGTCGCCGGCCTTCAGCGCGCGCAGCCGGTCGGCGCCGCCCTCGCGGCCGACCAGCAGCGTGGTGCCGTCGGCGATCGGCCCGCCGCCGAGCCGGTCGCGCACCGCGACGACGCGGCCCTCGCGGATCTCGACCTCGACCACGTTGCCCGAGCCGCCCGCGACATGCGCCAGGGACGCGTTGCCCCATGCCGAGGTGAACACGCCGACGCCGCCCTCGGGCAGGCCGTAGGTGTTGACGCCCGACAGCGGCACCTCACGGCCGCCGGGCAGGGTGGCGTTGCCCTCCAGGAACACCTGTGCCATCCGGGCCAGTCCGTCGGTACCGACGGTCACGGCCTGGTTCCAGCCCTCGATCGGTGCGTGGATCAGGCCCTTGTCGCGCGAGACGCCGGCGCCGAGCGGGGCCTCGGAGGCGTTCATGTCGAAGTAGTCGCCGTTGATGGCGGCCACCGCGCCCGCGTTGCGGGCCTGCTCGGACACGGTCTGCCGGGTCGTCACCTTGCCCGAGGACAGGTAGTCGACGCTCAGGCCCTTGGTGTTCAGGTCGGCGACCAAAACGTTTCCGCGGATCCAGCCGGCCCGGCCGATGCGGTCGAAGGACGTCCGGGTCAGGCCGGGCGCGATCGGGGTGACCTCACGGCGGGTGACGACGGACTCGCCGGGACGGTCGAGCACGAGGCCGTCGGCGACGCCGCCGCCGCCCGCCTGCGGCTTCGCGGCGGTTTGCGGCGCTTCGTCGGCCAGGGCGGCGGGGGCGGTCGCGGTGAGGCCCGCCACGAGCAGGGTGGTCAGGGCGAGCGCGGCCGCCGCGGGGCGGGGACGGGCCGGGCGTACGCCCATGCGGGGTGGTGACACGGGGACTTCAGCTCCTCAACGCATGCGAGGATCCACCGATCGGAGCACGGCGGCGTGGCCTCGCGCAATGGCTCGGCCCGGTCGAGAGCATCGGGCCACAGGCAGCCAATCGCGGTCGAGGGACCCGAATGCCACGTTCCGGTTAACCGGTTGACGCACGAGGGAGAACACCGTCCGCGACTCCGCAGGAATGGGGCGGATCGGTTGGAGCCGGGTGCGGGGGTGGGAGCGAGGGCCGGGGCGTGGGCCGGAGCGAGGGCCGGAGCGTCGGGAGTGGGGCGTGGGGAGTGGGGGCGTGGGGCGCGGGCGGGTGGCGCGGGCGGGTGGCGTGGGCGGGTCAGGAGTCGGGCTCGGTTGTCCGCTCGGGGCGATCGGGGTCGGGGAGTTCGTCCGCGAGTTCCTGGAAGACGGTGATGTGCAGGTCGGCGGGTGCGTCGAGCCTGGAGTTCAGGGACTGCCACGGCGTGACGGTCGGGGGCGCGACCGGGGTGGCGCCCGCGTCGACGAGGCGATCGGTCACGGCCCGGCCGTCGGCGACCTCGAAGGCGACCCGGATCCGGGGCGCGACCTGGCGGCCGACCTCGACGTCGTCGATCATCCGCTTCTGCTGCGGGTTCGCGATCTCCAACGTGGCCCGACCGGCGTCGAGGATCGCGACACGGGCCCCGCCGTCCCCGGAATAGGCCGCCTCCTCGGGCAGCCCGAGGGCGTCGCGGTAGAAGGCGAGCGCGGCGTCGAAGTCCTGGGCCTCGACTACGAGACGCAGTTGGCGTACGGGGTGTGATGGGGCCGGGGCCGGGGCCGGGGCCGGGGGCGGGGGCGGGGGTTGCGGGGCTTCGGGGTGGGGCATGGTCGTTCTCTCCCGGGGTGGACATGGGCCGAACGACCCCACTATTGCGACAGCCATCCCGAAAGCCCCGGCAACGCGCCCGGAAAATCGGATCGTCATCACGGGGTGTGCGGGTATGTCGGGTGTCTCGAGTTGTCTCGAGTCGTCTCGACTCTTGACCGGCCTTTTGCGCGCGGCCTAGCTTGTTTGGCGCCAAACAATCCTCGGAGGAGAACGAACGCCAAGGAGAGCGGTATGGATCTGCGCCACTGGCTCGAGGCCGCCGTGACATCCAACGAGCACTGGGCGGCGGGGTTCGGGTCCTACCGGGGCCATCCGGCCCTGGACGTGGACGACGAACGGTTCGCGGAGGTCTTCGCCACGTTCACCGAGCGGCTGACGGACAACTACCCCTTCTTCCATCCGCGTTACGCCGGTCAGATGCTCAAGCCGCCGCATCCGGCCGCTGTCGTGGGCTATCTCGCCGCGATGCTGATCAACCCCAACAACCACGCCCTGGACGGGGGACCCGCGACCGCCGAGATGGAACGCGAGGTCGTACAGCAGCTCGCCGACATGTTCGGGTACGACACCCACCTCGGGCACCTCACCACCAGCGGGACCATCGCCAACCTCGAAGCGCTTTTCGTGGCGCGCGAACTCCATCCCGGGAGGGGCGTCGCGTACAGCACCGAGGCCCACTACACCCACGGGCGCATGTGCGGCGTGCTGGGCGTGGAGGGGCACTCCGTACCGGTGGACGACCACGGCCGCATGGACCTCGACGCGCTGGAGGAACTGCTGCGGACCGGTCGGGTCGGCACGGTCGTACTCACCGCGGGCACCACCGGCCTCGGCGCCGTCGAACCGATCCACGAGGCGTTGGAGTTGCGCGAGCGGTACGGCGTACGGATCCACGTCGACGCCGCCTACGGGGGATTCTTCACCCTGCTCGCCGGGGTGGACGGCCCGGAGGGGCTGCCGGCCGCGCCGTGGCGGGCGATCGCCGAGTGCGACTCGATCGTGGTGGACCCGCACAAGCACGCCCTCCAGCCGTACGGGTGCGGTGCCGTGTTGTTCCGCGACCCCTCGGTCGGCCGGTTCTACCTGCACGACTCGCCCTATACCTACTTCACCTCCGACGAGTTGCACCTCGGCGAGATCAGCCTGGAGTGCTCACGCGCCGGCGCGGCCGCCGCCGCCCTGTGGCTGACCTTCCAACTGCTGCCGCCCACCCGGGAAGGGCTCGGGCGCACGCTGGCGGCCGGTCGACGTGCGGCGTTGCGGTGGGCGGAGTTGATCGAGGGGTCCGACCGGCTGGAGCTGTACCAACCCCCGGAGTTGGACATCGTGAGCTACTTCCCGATCACCTCGCCGTACACCCTCGCCCGAATCGACGAGGCTGCCGCCCGGGTTCTGCACGAGGGCATGCGCGACGGCGACGACCCGATCTTCCTGAGCACACTCCGAATAGACGCCGCGCGCCTGACCACCCGGCACCCGAAACTCACCGCCGACGCGAACGGAGCCCGAATCCTCCGCAGCGTCCTGATGAAGCCGGAGTCGGAAGCCTACGTAGCCCACCTCCACAACCGCGTGGAGCAACTCACGGGCATGTGAGGGGACATGGAGCCGAGTCCGCGCGCCACGCGATCCGACCGATCCCCTCGCATCGCACCACCGCTGCGGTCGGGTGGGGTTTGCCGGGCTCGCGTTCTCGAGTGGGTTGGGTTGTTTGTGGCGGGCGTTGGGTTGTTGGTTGCGGGTGGCTGGTGCGGGGTTGGTCCGAGTCGGTGGTGGGCCGCCGCCGGCGTGCGGGGCTCCGAGACCGGGGGCTTTCGGCGAGGCGGGTGTGTTGGTCGGGGGAAAAGCGGCCGGCAGTGGCGGGTGGGGTGGGCGCTCGGGTCGAGTCCGGCGAGGAGCCTTCCCGGGTGGCCGGGCGTTTTCGGTGTGCGGTCGGCGTGTGGGTGGTGAGGGGTCACAAAACCGGACGGCGTGAGGTGCCGTGACCTCGGTGTGAGAGAAAACCGCAGGTCAGTGTGAAAAGAGGCCATGTCGAGCGGCTTGGGATCCGGTTTCGGCCCTCACTGGGCACTTTCGGTCTACTCGACGGCCTTTGTGGGGTCGCAGCATGCGAAGTCGGCTTTCACTGCGCAGTTTCGGTCTTCACACCGGCGTTGAGGGGGTCGGAGCGCACGAAACCGGCACTCGACGCCCGACTTTCCGCCTCGACACCACAAAACCGCAGGTCACCGAAGTTCGAAGCCCACAACCCCCCAACGCGATCCGGTTTCGAACCCCAGCTTCTTTCCCAACATCACCGAACCGCCCCAAACCATTCGGGAAGGCTCCCGGCGGACTCGACCCCGCCACCCTCCTGCTGCCGGCTGGTTTCTTGCCGACCAACACACCCGTCTCGTCGCGGGCTTCGAGTCTTGGAGCCCCGCACGCCGGCGGCGGCCCAACATCGACTCTGACTGGCCCCGCACCGGCCGGCCGTAAGCAACGGCGCAGAGTGCGCGGGGAATGCCCGACCCACTCGGGAAGGTGCCCGGGAACCCGACTCGACCGCCCACCCTGCCCCTGCTGCCGGCCGGCTCTTTGCCGACCGACGCGTGCGTCTCGTCGGGGAGCCTCAGTCTTGGCCCCGCACGCCGGCGGCGGACCATCGCCGACTCTGGCCGGCCCCGCACCGGCCGGCCGTAAGCAACGGCGCGGCGCGCGCCGGGAACGCCCCACCGACCCGGGAAGGCTCCCTGGCGGACTCGACCCGAGCCTCCTCCCGCTCGCCTGCTGTCGGTTGGGTTCCCGGCATCTCCTGCTTGGTTGTGCGGGTCGGTTACTTGTTGAAGGCCTTGCGGAGGGTGGCCAGTTCGTTGGACAGGATGTCCTGGTCGGTCAGGGTGCCGCCGGTGGCCAGGGTTTCTGCGTCGATGTGTTGGAATTCGGGCATTTGCATGGTGCCGCAGCAGGTGGATCGGTCCTGGTCCGCGCGTAGGCTCGGGGAGTTTTGGTCTGCCGGTTCGACGTTGGTCACCTCGTGGGTGCCGTCGCCCGTGTAGTCGGGGTCGGTGAGGTTGAGCCGGCCCTCCAGTACCGCGTCGAGTGGGGTTGGGGAGACGACGACCTCGCGGAGGGCGAATCTGTTGCGCAGGAACGTGCGGTGGTTGGCCGGGTCGTTGCGTTCGGCGGACAGGCGCAACATCTGGTTGACCACGTCGGCGTAGGTCGCGTCCGTTGCGGGTGCGGCCGCGATTGCGTCGAACAGCAGTTTGCAGAGGTGGTCGGCGACCTCGATGAGGACGATCGTGGGGTCCTTGGTCCGGGCCTGGCGGATGCGCTCGAACGCGTAGATGTCGGCGAGTGTGTCGTAGATTCCGCCGGTGAACACCTGGGAGATCGCGTGTACTTCGTTGCCTACCTCGCTGAGCTTGAGGTCGTTGTCGGCGTTGCGTAATCCGAACGGGAGCCCGAGGGCCTGGCCGAACTGTTCGGCGAGGGCGGACAGGAACTGGCGGGCGTGCAGGTCGGCCTTGGCGAGTGCGACCAGGGCCTCGGCCTGGTCCGGCTGGGACAGGGCCAGGAAGATCGCGGTGAGGTCGCCGAAGGACTCGTGCAGCCCGCCGGTCTGTGGGGTGTTGCCGCTGCTCAGCCATCCGGGCTTGAGGCCGTCGAGGATGGAGTGCCCGGTCTCGTGCGCGACGATGTCCAGGGACCGGCACGTGAAGACCGGCGAAGTGCCGCCCTGGGGTGTGAAGAACAGGAACTTCAGTGCCTTGGCCGCCCGGCTGTAGAAGGCGTTGGCCCCGGACCCGGCTCGGGGGAAGACGGTCAGCCGGTCGATGTTGCCGCCGACGTTCCAGGCGAACGGGATCGGCGCGCCGTCGTTGTGCCGCTCGTACATCGACACGGTCTCGTGCACCACCGCGAACGCGTGCGCGCAGTCGAACTCGGCGGTGCCCGGCTCGAATTCGAAGTCTCCGGTGGTGTTCCTGGCGACCGGGGTCACCCCGGGAAGCTCGGTCGAGACGCGGGCGTCGGTGGGGCCGTTGAGCACGACCGTGGGTACGAACACCGACCGCACGGCCGGGTCGGCGACCGTCGGGTCCTGCTTGAAGATCCGGAACCGGTGACCGGGAACGGGCGGTACCGGCACCGGAATCGGCCGCGGCGCGGGCCGGGGGAGCGGCTGCGGGATCGGTGCCGGCGCGGGATCCCCGGCGCGCGACGCGGGGATCGACGGCGCGGGGATGGATTGGGCGGGGATCGAGTCGGTGAGAGCCGCGCCGTGGACACTCCGGAGATTCGGCATGTATCCCATCCCGCCTTTCTGCAACGCGACACGGTGCGTTGCCGCCTGCCGGTGAGGGTGACCACGAAGAGCGAGGAGCGCGGAGCGGTACCCCTCGCCGCCGTCGCGGCACACCCGGGTACCCAGCAGAGTCCGCCGGGTTTGCCGGATGGTCAATACACCGATTTGCGGTTGTTCGGGACATTGTCGGCGAACCCGAATTCGCCCTGCTTACACCCCTGTTGCGCCGGCCGTGCTGCCGATTCGGGCGGCCAGGCCGTCGAGGATCAGTCGGACGCCGTAGCGGAAACGCTCCGCCGAGTCGGTGGCCGTCAGGGCGTCGAGGGCGGGGCCGACGTCGGGGTATTCGCGCGCGTCGATGTCGACGGTGTGCTCCTCCCAGGCGCCCCGGGCGACGAGTTCGTCCCGGGCCTGCTCCTCGATGGTGTGGCCGAATACGAAGTGGAGCAGGGCGAACGCCGCCAAGGCGGCCTCTTCGCGCGGCGCCCCGGCGGCGATGACCGCCTGGATGGCGACCTGGCCGACCCGCAGCGTGTTGGGTTCGCGCACGTAGGTGCCGGAGACGACCCGGGCGCCGTCGCGGTGGGACATCAGCGCGGTGCGCAGTCGCCGGGCCAACTCCGCCAGTCGCTCCAGGCCCGGTCGGTCGGGATCGACGTCGCCGACGCCCTCCATCAGCCGCTCGGACATCGCGTCCAACAGTGCCTGCTTGTGTGCGAAGTGCCAGTAGAGGGCGCTCGGTTGCACGCCGAGCACACCGGCGAGCCGACGCATCGTCAGCTTGTCGAGGCCGTCCGTTTCGAGCATGGCCATGGCCCCCGCGAGTACGTCCGAGCGGTGTAGGCGCACGCCGTCGATCCCTTCGTCACCGTGTTGACACGTACCGCCACCCTACCTAACCTGAACGGTGTTCTACATGAACACTGTTCAGGTCATGTTCGGGAAGAGAACGAGGAGTAATCGTGGAGAACCGCAACGTGCTCGTCGTGGGTGCGAGTGTGGCCGGCCCCGCGCTCGCCTACTGGCTGCATCGATACGGCTTCGACGTCACCGTCGCCGAGCGGGCGCCGGCGCTGCGGCTGGGTGGGCAGGCCGTGGACATCCGGGGCGTCGCCCGGGAGGCCGTCGAGCGGATGGGTCTGTCCGCCGAGATCCGCCGTGCCCACACCGGGGCACGTGGTCTGGCCTTCGTCGACGCCGCAGGGCGCAGTACCGCCACCTTGCCGGTCGACCTGCTCGGCCATTCCGGTGGCGCGGTCGCCGAGATCGAGATCACCCGCGGGGACCTGGTTCGTATCCTGCACGAAGCCACCCGCGCCGACGCCGAATACGTGTTCGGCGACGGCGTGATCGGCCTCGACCAGGACGACGACGGCGTCACGGCGCACTTCGTCGGCGGCGCCGATCGCAGGTTCGATCTGGTCGTGGGCGCCGACGGACTGCATTCCGGGGTGCGGGCCGCCGTCTTCGGCCCGGAAGCGTCGTACGTGCGGCCGCTCGGCTCACACCTCGCGATCTTCGCCACGCGCAGCCCCGTGCCGCTCGACGGCTGGTGGAAGTTGTACAGCGACCCGGTTCGCGGCGGGGCGCGCACGGCCGGGCTGTACCCGATCGGCGTCGACGGTGAGGCTCGGGCGATGTTCTTCTTCGACGCGCCGCCCCCGGAGTTCGACCGGCACGACCCGATGGCCGGCCGGGAGTTCGTCGCCGACCGCTTCCGGGGCGCGGGCTGGGTCGTACCCGCGCTGTTGGAGGCCATGTGGGACGTGCCGGACTTCCATCTCGACGCGGCGAGCCAGGTACACATGCGGCGCTGGTCGAAGGGCCGCGTCGTGCTGGCCGGCGACGCGGCGCACTGTCCCGCGCCGCTGTCCGGCATGGGTACCAGCCTCGCCCTGGTCGGCGCGTACGTGCTGGCCGGCGAACTCGCGAGCGCGGGCGGCGAGTACCGCACGGCGTTCGCCCGCTACCGGCACGAGATGGCCGACTACGTCGAGCGGTGCCAACGCCTCGCGCCGGACAACACGCCGGCGATCCTGCCCGGGAGCCGGACCGCGGTGTGGGTGCGCGATCGCACCACGCGCATGTTGCCGTGGACGCGGCACCTGCCGCGCCTGCCGTGGGCGAGCGGCGACGGGACGGACGAGGCCGCCAGCGCGCTCACCCTCCGGGACTACGCGGAGCGAGCGGGTTCGCTCGAGCGGACGGGCTGAACCGCGCGGGGTGTGGGACGCCCGATTCGGTCCGGGCCGGTCAGGGGGCGGCGGGGCGGGCGTGGCGATCGAGGAAGGCTTCGACGAGGGCGTCGGTGTAGGGGGCGTCGATCGGCTCGTCGGTGACCAGGACGCGATAGTAGAGCGGGCCCACCAGTCGGTCGGTCTCGCCGGCGATGTCGAGGTCGGCGGGCAACCGGCCGTCGGCGACGGCGCGTTCCAGGGCGACGCGGTCGCGTCGGCGCTGCGCGTCGAGCCACTTGGCGCGGAAGTCGCGGCCGAACGCCGGATCGTGCTGGGCCTGGGCGATCAGCGCGCGGAAGACGGCGCCGGAGTCGGACTTCGCGAGGAAGTACGCGAGCCGGCGCAGGTAGTCGCGCAGGTCGCGGGCGAGGTCTCCGGAATCGGGCATCGCCAGGTCCTCGGCGGCGTCCTCGAGGAAGGCGTCCATCAGTACGTCGGTCTTGGTACTCCACCACCGGTAGATGGTCTGCTTGGCCACCCCGGCGCGGGCGGCGATGCCCTCCATCGTGACGCCGGCGAAGCCCTTCTCGACGAGCAGGTCGTCGGCCGCCTCGATCACCGCCAGGCGGGCCTGTTCGCTGCGCCCGTGTCGGTTGCCGTGGTGCTGTCGAGGCGATCCGCCGACGGTGGGGGTGGTGCGGGCGTCGGCGCCCGGTGTCCTCGATGTCATCTCGCCTCCTCGGGTCGAGGGTATTGCATCCGGAAAGGGTCGCTAGCGTAGACGCGACGTTGCGTCTACGCTGGCTGTCATGACATTCACTCACACGCTTGCCGACCCCCGCATCCGCACCGCCCTCGACCGGATGTTCGCCCTGGCCGAGCGCGACGACGCCATCGCCGCGACACTGCCCGCCGGCTACGCCTCGATGTCGGCCCACGAGAAGGCCGACGCCGCGGCGGGGATCCACATGCCGATCTCCGCCGCCGGCGGAGTGCTGCTCTACAACCTGGTCCGCGCCACGCGTCCGACCACGGTGGTCGAGTTCGGCATGTCGTTCGGGATCTCCACGCTGCACCTGGCCGCGGCCCTGCGGGACAACGGCGCCGGACGCGTGTTCACCACCGAACTCAGCAAGGAGAAGATCGCCGCGGCCCGCGCCACATTCGCCGAGACCGGCGTGGACGACCTGATCACCGTGCTGGAGGGGGATGCCCTCGACACCCTCGCCACACTGGACGCACCCGCCGACCTCGTACTGCTCGACGGTTGGAAGGACCTGTGCCTGCCGGTGCTGCGCCTGCTGGAGCCGCGGCTGCGGCCGGGCACGCTCGTGGTGGCCGACGACATCGACCAGAGCTCGATGCGGCCGTACCTGGAGTACGTCCGTGACTCGGGCAACGGCTACGAGAGTGTGAGCTTCCCGGTCGAGGACGGGATGGAGATCAGCTGTCGCCTGTGACAGGGCGCGGCGGCCGGGGCCGAAGGTCGAGGTCAGCCGAATCGCGTGCGGGGAACGGGTTGCCGCGCGCGATTCGGCCTATCGGTCGCGCCGGGCGGTTTCTAGACTTCCCATGGGTTCCACCGGGATCGTGGGGCGTCGGGCCGATATCCGGCCGCGACCCCTGGCGTCGACGCGGGTGTTCGACCCGTTTATTCGCCATGCCATCCAGGGGGACACCGTGCGCGTCCGGAGGTCGGATCGCACGTCCCGACAGGCGCTCGCGCCGCCACCGATCCCGCTCGCACCGGGAACACCGGCGGAGGAGTACGAGCCCTTCGGGTACGGCGGGCCCGTGGCCCCCGATGAATGGGGCCGCCACGGCGGGGACTTCGTCGATCGGGAGCGGGGGTCTCGGGGGAGGCTCGTGCTCGCGGCGTTGCTCCTGGTCGTCGGCGCCGTCGTCGCCACCGTCCTGTTGAC
>NZ_JBHTVA010000115.1:0-23268 GCF_042793325.1 Embleya sp. NPDC056575
TCGCTGGGCTCATAACCCAGAGGTCGCAGGTTCAAATCCTGTCCCCGCTACTTGGTGAAAACGCGAGAGGCCCGGTTCTCAGGAACCGGGCCTCTCGCGTTGTGCGTTTTCGCTTGATGATCCGTGTTGGGCGCCCCGGCTCGGGGAGCCGAGGGTGGCGCACGAGCTGAGGGCGTGGCGGTCTAGAGCGCGATCTGGCGGCGGCGCTTGGCGCGCAGCGGTGCCATCAGGGTGACGCGCGCCAGACGATGTGCGCCGCGCTGTTCGGCACGGGGGACCAGGCTCTGGATGATGGCGGCCGATTCGGCGCTGTCCGCCGTCTCCTGGACGGAGGCACGGCCGATGAGGGCGAGGTGCCGTTCGAGGCGCTCGCCCATGCCGCTTCGGCCTGCGTCCATCGGCGGAACCGGGACTCGGCGCGGCATGCTCGGATGGTCCATTCCTGATATGACCACGACGCAGACCGTACCCCATCGAGGGCACGCCGTGACGGCTTCCCGCCCCGTGCCGAGACCGGATCGTGTCCGGCGATGGCCGACAATCCGGTTGTGGCGCAATCGAACTCCCGGGCAACCAGGGGTAATTGGTGCCAAAGGGGAAGTGATCCGGAGCCGGGGCGGGGCGGGGCGGGTTCACTCCATGGTCTGAATTCGGCCGCGACACCCACGAGTGACGCGTGCCACGCGGGGCGGCGGGCGGTTCGGGGTCGGCCGGAAGGGATTTGCCTGCCCGGTCGGGGCTGCCGTAAGGTTGGGTTCACCGACGCGGGGTGGAGCAGCTCGGTAGCTCGCTGGGCTCATAACCCAGAGGTCGCAGGTTCAAATCCTGTCCCCGCTACCACGTCGAAGGGCCCGGCCATTGCGGTCGGGCCCTTCGTGCATGCTCTCGGACACCGGGTGTTCGCCGAGGATTCGTCGCCGGGTGGGGCCGGCTGTTGCCGAATCGCGACTGCATGGATGTGGCCCGAGATGCCACGATGGACACATGGGGGCGTGGAAGGGACATCGCGGACGGCGGGGGGAGCACCCACCGCCGGAGCCCGACGTCTTCGAAACCGCGCCCGAGGGCCCCGACACGGTGGTCCTGGACCGGGGGCGGGCGGCCGGTGCGACGGCCCCGGCGCATCCCGACGACTACGCGGTCCTGGTGCCGTTCCGGCCGCGCCGGCGTGGTCCCGGGGGCAGCGTCGAGGGCCACGAGGCGCTGGATCGGCACGAATCGGCCGAACTCGAACGGCGTTACCGCGAGCGGGCCGCGCGCAGCCCCTCCGCCGCCAACAGCCTCGCCCTGATGTTGCTCGAACGCGACGAGGAGGAAGGGGCGGCCGAGGCGGCCGAGTTGCTGCGTCGGGCCGCCGAGGCGGGGCATCGCGGCGCGGCGACCAACCTCGGCGTGCTGATGCACCGTCAGGGGCGGGACGACGCCGCGTCGTTGTGGTGGCACCGGGCGGCCGAGGCGGGCAGTCGGATCGCCGCCTACTCGCTCGGCGCGCTGCTGCTGGACCAGGCCGACGCGGCGCGTGCGAGCGCGGGCGTGGGCGCCGACGTGGGCGCGTATCACGACCTGTCCGGGCAGGGCGTCTACTGGCTGCGCAACGCGGCCGAGTCGGGGCATGTGCGGGCCGCGCTCACGCTGGGCGAGTTCCTCGAGTCGACCGGGCGCCCCGGGGCGGAGCGGTGGTATCGGCGCGCGGCCGAGGCGGGGCATCCGGAGGCGGCCTACCGGCTCGGGCGGATGGGGCAGGAGCGGGACGACGAACGTGCGGCGTCCACGTGGTTCCTGCGCGCGGCCTCGTGCGGGCACGTGCGGGCGGCGGTACGGCTCGCGACCTCGCTGGAGCGGGCGGGGGACACCGCCGAGGCGATCGGGTGGTATCGGCTGGCGGCCGAGGAGGGCGACGCAGAGGGGGCCCGGGCACTCGGGTTCCTGCTACAGGACGCCGGGGACGTCGAGGGCGCGGTGCGGTGGTGGCAGGTCGCGGCGGAGGCCGGCGACGGCACGGCGGCCAATGCGCTGGGCGCGTGGTTCGCGTCGCGGGGGAGTTCGAGCGAGGCCGCGCGGTGGTACGAGCGGGCGGCGGCGGCGGGCGAGTGCAACGGGGCTTTCAATCTGGGGCTGTTGCACGCGGAGCACGAGGACGCGTCGGGCGCCGAGCGGTGGTTTCGGATGGCCGCCTACGCGGGGCACGGGGACGCGGCCAACGCGCTGGCCGGGATGTTGCTCGAGCGCGGGGACGACGAGGAGGCGCGGATATGGTTCGCGCGGGCCGCCGAGGCGGGCAGCGTGGACGGTTCGTACAACCTGGGCATCCTGCACGCGCGTGGTGGTCTCGACGACGCCGCCGAGGTGTGCTGGAGTCGTGCCGCGGCCGCCGGGCACCCGGACGCGGCTTTGCAGATGGGGCTGTTGCTGGAGCGGCGAGGGGATGCCGAGGGGGCGGCGCGCGCGTACGAGACGGCGGCGCGGGCGGAGCGGCCCACGGCGGCCTTCCGGCTCGGGGCGATGCTGGCGGACGCGGGGGCGGTGGAGCAGGCGGAGCGCTGGTACACGGTGGCGGCGGACGCGGGGCATGTGACCGCGGCGCTGCGGTGCGGGGTGCTGTGTGCGCGGCGGGGTGAGGACAAGGCGGCGGCGCGGCGGTTCCGCGTCGCGGCCGAGGCGGGCAGCGTGTCGGGGGCGTGGAACCTGGCGCTGCTGCATCTGCGGCACGGGGATTCCGACGGCGCGGAGCCGTGGTTGACGGTGGCCGCGCGGGGTGGGCACGGGCGGGCGGCGTTGCGGCTGGTGGTGCTGGCGTTGCGGCGCGGGGATCTGGCCGATGCGGAGCACTGGTGTGGGCCGGCGGTGGCGCATGGTCCTGCGGAGGTCGCGGCGAAGGCGCAGCGGCTGCTGGACGCGTTGCGGGCGGAGTCGCTGGCGAGCTGACGCGGTAGGCCGATGCGGCCCGGGGCGGTGTTGTCCTCAGGCGCCGGACGGGCTGGTTTGGGGCACCTGAGTGGGCGGGTGGCTGTTTCGGGTTGTCCTCAGGCGCCGGACGGGCTGATGTGGGGCACCTGAGTGGGCGGGTGGCTGTTTCGGGTGTCGTCAGGCGCCGGACGGGCTGATGTGGGGCACCTGAGTGGGCGGGTGGCTGTTTCGGGTGTCGTCAGGCGCCGGACGGGCTGATGTGGGGTGCCTGGGTGGGTGGGTGTTTTGTGGGTTTTCAAGTGTTGGATGGGCTGGTGCAGGTTGGGCAGCGGCCGCGGAAGGTGATTTCGGTTTTGGTGATGGTGAAGCCGAGGCTTTCGGGCTCCGTGAGGGTGGGGGTTGGGGGGTTTATGTCTCGGATGGTGCCGCATTCGGTGCAGATCAGGTGGTGGTGTGGGCGGTGGGCGTTGGGGTCGTAGCGCTTGGCTCGGGTGTTGGTGTCGACCTCGCGGATCTCGCCCAGGGTCACGAGGTCGTTGAGGATGTTGTAGACGGTCGCCCTGCCGATTTCGGGGAGTTGCCGGGACGCGCGCGCGTGTACCTCGTCGGCGGTCAGGTGGACGTGGTCGCCGGTGAGGACCTCGGCCACCACCCGGCGCTGTGCGGTCAGGCGCCAACCCCGCTCACGTAGTCGTTCCGGAAGGTTGCTCATATGTGCATGGTACGCGTCTCGGGTTGGATCTGGTCCAAGTTTTGTTCTGGACAAAGTCTAAAACTGGCTCTAGGTTGGGCACCCGGACGACAGCAGCAACACCAGGGGAGTCACGAACCATGTCGCAGCAGCCGCAGGCCCTCACCACCGAATCCGGCGCTCCGGTGGCCGACAACCAGAACAGCCAGACCGCGGGTCCCGGCGGGCCACTGCTGATCCAGGACCAGTACCTGCTGGAGAAGCTGGCCCGGTTCAACCGCGAGCGCATCCCGGAGCGGGTGGTGCACGCGCGCGGGTCCGGCGCGTACGGCCGGTTCGAGGTGACGGCGGACGTATCCCGCTTCACCAAGGCGCACTTCCTCGCCGAACCCGGCCGCCGTACCGAGGTGTTCGCCCGCTTCTCCACCGTGGCCGGCAACCTCGGCGCCGCCGACGCGGTGCGCGATCCGCGCGGGTTCGCGGTGAAGTTCTATACCGAGGAGGGCAATTACGACCTCGTCGGCAACAACACGCCGATCTTCTTCATCAAGGACCCGCTGAAGTTCCCGGACTTCATCCACACGCAGAAGCGCGACCCGTACACCGGCAGCCAGGAGGCGGACAACGTCTGGGACTTCTGGTCGCACTCCCCGGAGGCCATCCATCAGGTCACCTGGCTGTTCGGGGACCGCGGCATCCCCGCGTCCTACCGGCACATGGACGGCTTCGGTTCGCACACCTACCAGTGGGTCAACGCCGAGGGCGAGGCGTTCTGGGTCAAGTACCACTTCAAGACCGACCAGGGCATCCGGAACCTGACCGCCGAGGCCGCCGCCGAACTGGCCGGGGCCGACCCCGACTCGCACCAGCGGGACCTGGTGAACGCGATCGACGCCGGGGTGGGCCCGTCGTGGACGCTGAAGGTGCAGATCATGCCGGTGGCCGAGGCCGCGACCTACCGGTTCAACCCGTTCGACCTGACCAAGGTGTGGTCGCACGCCGACTATCCCCTGATCGAGGTCGGCCGACTGACCCTCGACCGCAACCCCGACAACGTGTTCGCCGAGGTTGAGCAGGCCGCGTTCAACCCGGCCAACTTCGTGCCCGGGATCGGGCCGAGCCCGGACAAGATGCTCCAGGGACGGCTGTTCGCCTACGCCGACGCGCACCGCTACCGCCTCGGTGTCAACCACACCCAACTCCCGGTCAACGCGCCGCACGCCGCGACCGCCCGCAACCACGGGCGGGACGGGTACATGGCGACCAACCCGGGCGGTCGGGCCAAGAACTACGAGCCGAACAGCTTCGGCGGCCCGTACGAGAGCGGCGCACCGCTGTGGGCGTCGACCCAGGTGTCCGGCCCCACCGGCACCCACCCGGCCCCGGCGCACGCGCAGGACGACGACTACGTACAGGCCGGCGACCTGTACCGGCTGATGACGGTGGACGAGCAGGCCCGCCTGGTGGCCAACCTCGCCGGGTTCCTGGCCAAGGTCTCCCGGGACGACATCGTCGACCGGGTGGTGGGCCACTTCCGGGCCGCCGACCGGGATTACGGGGACCGGCTCGCGGCGGCCGTGAAGGAGCTGCGCGCCTGACGGCGATCCACCCCCCATGAGCGCGCCGCCCGGTACCCGGACCACGAGTCGGTACCGGGCGGCGTTTCGCACGCCCGGACCGGGGGCGGGACGCGGGCGCGCAACGGGCGCCCGCCGGGGTCAACCCACCAATTCCTCGGTGCGCTGTGCCTCGTGGATCTGGCAGCGGACGATGTCGCGGACCGAGATGATCCCCAGCACCTCGCCGTCGTCGAGCACGATCAGATGCCGGAAACCGCCGCGCGTCATCGCCGCCGCCGCGTCGGCCAGCGACCACGAGGGGGTCGCGAAGACGACGTTCGAGGTGAGGTGGTCACCGGCGAACTCGGTGTCGGGATTCTGGCCGGCGCCGATCGACATCAGGATGTCGCGCTCGGTCAGGATGCCCAGGCCGGACGTCTCGGGGTCGATCACCACCGCCGCGCCGATCTGGCGGGCGGACATCAGGCGCGCGGCGGCGCGCAGGGTGTGGGCGGGGCCGATGGTCAAAACGATCGTGCTCATGCCGTCGCGGACGAACATGTGACACCACCTCCGTCAAGGCGTGGGTACAGGGCGGGTGAGTGCTCGAGAATGAGTTCACAAGTTCACAAGCCTTGTTTTCACATGGTCACATGCTCGGGAAGGTCAACGGAAGGTATAGCGGGCAAGTCACTCGAAGGGAGTAGGGCGATCCGCGGGCTCAGAATCCCTCGTGCGGATCGCCCAACCGGGCCAGCAGTTCGTCGTGCAGCAGGCCGTTGGACGCGGCGGCGGTGCCGCCCGCCGGGCCGGGGGAGCCGTCGAGCGAGGTGAACCGGCCGCCCGCCTCCTCGACGATCGCCGCCAGCGGAGCGAGGTCCCACAGGTTGACCTCGGGCTCCGCGCACATGTCCACCGCGCCCTCGGCGACCAGCATGTACGACCAGAAGTCGCCGTAGGCGCGGGTCCGCCAGCAGGCCCGGGTCAGGTCCAGGAAGTCGTCCATGCGGCCGCGGTCCTCCCAGCCGCCCATGCTGGAGTACGCGAACGACGCGTCCTCGATCGCCGCCACCTGCGACACCCGGCAGCGGGACGCCTGGGACAGGCTGCGCCCGGTCCACGCGCCCGCGCCCTTGGCGGCCCACCAGCGCCGACCCAGGGCCGGCGCGGAGACCACGCCCATGACCGACTCGTCGCCGTCCATCAGCGCGATCAGGGTGGCCCACACCGGGACGCCCCGGACGAAGTTCTTGGTGCCGTCGATCGGGTCGATCACCCAGCGCCTGGGGCCGTGTCCCGACGAGCCGAACTCCTCGCCGAGCACCGCGTCGCGCGGGCGACCGCGGCCGAGTTGGTGCCGGATGATCTCCTCGGCGGCCTTGTCCGCGTCGCTCACCGGAGTCATGTCCGGCTTCGTTTCGACCCGCAGGTCGAGCGCCTTGAAGCGGTCCATGGTGGTCGCGTCGGCGGCGTCCGCGAGGACGTGGGCGAAGCGCAGGTCGTCGTCATAGCCGGGCATGACACGAACAGTACCGGCGACGGTCGGCGGGTCCACGCGCCCCGCGCCCACGGACACACTTACGCGCCGTCGCCGTGGCCTCGTACGCTCGTTATGCAGAAAGGAAGCGCGAACGGCGACAGTCGACAACCGTTCATCGGTCGGGCGCGTGTTACGGGTACGAGTCGACGGCGGAGGGGGTGCGGGACCGCGATGGCACTGTTCGGGGTCGGGCGCAGGACAACACACGGCAGGGAGCCCGTACCGGGACCGGGGCTGGTGCAACCGCGTCGAAGTCTGGACGGGTGGACGCTGGAGGGCACCGCGCTCGCCGATCGTTTCGACCGCGAGGAACTGCGCGAGTTGGCCACGCTGTTGCACGGTGTCGGCGCCGAGATGCGCACCGCCTGGACCTACGAGCGCGCGGCCGACCTGCTGGAGCGGGCCGGCGAGCGCCCGCAGGCGCTGGCCGTGGTGGAGGTGTGGTTCGCGCTGCCCGACGAGGTGCGCCGGGCCAGTCCGGCCGCGACCCGATCGCTCGGTCGACGCCGCCAGCGGCTGCGCAGCCGGCTCGGCACCGCGCCCGCGCCCGCGGCGGCCATCCCCACCCAGACCAGGACCGCGCCCGTGATACCGGCCAAGCCGGGCACCCCACCGCCGGTGCCGAGCAAGTCCGCGACCGGGCGGGCCACTCGCAAGTGACCCGGCGCGCCCGGCACCGCACGGCGCGCCGGATGTCCGGGATGCGGCGCGGACGGCCCCGGCGGCCGGCCACGGGCTAGATTTCCGGCATGACCGATCTTGTGCGTTCCCGTCCGCCGGCTTTCGTCTTCGACCTCGACGGGACCCTCGTCGACAGCGTCTACCACCACGTCATGTCGTGGCAGGAAGCGCTCGGCGAGGCCGGCATCGACCTGGCCATGTGGCGGATCCACCGCAAGATCGGGATGAGCGGCGGCCTGTTCGTCCGGGGCATCCAGCG
Source organism: Embleya sp. NPDC056575 (assembly GCF_042793325.1). Lineage (NCBI taxonomy): Bacteria > Bacillati > Actinomycetota > Actinomycetes > Kitasatosporales > Streptomycetaceae > Embleya > Embleya sp. NPDC056575. Next base: position 7,638 of record NZ_JBHTVA010000115.1, read on the forward strand.
TGAGACGGGGATCGACCTGTCGCCCGAACAGGTCGAGGCGCTGACCGACGCGCACGGGCGCCACTACGCCGCCCGGGTGCCGTTCGTGAAGCCGCTGCCCGGTGCCCCCGAACTGCTGCGCCACCTCACCGAGGTGGGCATCCCGTGGACCATCGCCACCAGCGGCCGGCGGGCCGGGGCCGAGCCGATGCTGGCCAAGCTCGGCGCGCCCGCGGACCTGCCGATGGTCACCCGCGACGAGGTCGCGCGGGCCAAGCCCGACCCCGACCTGTTCCTGGCCGGCGCCGCCAAGCTCGGCGTCGACCCCGCCCAGTGCGTGGTGGTCGGCGACAGCATCTGGGACCTGCTCGCCGCCCGCCGCGCCGGCTCGCTCGGCGTGGGCCTGCTCTCCGGCGGCTACGGCGCCGACGAGCTGGAGCGGGCGCACGCCTTCCGGGTCTACGACGAGCCCGGCGACATGCTGGCGCACATCGACGAGCTGGGCGTACGCGGCGACTGAGCCGCGCACGCATCCGGGTGATCCTGTTCGGTCAACCCGTCCCGGCCGGGGTGCCACGTCCTACCCTGGGGACATGGGTCCGGCCGACGAACCTGCGGAACTGCTCCGTCTCCTCGCCGACGACGCCCGATTGAAGGTGTTCGCCGCACTGGTCCTGGAGGCCCGTCTCAGCTCGGACATCGCAGATCGGGCCGGCCTGCCGCTGCGGGACACGATCAAGGTGCTGACCCGGTTCGAGTCGGTGGGTCTGGCCGCGCGGGCCGGCGACGGATGGCACGCGTGTCCCGAGGCGCTGGCCCAGGCGGCGGCGGGGATCGGCGAGGAGCCCGACGACGCGTTCGCCGATCGGGGCCCCGCCGAGGCGGCCGTGTTGCGGACCTACCTCGCGCGCGGTCGGGTCCGGCAGTTGCCCGTACAGCGGGCCAAGCGCCTGGTCGTGCTCGACCACATCGCCGGCAGCTTCGAACCCGGCGTGCGCTACGAGGAGGCGGAGATCGTGGAGACCCTGCGCCGCTTCATGGACGACCACGCCGCGCTGCGCAGACACCTCGTGGACGAGGGTTTCCTCGGCCGCGAGGGCGGCGTGTACTGGCGCACGGGCGGATCGTTCGTGGTCTGATCCGCAGCCCGGCCGGGGCGGGTCGCGGACGTCCCCCCGTCGGACATCCGCGACCCCGGCTCAGCGCGCCGCGGCGCGGTCGACGGTGACGCCGCCGTTGTCGGTGCGGATGTCTATCGAGCGGGTCGCCCGGGGATCGTCGCCGAGTTCGTTGTCGATGCCGCCGTTGCCGGTCTTGGTGCTCACCCGGTACGTGTTCTCGTCGCCGGGCACGGTGACGTGCACGCCGCCGTTGTCGGTGTTCACCTTCACCTTCGTCGGCGCGGTGTCCATGCGCAGCCGTACCCCGCCGTTGTCGGTGGTGGCGGTGATCGTGTCGGCGCGCACCCGCGACGTGGTGATGCCGCCGTTGTCGGTGGTCAACGTCAGGTTCCCGGTGCTTTCGGTGACGTCGATGTGCCCGTTGTCGGTGCCGAACTTCATGTTCTGCCGCAGCCCGATGGCGTTGATGGCGCCGTTGTCCGAGGACACCTCCAGCGGGATGTCGAGCGGAATCCGGATCCGGTAGGACCCGTCACAGTCCACGTTCATGAAGCCCGAGCAGTTCAGCCGCAGCTTGAGCCGGTTGCCGACCAGGCTCCAGGTCGGTTCCGCGCCGTGGATGCTGTGCGTGACCTTGCGGTCCACGCTGATCGTGCCCGGCGCACCCGGTTCGATGGTGACCCCGCCGTTGTCGGTGTCGATGATCAGGTCACCGGCGGTCAGCGTGAAGTTGCGGTGGTCGCGGACATCGTGGCTGGAGAGCAACGTGAGCCCGGTCCACGCGGCCATCAGGATCCCTCCGATGGCGAACAGCCCACCGAAGAAGATCAAAGACGTCCGAAGCGGCCTTTTCATGACACTCTCCCCGACAGATGATCCGAAGCTGCCCAAACTGTATGAGCGAGCGTTCCGGGGCCGGCATCCGGCGGTCACCCGAACCCGGGGTAGGGCTGTCCCCCCTGCGCGGACGGTGACCGGCCCGGCGGGGCGGGTGTTCGACGGCGGCTGAACCCGGGCAGTCTGGGAGCCGTTGATCTGTGCGAGGGTCGTTCCCTCCCCCGATCCCCGAGTGTTCAGGAGAACCGCTTCATGTTCGACACCGTCTCCGGCCTGCCCGTTCACGTCCTGGTCGTGCACTTGGCGGTGGTCATCGTGCCGGTGGCGGCGGTCGCGAGCGTGCTCGTGGCGGCCCGGCGGCCCTGGTTGTTGCGCGTCGGCTGGTGGGTGGTCGGGCTGGACGCGGTCGCCGCGCTGACCTGCTTCGTGGCCAAGGAGAGCGGCGAGAAGCTGCTCGCCCGGCTCGACCGGCTCTCCGACGGCCAACGCGCCGCCGCCGTGCAGACGCACGTGGACCGGGGCTCGGACATGCTCTGGTACACCCTCGGTCTGTTCGGCGTCACGCTGGTGCTGCTCCTGGTCGCCCGGCACCGGGCCGCCGCCACCTTCCGGCCGCGGACGATACCGCCGATCGTGGTGCCGATCGTGGCCGTGCTGACCGTCGCCGCCGCGGTGCTCGCGGTGGTGCAGGTGGTGCGGGTGGGCGAGTCGGGCTCCAAGGCGGTGTGGCACGACACGGTGAAGAACAGCAGCGGTCCGCTGCGCTGACCGCGCGGGCCCGGTACGCCCCGGCCGGCGGGTGTCAGTCGCCCTCGTCGCGCTCGCGGGTGCGCAGCAGTCGGCGCAGCGAGTAGAGCCGGGCCGGGTCCGCGTGCCCGGCCTCGACCCACGCGTCGAGCCCGCAGTCGGGCTCGTCGTGCGAACAGGCGCGCGGACAGCCCTCGGTGCCGGCCGCGAGGTCGGGGAAGGCGTTGATCACCCGCCCGAGGTCGACGTGGTTGAGGCCGAACGAGCGCACGCCGGGGGTGTCGACCACCCAGCCCCGGTCGGTGCCCGAAGCGCTCGTGTCGCCCGCGAACGGGGGCAGCCGCAGGCTCAGCGCCGAGGTGGTGGTGTGCCGCCCGCGCCCGGTCACCTCGTTGACGTGACCGGTGGCGCGCCGGTGGTCCGGCACCAACTCGTTGACCAGGGTGGTCTTTCCGACGCCGCTGTGCCCGACGAAGACGGTGACCCTGCCGGCCAGCCGGGCCCGGATCGGGTCCAGGTCCCACGCGGACTCGCTCCTGGTGACCACGTGCTCCACGCCGAGGGCGCCGTACATCTCCAACAGCGGGTCGGGGGAGGCGAGATCGGCCTTGGTCAGCACCAGCAGCGGCTCCAGGCCCGCGTCGTAGGCGGCGACCAGACAGCGGTCGATCAGGCGCGGGCGCGGCTCGGGGTCGGCCAGCGCGGTGACGATCGCGAGCTGGTCGGCGTTGGCCACGATGATCCGCTCGTACGGGTCGTCGTCGTCGGCGGTGCGGCGCAGCGTGCTGCGGCGTTCCTCGACCCGGACGATCCGGGCCAGCGAGCCCTCCCCGCCGCTGAGGTCGCCGACGATGGCGACCCGGTCGCCGACCACGACGCCCTTGCGGCCCAGTTCGCGGGCCTTCATCGCGGTGATCGAGCGGTCGGGCGCGTCCTCGTCCTCCAGGAGGCAGGTGTAGCGGCCCCGGTCGACGGTCAGCACCCGGCCCTCGCGGGCGTCCTCGTGCTTGGGCCGGGTCCGGGTGCGCGGGCGTGAGCCGTGCTTGCCCGGACGGATCCGGATGTCGTCCTCGTCGAGGTCCCTGCGCCGGTTGGAGCCGAGTCCCGCCATCGTCCCCGGCCTCTCAGCCGCGGCGCGCGCTCAGCATGCGCGTCCACATGCCGGTGAAGTCGGGCAGGGTCTTCGCGGTGGTGGCCACGTTCTCCACCTCCACCCCCGGGACGAGCAGGCCGAGCACCGCCGCGGCGGTGGCCAGCCGATGGTCGTCGTAGGTGTGGAACACCCCGCCGTGCAGCGCGCGCGGCCGGATCTCCAGGCCGTCGTCGATCTCGTTCACGTCGCCGCCGAGGTCGTTGATCTCCTTGACCAGCGCGGCCAGCCGGTCGGTCTCGTGCAGCCGCAGGTGGGCCACGCCGGTCAGTCGGCTGGGCCCGTCGGCCAGCGCCGCCACCGCCGCGATCACCGGGGTCAACTCGCCGACGTCGTGCAGGTCGGCCTCGATGCCGTGCACCGCGCCGCCGCCGGTCAGGGTCAGCCCCGCCGGGGTGCGCCGGCACGAGCCGCCCATCGCGGTGAAGATCGAGCGCAGCCGGTCGCCGGGCTGCGTGGTGTGCTCGGGCCAGTCGCGCACGGTCACCGAACCGCCGGTGACCAGCGCGGCGGCCAGGAACGGGCCGGCGTTGGACAGGTCCGGCTCGACCACCATGTCGCGGCCGAGCAGCGCGCCCGGGGCGACCCGCCACACGTTCGGCTCGCCGTCGTCGACCCGCGCGCCGGCCGCGCGCAGCATGTCCACGGTCATCGCGATGTGCGTCATCGAGGGCACCGAGGTGCCGGTGTGCCGGACCTCGACGCCGAGGTTGAAGCGCGGCCCGGACAGCAGCAGCGCGCTGACGAACTGGGACGAGGAGGACGCGTCGATGCGCACCACGCCGCCCTCGACCCCGCCGCCGCCCAGCACCGTCATCGGCAGCCGGGCCTCGCCCTCGTCGTCGATCCGGGTGCCCAGGTCGCGCAGCGCGTTGATCACCCCGTCGAGCGGGCGCTCGTAGGAGCGCGGGTCGCCGTCGAAGCGCACCGGCCCCGCGGCGAGCGCGGCCACCGGCGGCAGGAAGCGCATCACCGTGCCGGCGTTGCCGCAGTCCACCACGGCCGGGCCGGCCAGCCGCCCGGGCAGTACGTACCAGTCGTCGCCGCGGTCCTCGATCACCACGCCGAGCGCGCGCAGCCCGGCCGCCATCAGCAGCGTGTCCCGGCTGCGCAGCGGACGGCGCACATAACCCGGCCCACCGGCCAGCGCGGCCAGCACGAGGGCACGGTTGGTCACCGACTTGGACCCGGGCACCTCGACGGTGGCGGTCACGGGAGCGGAGGCAACAGGGGCGGACCACAGCGCAGACATCACGAACCAAGCCTAGTGCGTTGCCGCCCCACCCCCGATTTCGTTTCGGTACGTGGCACTCTGGACGCCATGTGTGGCCGTTACGCGTCCAGCAAGAGCCCCGACGACCTCGTCGAGATGTTCGAGGTCGATCGTTTCGATCCCGCGGACGAGCTTCCGCCGGACTGGAACATCGCCCCGACCAAGCAGGTGTACGCGGTCCTGGAGCGCCCGGTGGAGTCCGGCGGCGCGCCCACCCGGCAGCTGCGGTCGGTCAAGTGGGGCCTGGTGCCGTCCTGGGCCAAGGACCCCGGCATGGGCGCCAAGATGATCAACGCCCGCTCCGAGACGGTGCACGAGAAGCCGGCGTATCGGAAGGCGTTCGCCGCGCGGCGGTGCCTGCTGCCCGCCGACGGCTACTTCGAGTGGCACACCCCGGAGACCGCGCCCGACGGCCCCAAGGGCGGCTCGCGCAAGCAGCCGTACTGGATCCACGCGGCCGACGGCGGCGAGGTCGCCTTCGCCGGGTTGTACGAGTGGTGGCGCGACCGCGGGCGGGCCGAGGACGACCCGCTCGCGTGGTTGTGGACGTGCACGATCCTGACCATGGACGCCGAGCCCGAGCTGGCCCGGATCCACCCGCGGATGCCGCTGGTGCTGACCCGGGACAAGTGGGACGGGTGGCTGGACCCGGCCTGGACCGAGCCGGAGGAGATACGCGGGCTGCTCGTGCCGCCGCCCGCCGGGTTCATGACGGCGCACCCGGTCTCCACGGACGTGAACAACGTGCGCAACAACGCGCCCCACCTGCTCGACGCGATTCCCCCGGACGAGGTCACCGTTGACGCGACGCTCTTTTGAACCGGCCGGCCCCGTCGCACCGGCCGGCCCCGCGGCGGTCGCCGTGCCCGAGGTGTTCGAGGTGGCCACGCCGCCCGGCACCGCGCGGGTGACGCTGCGCCGGGCGAGCGTCGAGGCGCGTGCCTGGTTCGTGGCGAGCCACGGCGCGGGCGGCGGGATCGAGGCGCGCGACCTGGCGGCGCTGGCCGCCGCGCTGCCCGCGCGCGGGGTGCACGTGGCCCTGGTCGAGCAGCCGTGGCGGGTCGCCGGACGCAGGCTCGCCCCGGCGCCCAGGACGTTGGACGCGGGCTGGCTTCCGGTGCTGGAGGAGATCGCCCGGCGCAACACGGCCGAGGCGCTGCCCGTGTTCGGGGCCGGCCGCAGCGCCGGCGCCCGGGTGGCCTGCCGCACCGCGGCAAAGACCGGGGTGGCCGGCGTGGTGGCGCTCGCCTTCCCGCTGCACCCGCCCGGTCGACCGGAGCGTTCGCGCTTGGCTGAACTGCTCGGGGCGGGCGTGCCGACCCTGGTGGTGCAGGGCGAACGGGACTCGTTCGGCGCGCCGAACGAGTTTCCCAAGGACGGTCCGACCGTGCTCCCGGTGCCCTTCGCGGACCACGGATTCGCCGTGCCGAAGCGTGCCGAGATCACTCAGGAAGCGGCGTTGGCGCTGATCACGGCCGGTGTGGGCGATTGGTTGACGGTGCCGAGCACCCGGGAATGATCCGCCCCGGCGACGTGTTCCCACCACTGTCAAGCGTCGACGAGTGGAGGTCGCTCCCATGCTCAAGGCCGCCGGTTCGGTTGTCCGAAACGAGGCACCGTTTCTCGCCTGGCCCGAGTGGGGTGCGGGCACCGATCAGCCTCGGGCGATATCGTCGACTCCTGGCCTGAAGGAGGTGGGTCTCGTAACGGAGACCTTGGAGCAGCAAGACGCGCGGTTCGAGCGGGACGCCCTGCCGTTCCTCGATCAGTTGTACTCGGCGGCGCTGCGGATGACCCGCAACCCGGCCGATGCCGAGGACCTGGTCCAGGAGACGTTCGCGAAGGCGTACGCGTCGTTCCACCAGTTCAAAGAGGGCACCAACCTCAAGGCCTGGCTGTATCGCATCCTGACCAACACCTTCATCAACTCCTACCGCAAGAAGCAGCGGCAGCCGCTGGAATCGCATGCGGAGGAAATCGAGGACTGGCAGCTGCACCGCGCCGAGTCGCACATGTCCACCGGACTGCGCTCGGCCGAGGCGCAGGCGCTCGATCACCTGCCCGACTCCGACGTGAAGACGGCCCTGCAGGCCATTCCCGAGGAGTTCCGGATCGCGGTGTACCTCGCCGACGTCGAGGGTTTCGCGTACAAGGAGATCGCGGACATCATGGGGACTCCCATCGGGACCGTGATGTCGCGCCTGCACCGCGGGCGTCGCCAGCTTCGCGATCTGCTGGCCGACTACGCCCGCGAGCGCGGCCTCGTCCCCGCAGGCACCGACCGGAAAGGCTCGGACTCATGAGCTGCGGTGACCACCACGAGGTGGACTGCTCCGAGATCCTCGGGCACCTGTACGAGTACATCGACAACGAGTTGGCCGACGCGGACTGCACCAGCATCCGCACCCACCTCGACGAGTGCTCGCCGTGCCTGGACAAGTACGGCCTCGAGCAGCAGGTGAAGGAGTTGGTGCACCGCTGCTGCGGCCGCGACGAGGTTCCCTCGGAGCTGCGCAACAAGGTGTTGGAGCGGATCAAGCTGGTGCGCGTCGAAGTGGACGCCCAGCGGGTCTCGGTCGAGGAGTCCTCGATCGAGATGGAGCGACCGGGTCGTTGACCCGAGGGGGCTCCGCGGGCGCCGGATCGCCGACTCGAACAGGCTGTCGAGGTGCGCGGATCCACTGACTCCATCGGGCTAAAAATGGGGCGCATGGTCGGGACAAACCGGTCATGCGCCCCTCCGTCGTTCCCGGGGCGGCCTATTCTCGGTGGTCCGAGCGACCAGTCGAGGAGTCGCATGCGCACGCTGCCGCCGAGCGCCCGGATCCACGTCGGGATCGTGGTGGGCGGGTCCGTATCCGCGCTCGTCCTGCTTCCGTGGAGCGGCGCCGAACCCGATCGACTGGGCGCGCTGGCGGTGTTGTTCGTCGTCTTCGGAGCCGTCGCCCGCGCCCGGCTGGGCGGTCTGTGCGGCGCCCCCGACGGGGTGCTCTTCCCGCTGGTGTGCGCGGGGGTGCTGCTGCTGCCCGCCGGGCCCGCCGCGGCCGTCGTGGTGCCGGGCGTACTGATCGCGCGGTCGCGCACCGCGACCATGGTCACCCGCGTGGCCCACGCCGCCCACCTGGTGCTCGCCGTCGCGGTGGCCGCCGGGGTGTACGAACTCCTGGACGGATCACGGTATCCGTCCGCCGGCGAGCTGCCCGAGGGCCTGGTGCCGCCGGCCGCGGCGGGGGTGGCGCTCTACCTGGTGAGCGGACTGTTCGACACCGTCGCGGTCGGTGTGGCCGAGGGCGCCGTGCGACTGCAGGTGCTGCGCGAGGTGTTCGTGCGTTCGGCCGGCTGGCGGCTGGGCTCGGTGCCGATAGCGCTGATGATGGCGGTGTTGTGGCAGCGGCGACTGGGCGTGTTCGCCGCCGTGTTGGTGCTGCTCCCGCTGTATGTGGCCTTCTGGGCCTACGTGCAGTTGGCCCGGGAGCGGGCGGCACACGAGGCGACGGTGCGCACCCTGGTGCGGGCGGTGGAGATCAAGGACGGGTACACCCGCGGCCACAGCGAACGGGTGGCCCGTGCCTCGGTGTTGATCGGCCGCCGGCTCGGCATGCGCGAGGACCGGGTGCTCTGCCTGCGCTACGCGGGGATCCTGCACGACGTCGGCAAACTGGGGGTGTCCACCCGGGTGTTGACCAAGCCGGGGCGGCTGGACCCCGACGAGGTGCGCGAGATGCAGCGGCACCCGGTGACCGGTGCCGCGATGGTGGCCGACCTGACCTTCCTCGGCGAGGCACGCGCGGGCATCCTGCACCACCACGAACGGATGGACGGACGCGGCTACCCGGCGGGTCTGGCCGGCGCCGAGATCCCCGAGTTCGCGCGGGTGATCGCGGTCGCGGACGCGTTCGACTCGATGACCTCGACCCGGTCGTATCGGCCCGCGCGCGGCGCCGAGGCGGCGATGGCCGAGCTGCGCCGATGCAGCGGGACCCAGTTCGACCCGCGGATGGTCGAGGCGTTGGCCGAGGCGCTGGACCGACACGGCTGGCCGGAGGGGGAGGTGCGGGACCGGGTGCCCGCGCCGCGCGGGAGACCGCGTGCGCGGAACCGGCCGGAGATCCCCTCGGTGGGCACCTCCTCGGACACCCATTCGGTGGCGCGCGAACGGGTCGGTGGCGGATCGTGATCGCGGTGACCCGGGTCCGGCGCGCGCCGGGCGGTCCGGCCGCGCGGCTGCGGGCGCATACCGACGCCCTCGTGCTCGGGCTGGGCGCGCTCGCGGCGGCGGCCGCGGTGGCCGGCACCGCGGCCCGGGGCGTGGTGCAGCCCTGGTACGCGCTGGTGTTCGGCGTGGTGATCGCGGTCGGCGAGGCGGCCCGGGTGACGCTGCCCGGCAGCCGGGAGAGCGCTCCACTGGGCGCGGCCGGCGCGCTGGCCTACGCCCTGCTGTCGGACGTGCACGGCACGGTGTCCCGGCACGGCGTGCTCCAGGTGGTCGCGGTGGTCGGCGTGGCGCTGCTCGCGGGCACGCTGCCGCACGTGGCGCGCGGGCGGGCGCCGGATCCCGCGTACGTGGCCCGGCGCCTGCTCGCGGCGGCGTTCGCCGCGACGCTGTTCCGGCCGCTGTACGCGGCGGGCGGGCTCGATCCGGTGATGGCGCGCGGCTGGGCGTACGGCACGTTCCTGGTCCTGGTGGTGCTGCTGACCGCGCTGTGCGACGCGGTGGTGGTGGCCATGGTCCGGGTGGGCGGTCCGTTCTGTCCCGCGCTGCTGGCCGAACTGCGGGCGCTCGGCGCGGGCTCGGGCGCCCGCGAGCGGATCGGGGCGGACGGCGGGGACGGCGGTCGGGTGCCGGGCGGGCCGACCGGGATCGGCACCGCCGTGGGCGCCACCGGGATGCTCATCGCGCTGTCCACCGGCGTGCTGGGGCTGTGGGCGGTGCCGGTGTTCTGCGTGCCGTCGCTGCTGGTGCTGCTGTCCTTCCGGCGCTGCGCCGCGATCGGGCAGGTGCACCGGCAGACCGTCGACGCGTTGTCCCGGCTGCCCGAGGCGGCGGGGTGCGGCTCGCCCGGACACGCGGCCCGGGTGGGCGAGTTGGCCCACGCGGTCGGGGTGGACCTGGGGCTGGGGGAGGTGGAGCTGCGCGAACTGGCCTACGCGGCGCGGATGCACGACATCGGGCAGTTGGCGCTGGCCGACCCGGTGCCCGGCGGGACCACGCTCGACCTGCCCGTCGCCGAACAGCGTCGGATCGCCCGGCTGGGCGCGGAGGTGATCCGGGAGAGCGGCGTCCTGGACCGGGTGGCGACCATCGTGGCCGCGCAGGCCGATCCGTACCGCGACGAGAGCGCCGCGCCGCCGCCCCTGGCCAGTCGGATCATCAAGGTGGCCAACGCCTACGACGACCTGCTCGCGTCCGCCGACGACCTCGGCGCGCGGCGCGAGGCGTTCGCCCGGCTGCGCGCGGACGCCGCCGGGGCCTACGACCCGCGGGTGGTCGAGGCGCTGGCGCAGGTGCTCGAACGGGCCGGCTGAGCGCCGGAGCCCTTGGCCGAGTGCCGGGGCCTTCGGCCGAGTGCGCAAGCCGAGCCGCGATGGCCCCCGACCGGACCGGGGTGGACAACGGTGGTAGCGGGGCGGACGTCCGTCGGGTCGTGACGGGTGTCGGTCACTGCGCCGTGAGCACTCCGTGTTCGACACACTTGGCGGTCCAACCGCGCGGGGTCACCTGTACGGTCATCCGCCGCCGGCACTGTCCGCAGTAGCGCGGCGGTTCGAGTTCGCGGCGCCGCGCACAGTCGTCGTGCGCGGCGCCGGCAAGCTGCTCGCCGCAGTGGTCGCAGAAGGCTGCAATCGTGGTCACGGCCGTAGATTACGGCCCGGGCCGCAGCCGCCCGATCGCACACCCCGGCGGTGACGGCCGGCCGCGGTCAGCCCTGCGGGGTCTCGCGCAGGTCCTTGAGGTAGCAGATCAGCTCCACCTCGGGCACCGGCCACCAGTCCCGCTCGGGCGCGCGGTGGAAGCCCATGCGGCCGTAGAGCCGGTGCGCGGCGCGCATGTCCCACACGGTGGAGATCGCCACGGCGGTGAAGTGGTACTTGCGAGCGCGCTCCAGGCACGCCTCGACGAGTGCCTCGCCGATGCCGCGCCCGCGCGCGGACGGGGCGACCGCGAGCATCCGGAACTCGCCCTCGCCCTCGCGGGAGACCTCCGCGTAGGGGCTGCCGGGCAGGACGAACGCGACGGTGCCCAGGATCTCGCCGGTGTACTCGTCCACGGCCACGAGCAGTTCGGAGTTCTCCGCGCGGTGCGCGGCCTTGCGCAGGTCGTTGACGTAGTCCTGGTCGGAGGCGACCAGGCCCGCGTAGCCGGCGATGGTCACCTCGCCGACCGCCTCGTACTCCTCCGGACGGGCCTGGCGGATGCGGACGCCGGTCGGCGCGGGGTGATGGTCGTGGGGTCGGGCCGCGGCGGCGGAGCCAGGGGGATTCATAGCCGTCCATTTTACGCCGCGAATCACACCCCCATGGTCGAGCGTGGGTAGACCGCCTCCGGATCGGTGAGCACGTTCACCAGATAGGGCACCCCGGAGGCGAACGCGCGGCGCAGCGCGGGGGCGATCTGCTCGGGCCGGGCCACCGTCTCGCCCGCGCCGCCCAGCGCCCGCACCACGTCGTCGTAGCGGGTGCTCGGCGCCAGGTCGGCGGCCACGTGGTGGCCGTAGAGCATCCGCATCGGGTGCTTCTCCAGGGCCCAGCACCCGTTGTTGCCGACGATCAGCACCACCGGCAGCCGATGCCGGACCAGGGTGTCCACGTCCATCAGCGAAAAGCCCGCCGCGCCGTCCCCGAGCAGCAGCACCACCTGCGCCGAGGGCCGGGCCAGTCGGGCGCCGAGCGCGTAGCCCAGGCCGGTGCCCAGGCACCCGTAGGGGCCCGCGTCCAGCCAGCCGCCCGGACGGGCGGGCTCGATGTACTTGCCCGCGTAGGACACGAAGTCGCCGCCGTCGCCGATCACCACCGCGTCCTCGTCGAGCAGGCGCAGCAGTTCGCCGTGCACGCGCGCGGGATGGATCGGTCGGCCGGCGCTGCCCAGCAGCGGCGCGTCGGACTGCGCGGCGGTACGGGCCGCGGCGCGCACGTGGGCGGCCCAGTCGCGGTACATGCCGACCCGGCCGACCCGCTCCCACGCCGCGGTGAGCGCGTCGAACAGGGCGCTCAGGTCGCCGCAGGCGCGTACCGCGCAGTGCCCGTGCGGGATCGCCTCGGGCGGCGCGTCGGCCAGGTGCACCACCCGGGCGGGCGGCCCGCCGCCCTGCCCGCCGAAGCCGCCGTAGGACAGCCGGAAGTCCAGCGGCGCGCCCGCCACCAGGACCAGGTCGGCGCCGCCGAGCGCGCCGACCCGGGCCCGACCGGCGAGCAGCGGGTGGCCGGCGGGCAGTACGCCCCGGCCCATGCCGTTGGCCACCACCGGCAGGCCGATCGTCTCGGCGGCCCGGCGGGCGGCGTGTTCGGCGCCGCCGATCCACACGTCCTGGCCGAGTACCAGGACCGGGCGGGCGGCGCGCACCAGCAGGTCGGCGATCACCGCGACCAGGTCCGGGTCGGGCAGTACGGGCGCGGGCCGCGCCGCGGCGGGCAGCGTCACCTCGGCCCGGTCGTAGAGCACGTCCATCGGCACGTCCAGGAAGACCGGGCCGCGGTGCGGGCTGTTCGCCAGGACCAGCGCGGCGTCCACCTCGGTGGCGATCCGGTCGGTGTCGTGCACGGTGGCCGCGCGCTTCGTGATGGACGTGAGCAGCGGGGGGTGGTCGAGTTCCTGGAGCGCGCCCGAGCCCCAGCGAAACGCCGGCGCCCTGCCGCCCAGGACCAGCATCGGCGAGCCGTTGAACCAGGCGGTGGCGACCGCGCTGATCCCGTTGGTGACGCCGGGGCCCGCGGTGAGCACGGCCAGCCCCGGTCGGCGGGTGAGCTTGGCGGTCGCCTCGGCGGCGAACACGGCGGTCTGCTCGTGCCGTACGTCGATCACCCGCAGCGCCGGCTCCGCGCCGACCGCGCCGTCGTAGAGCGGGAAGACGTGGCCTCCCGACAGGGTGAACATGGTGTCGATCCCGTGTGCCCGGGCGGCGGCGACCGCAAGCGCCCCGCCGTGCCCCTCGACCGTCCCGCTCGCGGGTCCCCGGCCCCCGGCCCCTCGTCGTGCGCGCATGCCCGGCCTCCGTCGCCGTAGACGCCGCCACCCTCGTGTGCCGGGGGGAAACCTATCCGCGCGCGCCCGACGGGCAGTAGAGGGGCCGGCGCCGGCGGCCCCGGGTCGCAGTGGGGGCCGCCGGCGGGGCGATGGGGCTACAGGGTCTGGTTGAGCGCCTTGACCGGCATGCTCAGTTCGTCGAGCAGGGCCAGGTCGGCGTCGGCGGTGCGGCCCAGGGTGGTGAGGTAGTTGCCGACGATCACCGCGTTGATCCCGCCGAGCAGGCCGTCGCGCGTGCCGAGGTCGCCGAGCGCGATCTCGCGGCCGCCCGCGTAGCGCAGGATGGTCCGGGGCAGGGCGAGCCGGAAGGCGCCGATGATCCGCAGCGCCTCGCGCGGCTCCAGCACCTTCTGGTCGGCGAACGGGGTGCCCGGGCGCGGGTTGAGGAAGTTCAGCGGCACCTCGTCCGGCTCCAGCTCGGCCAGCTGGCCGGCGAACTCGGCGCGTTGCTCGACCGACTCGCCCATGCCGACGATGCCGCCGCAGCACACCTCCATGCCCGCCGCGCGCACCATCCGCAGGGTGTCCCAGCGCTCCTCCCACGTGTGGGTGGTGACCACGTTGGTGAAGTACGACTTCGCCGTCTCCAGGTTGTGGTTGTAGCGGTGGATGCCCATGTCGGCCAGCTCGTCGACCTGCTCCTGGGTGAGCATGCCGAGGGAGGCGGCGATGTTGATGTCGACGACCTCGCGGATCGCCGCGACGCCCTCGCGCATCTGCTTCATCAGGCGCGCGTCCGGGCCGCGCACCGCGGCCACGATGCAGAACTCGGTGGCGCCGGTGGCGGCGGTCTCCTTCGCCGCCTCCACGAGGGAGGGGATGTCGAGCCAGGCGGCCCGCACGGGGGAGGGGAACAGGCCGGACTGCGAGCAGAAGTGGCAGTCCTCGGGGCAGCCGCCGGTCTTGACCGAGACGATGCCCTCGACCTCGACCTCGGGCCCGCAGTGCCGGACCCGCACCTCGTGCGCGAGCTGGAGCAGTTCCTCCAGCCGGTCGTCGGGCAGGGTCAGCACGGCCAGCACCTGCTCGGCGCTCAGGCCGCGACCCTGCTCCAGGACCTGGTGTCGGGCCACGGCCAGGATGTCGTCGGTCCCGGTCTGCGTACGGTCGTCGAGGGCGGTGTCGAGGGATTCCGTCATGTGGCTCACCTTGCGGTCGGATCCTGTGCGGCGCGGAACGCGGCCGGATCGAAGGTACCCCCCAGGGCGGGGGCCAGACTCGCGCGGGCCGTGAGCAGGAAGTCGGCCGGGTGCAGCGAACCGGCACCGGCGGGCAGTACGCCGGCCAGTGGTCGGGCGGCCAGCGTCTCCAGATCCCGGACGTTGCAGCGCATCGCCAGGTCGGGCTCGTTCGGCCAGGAACCGATCACCACGCCCACCAGGTCGACCCCGCGGTGGGCCAACGACTCCAGGGTGAGCGCGGTGTGGTTGAGGGTGCCGAGGTCGGGGCGGGCCACCACGAGCACGCCCGCCCTCAGCTCGTGCGCGAGATCGGCGATCGTGGTGCCGTCGTCGTCGAAGCGCACGAGCAGGCCGCCCGCGCCCTCGACCACCACGAGGTCGGTCTCCTTGGCCAGCGCGCGGACCCGGTCGGCGACGCCGTACAGGTCCACCGGCGGCAGACCGGAGACCCGGGAGGCCGCGGCGGGGGAGAGCGGGTCGGGGTAGCGGGAGTATTCGTGCAGGTCGGTCACCCCGGCCAGGCGCCGCACGTCGGCGAGGTCGCCCGGCTCGTCGGGCGCCACGCCCGTCTGCGAGGGCTTGACCACCGCGACGGAGCCGCCGCGCACCGCGGCGATGGCGGCGACGGCCGCCGTGACGATCGTCTTGCCCACCCCGGTGTCGGTGCCGGTCACCACGAGAACGCTCATGACGGTCCAGACTAGGGCGTGTCTTCAAGCCCCCGTCGGGCTCCGCGGTGTCCGGTGCCGTGCATCGGCGTGCCGGAGAAGCAGGTGCATGGTGGTTCCATTCGCCTGTTTCTCCGGTGCGGCGAGGTGCGGTGCCGGGCGTCGTGGTGCTCGGCGGGGGCTTGAAGACACGCCCTGGGGGACCTTCGGCTTGCCGTTCGTGGACCTTTGGCCCCCGCCGCGATGCGCGCCGGCGAGGCATGATCGAGGTGGTGGACGCGTGGTCCGGCGGGGCCGCGCGTGACACCGCAGGCGGCCCTCTGCACGGGGCTGTGGGAGTGAACGGCAATCCTCCGGTGATCGGCCGGACGGCCCGGGCGGGCCCGGGCCCTGCGGCCGATAGCCGGTGTTGGATTGGGAGGGACCGCCCGGG
>NZ_JBHTVA010000116.1:0-22821 GCF_042793325.1 Embleya sp. NPDC056575
CCCGCCCCGGGCGCGCGGACGTCCGTTCACGCGCGCGACTTCTCCCGCGCCCGGCGCGGTTGCTCCGGTTCCCGACGCGGGAAGGGCCGTTTCCAGTCCGCGTACCACCCGTCCTCGCCACGGTCGGCGTCCACCCGGTCGAAGCCGCGCAGCACGCAGCGGGCCGGCGCCTCGATCGGGTGCCGCGCCTCCCACGACACCGTGCCCGCTCGCGAGCGCCGCGAGGCGTCGGGGTATTCGACGATCCGGATCTCGACCGCGCCGATCAACTCCTCGGGGGCGGGGGTGATGTACGAGACGAGCATCCGCGCCTTTGCGTCCGCGTCCGCGATGATGCGGTCGGCCCAACCGGCACCCGACAGGGTCCGGGTGAACGACCGTGATGCCTTCATTCCGGACATGTCGCCGGCCATCGAGGGATCGGCGCACGAATCGCCCGAATCCGACCCGCGCCATCGGTCTCGCCACGGATCCGTACGTCGAGCACCGCCGCCGCGCCCACCCGCGCGTCCCGAACCGCCTCGGCCCGCACCGCCGCGTAGTACAGCCCGGACACCGCGTCGCCGGGCCCACCCGGCCCCACCGCGGCCGGTCCGGCGGTCAACGGGCCCGGGTCGCGCGGGACCCGATACCGGACCGTCCACACCACCTCGGCCCCCGGCCCGATCGGCGCGCCCGGCTCCTGCTCGGTGACCGCGACCCGTTCCGTGTCGAACACCCGGATCCGGAAGTGCTCGGCCCGCCGGCTCCGATTGCGCACCAGCAGTCGTGCCTCGACCACCTCCCCGGGCCGCGCCGCCACCCGCGCGCGCTCGAACCCGACCTGCACGGCGACCCCCGGATCGCCCACCCGCTGGCCGGCCAGATCGGCCCCGCACAACGGTCCTTCGCAATAACCGTGACGCTCGTCCGGGACCTCGGTCCCGCACAGTCGGCAGTGCCCCGTAACACTCATCGCTGCCCCCGAGAAGTCGATCCCCCCGTCCGCAGAGACGGCCGACCGACCGTCCCCGTTCCGTGTCCACCCCCGGATAAGGGAAGGCCCTCGTTCCCTCACCCGTTCCCGCACGGTTGCGGGCCCGTTCCCCGCCGGTTCCCTTCCCGCCCGCCGGGCCCTTCCCGCTCCCCCTTCCCCGCTTTCTCTCCCTTCCACCTGATCGCAACCTGCACTAACGTGCCGCCACGCCCGCCCCGACCACCTCCACGGCCCCGGCCGGACGGGGATTTCCGGCCGTACGGCGCCCGGCGAACGGCCGGCCGCGGCAGACGAAGCACCAGACACGACAACGGAGTCCCCCATGGCAACCCCCCTCAGCGGCGCCAAGATCGTCGTCACCGGCGTCACCGGCCAGGTCGCCGAACCCGTCGCCAAGATCCTCGCGCGTGACAACGAGGTCTACGGCGCCGCCCGCTTCCAGGACGACGAGGCCCGAGCACGCCTGGAGGCCGCGGGCGTCACCTGCGTGCGGATCGACCTGGCCGCCGGCGACGTCGCCGCCCTGCCCGCCGACGCCGACTACGTGGTCAACTTCGCGGTGGCCAAGAACGGCGACTGGAACCTGGACCTGGACGCGAACGCCGGCGGCGTACTGTCGCTGATGGAGCATCACCAGGCGGCCCGCGCCTTCCTGCACTGCTCGTCCACCGCCGTCTACCAGCCCGCCGGCCACAAGGAGTTGGCCGAGCACGCGGCGCTCGGCGACAACCACCGGGTCTGGTCGTTCCTGGAGACCTACAGCATCTGCAAGATCGCCGCAGAGGGCGCCGCGCGATGGGGCGCGCGCCGATTCGCGCTGCCGACCACGATCGCGCGCCTGTCCGTGCCGTACGGGGACAACGGCGGCTGGCCCGGCATCCACCTGGAGATGATGCTCGGCGGCGTGCCGGTCGACGTGCACTCGAACACGCCCAGCATCTACCACCCGATCCACGTCGACGACATCGCCGGCACCCTGCCCGCGCTGTTCGCGGCGGCGACGCCCGAGGTCACCACCGTCAACTGGGGCGGCAGCGACCCGGTGAGCATCGAGGAGTGGTGCGCTTATCTGGCCGAACTCACCGGTGTGAAGCCCGAGTTCAATGCCACGACCGAGACCATCGACTCGGTGACCCTCGACCTGACCGCGATGCACACGATCACCGGCCGCACCACCGTGCACTGGAAGGACGGGATGCGCCGGATGGTCGAGGCACTGCACCCGGAACTGCTCGCGTAGCGCCCGGCGGCTCCCGCCGGCGGGGTCACGTGAGGATCGCGTGCTCGGTGACGGGCCCGAGTACCCGAAAGCCCAACTTCCGGTACACGGGCTCGCCTTCCGCCGACGCCTGGAGCACCGCGACCGCGTGCCCCTCCGCGAGCGCCGTGTCGAGGGCGGCCCGAGTCAGCGCCGCGCCGTAGCCGCGCCGGCGCTCGGCGGCCACGGTCGCGATGTTGTACACACCCGCGACGCCGGCGTGTGGGAACACCTCGGCGGTGGCCACCGGACGGTCGTCCACGTAGCCCACCAGGTAGCGCGCGCTGGAGACCAGGGCGGCGTCGGCGGTCAGTTCGGCGAAGCGCACCACGTCCGGGACGGCCGGTGTCCACAACGACGCGAGCACCCCCGCGTAGTCCAGCAAACCGGCACGCGTGCGCACCACTTCGATCCGCAACCCCGCCGGCCGCACCGCCGCGCCGGGCTCGCTCGGAGCCAACGCCGCCCACATCGCCACCTCGCGCTCGCTCACCGGCAGCCCGTACGCCGGCAACCGCTCGGCCAGGTCCATCGGCCGCGACCCCTGGGTGACCCACCACGAGAACGGCCGCCCGGTCGCCTCGACCCGGCGGACCGTACGCTCGACGAGCGCCCCCACCGTCTCGGCGCTCGCGCGCGTGCCCGCGACGATGTTGTACGTGTCGTGCCCCAGACCGCTGTCCGCGACGATCACCTCGTCGTCCTCGAACACGCGCATCCCCGGGGTGACTCGGTGCAGGTGGCACGCGTGCTCGGCGAGATTGCGATCCATGGCTTCGATGTGTGCGCGCATCCGAGCATTCTCGCCGGTGCCGGATCCCGCGAGGTGACCCGATGTCCGCTGTTCATCTGCGGTCGGTTCACATTGTCCGCCGCACACGCGACCATGGAGAGCAACTGCCTCATGGCGGCTGCCCGATGGCGACCGCCCTACAGGCAGGTAGGGAGGAGCACCATGGACGGACTCGTCGTACTCGCCGTGTCCGTGTGTCTGCTCGGCCTGACCGTGCTCTTGGTGGTGCGCTCGCTCGGCCGACGCGACCTCGGCACCGCACCCCCGGATCTGCTGCGCGAGGACGCACTCGCCGACCTCGAAGAGGTCGAGTGGACACCGAGGGACGAACAACCCCGACGGACCGACACCGCCGTCACCCCGGATCCGCGCGCCTGCCGGTGATCGCGGGCCCGGGGCCGGTCCGGCGGCACGACCCGCTACGGCACCTCCGGTAGCTCCGGCCCCGGGGGTGTCTCGGGTCGGGTCTTCGCCCGGCCGGTCTGGGCGTTCGGCGACGGCTCCGCGTCGGCGGCCACCACCTGGGCCCGGGCCCGGTCGATCCGCCGATGCCAGCGCGCCACCCCGGGGTCGTGGACCGGGTCGGCGGACCGGGACAGCGCCACCCCGTAGCCCAGTTGCGCGCGCTGGAGCCGACTGCGCGCCCGGGCCGCCCTGCGCCCGTGCTCGCGCCGGGCCGCCTCCACCGCGTCCTTGCGGGTCTTGTTCGACGCGAGCGCGGCCAACTCGCGCAGTGGCAGCAGCTCCGGCTCGTCGCCCACCGCGCGGGCGAACCGCCGGAACTCCTGCCGGGCCGCGAGCCGGTAGACGTAACTCGCCGCGGCCAGCACGACCAGGCCGTTGAGCACGATCTGCACGATGGTCAGGTACCAGTCGGTGCGCCGCAGCACGATCTCCGCGAGCGGCGAGTTGTTCACGAAGTGCAGGCCCCAGGCGATCACGTACAGCGCGATCGCGGCGGCCACCCGCACCGGCAGCGGCCGACGCACGCCGACCAGCACGTACGCTGCTCCCGCGCCGGTCATCGCGGTGAACGCCGCGTGGCTCCACAACCCGTTGACGACGGCCCGGACGAAAAAGCTGGCCACGACGCCGCCGGTCCAGATCTCGCCGGACTGGATCGCCGCGTTCAGCCCGTACAGGATGTTCTCCACGACCTGGAAGCCCAGGCCGACCAGCGCGCCGATCACGAAGCCGTCGAGCACGCTCTCGAAGACCCGGCGGTTGATCAGGATCAGCGTCACCACGCCGAGCAGTTTCAGCGTCTCCTCGACGATCGGTGCGGAGATCGAGGCGCCCCAGTCGGTGGAGAATTCCGGGTCCAGTTTGGCCAGATAGCTGAGCAGGTTGTCGTTGGCCACCAGGGCGAACCCGGTCGCCACCAGGCCACCCCACAACACCGCCGCCACACAGAACGACAGCGGCTCGCGTTCGAACAGGTCCAGGTGGGTGATCACCGCGAGCGCCGGGATCAGCCACAGCGTGTTGATCACCACGCTCAGCACCAGCGCACCCGACGGAGCCGCCGAGGACAGCCGGACGAAGTTGGGCACCACGCTCGCCGCACCGAGCGCGAGCACGATCGGATACAGCCAAAACGCCGCCCGCGTGGGCTGCACGATGCCGCCCGCGTCCCGGCGACCGCGGCGGTCGGTCAGCGGAGCCACACTCACGACGCGACCACCTCCACCGAGTCGAGCATGGTCACCACGTCGTCGGCGATCGCGGCGGTCAGCGGCGCGGTGTGCCGGGCGGTGAGCGACACGCCCAGTCCCTGGCCGCCGGCGACCAGGACGGTCAGCGTGCCGGCCACGGTGTGTCCGGTGATCGGCGCGACCAGGCCGGTCAGGCCGCGCGCGGTGGTCACCTTGGCGGGGTCGCCGCCGACCCGCCCGCGCCCGGTGGCCGCGTGACGGCGCGCCGCCGCCCGGAACGCGCCCGCCGCCGAGGACTGCCGGCCCAGCGGGGTCAGCCGATACATGGTCGCCCCCTTGACCAGCACGCTGACCAGATCGGCCTGGGACGCGCCCCGGTCGACCTGCCAGCCGAGCGCGGGTTGGTACCGGAAGGTGCCCAGCGTGACCACCTGCCCGGCCCGCACCGGCGCGGCGCCGACCACGGAGCGGTTGAGCAGGTAGGGAACCGCGATCAGGATCACCATCACGACGGCGACGACGAACGTCGCCCGCAGCCCGTGCGGCCCCCGCATCAGGCGTGACCACAACCCGCCGGGATCCGGTTTCGAGGAGTTCGACGAGTTCGCGGAGTCGGGGGAGGGCGGTTGCGGGACCGGTGCTGTGACGGACAAGCGCGGCTCCTGTCGGTGGGAAACCCGCGGGGGCAGGGTCTGCGCCGGTACCCGCGCCACTTCGGAAAGTCACTCCGCCATCGGCCGAAGGGGTGATCCGGTCACGGGGAAATCACGAAAACGCTGTTTACGTCCCGCCGATTGATGGACGGCTGTTACAGAGCAGCCCGATCACCGTTTCACCGCCCGGTTAAGGTCGTTTTTGTCAACAGCACCCCCCTGACGCCCGCCGGAGCTCTTCCCTTGAACCCCCTTTCCGCACGCCGTCCTCGCGCGACGGCGCTGCTCGGCGCCGTACTGCTCGCGGTGACCGCGGTCGCGTGCGGCTCCTCGTCCGGCGACTCCACGGTCGACCACGCCAAGAGCACGGCCACGCCCCGGCAGTCCGGCGGGCAATCCTCCGGTCAGCCCGCGAAGCCCCCCGCCCCCAGCAAGGTCGTCATGCCGACCGGGCCCGCGACGAACTTCACCACGGCGACGACCACCACCGTCGGGCCGATCATGATGACCAGCTACACCGGCCCCAAGTCGGGCGTCACCGCCAAGGTGTGGGTGTGGCTGCCGCCGGAGTACAACGACCCGGCCTTCGCCAAGCACGGCTTCCCGGTCCTGACGCTCTACGCCGGCGGGCAGAGCAACGGCTACAACACCTGGACCGACAACCAACTGCCGATCCAACAGATGGCCGTGGCCGAGAAGAAGGCGGGCAAGACCCACCCCTTCATCATGGTGATGCCGGTGCAGAACCTGGAGAAGGACGAGAAGCGCAGCCTGGAGTGCAGCGACATCCCGGGGCAGCCGAAGATGGGCACGTGGATGTCACAGGACATCCCCGACCTGGTCAAGGCCAACTTCCGCACCCTGCGCGACCCGGCGGGCTGGGGTCTGATGGGCGCCTCCACGGGCGCGTTCTGCAGCGTGAAGCTCGCGCTCCAGCACCCCGAGCAGTTCAAGGTCGCGGTGCCGATCGACGGCTACTTCAACCCGGACAGCCCGCTGTGGAAGGGCCACGAGGCGGAGCGGCTGGCCAACAGCCCCGATCGCATGATCGCGGAAGGCAAGGCGAACATCGACGTGCTCGCGACCGCGGGCGGCGGGGACGCGGCCGAGGTACGCCTGGTCAAGGCCTTCGTCGCCAAGGCGGCGCCACCCGTTCGCATCGAGTACTACGAGCAGCCCGCCGGCAGGCACCTCACCTCGCACTTCAAGAAGATGATTCCCGACCTGCTCGGCTGGCTCGGCCGGCACATGCCCCCACCCACCACCGACTGACCGTGTCCGGATCGTCGCTGAATCACCCTGGAAGACGACAGTGAGTCTGACCGGTACCCCCTTCTACATAACGACCATCGTGCTGGCGATAGCGGCCGTGGTGCTGGCGCTGTTCGCGTGGAACCACATCCCGGGCCCCAAACCGGTGAAAATCATCGCTCGGCTGTTCATGCTGGTCACCTGCCAGTTCACGGCCATCCTGATGGTCTTCGTCATGGTCAACAACGCGAACAGCCTCTACGACACGTGGGACGACTTCCTCGGCACGGGCGGCAGCCACGTGGTCGAGGCGCGCGAGCCCGCTCCGCCGCCGGCGCCCGAGCAGAAGCTGCTCACCAAGTTCGATCCGGCCGGTGACGGCAAGATGGGCGAGGGCGTCCAGGAGACCACCCTCAAGGGCCCGCAGTCGGGGGTCGAGGCCGAGGTCTACGTGTGGCTGCCGCCGCAGTACAAGGACCCGGCGTTCGCGGACAAGAAGTTCCCGGTCGTCGAACTGCTGCCCGGCTACCCGGGTTCGGCCAAGGCCTGGTTCGGCACGCTGGACGTCAACAAGCAGCTCAAGGGCATGATGGCCAAGGGTGAGGTGGCCCCGTTCATCCTCGTCTCGCCGCGCACCAAGCTGCTCGCGGGCCAGGAGGACACCGGCTGCGCGGACGTCCCGGGCAAGGCCAACGCCGACACCTGGATCTCGGGCGACGTGCGGCGCATGGTGATCGACAACTTCCGCGCCGAGTCCGACCCCAAGCACTGGGCCATCGCGGGCTACTCGGCCGGCGCCCACTGCGCCACCCGAATGGCCCTCCTCCACCCGGACCGCTACGGCGCCGGGGTCAGCCTGTCCGGCTACAACGACCCGAAGGGCGAGTCCGACTCGGTCACCTCGAAGGACCCGGCCCTGCGAATCTCCGCCAACCCCCTGACGATCCTCAAAAACGCCCACCAACCCCCAAAGGTCGCCCTCTACATGGCCGGCGAAAAGGGCGACGGCTTCGGCGACGCCCAAGCCCTCAAGGCCGCCGCCAAGCCCCCCACGGCCATCACAGTCGCCGAAATCTCCGGCGGCGGCCACGGCACGGACGTCTGGCGCCGAATGGTCCCCGACGTCTTCCGCTGGCTGACCAAAACCCTGGTCTGACCAAAGGCAACGCAAACTCAGCCCGGCCGGCGCTTGAGGCCACCCAGCCCGGCCGGCGCCTGAGGCCACCCAGCCCGACCGGCGCCTGAGGCCACCCAGCCCGACCGGCCGCATGCATGGCGCGGAGGTGTTACACCTCGCGTACGTGGACCCCCGCCCCCTCCGCAAGGAGCGAGTGCAGGGACAGGAACACCTTCCGCGCCTCCACCGCGTTCCAGTCCGCCGGCAACAACTCCGCCGGCAACCCCGGATCGAGATACGGCAACCGCCGCCACTGGGTGAGCATCGGCACATAGGCCCGAAACGCCTCCGCCGGCGAAATCACCGCCCGCCCCCCAAGCTCCGCCGCGACCGGCCCATACGCGTCCGTGAACAGCGCGTACTGCTCCTCGATCGCCTCGAAGTCCCACCACTCCCCGACCGCCTCGCCGAGCCGCGCCGCACTGGCCGCATCCCCCGTGAACAGGTGTACGTAGTCCGCCAGTTCGACCCGCTCCAGCGTGCGCCGAGCGTCCTCCAACAACCGCGCCGGCGCGATCCACACCCCCGGCGACACATTGCCGAACCCCAGCCACGTCAACCGCGACCGCAACTGGTGCCGATGCGCCCGCTCCGACTCCGGCACCGAGAAGATCGCCAGCACCCACCCGTCCGAGAGCCGCGCCGGCTCCAGATTGCCGAAGATCCGCCGATCGCCCTCGTCGAAGATCGACTCCATCGCCGGACTCAGCCGATAGCCGGTCCCCTCCCGCCGCTCCTGGATGAGCGTGCCGCGCTTCTTCAGCCGCGAGATCGCCGACCGCACCGCCGGTGCGTCCACGCCGAGTTCGCCCATCAGCACGATCAGGTCGGCGATCGAGATCCATCCGCCGAGCCCACGCACGAACGCGCCGTACACGGTGTTGATCAGGGAGCTGGGCCGGGCCGACGTCTCCGCCATGGTCGCCTTCCTCGCGGAGTCTGGTTCGGCCGTGATCCTATCCGGGCGCGGGCGCCGCCCCGGCGACCGGCGTACCCCCCGCCGCGCGCCGCCGCAGTTCCCCACGCCGCAGCTTGCCGGTGTTCGTACGCGGCAACTCGTCCACGAACTCGACCAGACGCGGGTACTTGTACGGCGCCATCGTCCGCTTCACGAACCCCTGCAACGCCCGCGCCGTCGCCTCGTCCGGGCTCACCCCGGGGTGCAGCACCACATACGCCTTGACCACCAGCCCCCGCCGCACATCCGGCGCCCCGACCACCCCGCACTCCGCGACGTCCGGATGCGTACCCAGCACCGCCTCGACCTCGGGACCGGCGATGTTGTACCCGGACGACACGATCATGTCGTCACTGCGCGCCTGGTACCAGAAATAACCATCCTCATCCCGCACATACGTATCACCGGTGACATTCCACCCATCGCACACATAGTCGGCCTGCCGAGCGTCATCGAGATAGCGACACCCCGTGGGCCCCTTGACCGCCAGCCGCCCCGGCGTGCCGTCCGGCACGGGCGAGCCGTCCGGCCCGAGCACCACGGCCCGAAAACCCGGTACCGGCAGCCCGGTCGCCCCCGGCCGGATCGCGTCGTCGGCCGCGGAGACGAACACGTGCAGCAGTTCGGTGGCGCCGATCCCGTCGATGATCCGCGTCCCG
The DNA here is from genome assembly GCF_042793325.1 of Embleya sp. NPDC056575. Taxonomy (NCBI): domain Bacteria; kingdom Bacillati; phylum Actinomycetota; class Actinomycetes; order Kitasatosporales; family Streptomycetaceae; genus Embleya; species Embleya sp. NPDC056575. The sequence continues at coordinate 9,381 of NZ_JBHTVA010000116.1, forward strand.
ATCGCGTCGTGGTACGCCCGCCACACCCCGACCGGCAACGCCTCCCCCGCCGACACGCACCGCCGCACGCCCGCGAGCAGGTCGACGAGCCCGGCGCCGAGGATGGCCCGATACGCGGTGGGCGCGGTGAACAGCACGGTGACCCGCCGCTCGGCCACCACGACCGCCAGTTCCTCCGGTGTCGCCCGCTCCAGGAGCAGCGAGGCCGCGCCCGCCCGCAGCGGGAACACCACCAGCCCGCCGAGCCCGAAGGTGAAGCCCAGCGGCGGCGTCCCGGTGAACAGGTCGGTCGGCTCGGGCCGCAGCACATACGCGGAAAACGTGTCGGCGATCGCCAACACGTCCCGATGGAAGTGCATCGTCGCCTTGGGCCGCCCGGTCGTCCCGGACGTGAACGCGATCAGCGCCACGTCGTCGCACGCGGTGTCGACCGCCTCGAACACGGTGCTCTTCGCGGCGCAGCGGGCGGCCAACGTACCCTCGCCCGCCCCGCCGTAGTCGACCACGCGCAGCCCGGGGGTGTCGGCGGCCTCCAGTTCGGCGGTGAAGCGGTGGTCGCACAGGGCGACGACGGGTCGGGCGATCCGGTGGATGGTGTCGAGTTCGTGCGCGCGCAGCAGCGGCATGGTGGTCACCACGACCGCCCCGGCCTTCAGCGCGCCGAACCAACTCGCGACCAGCCAGGGGTTGTTGGGGCCGCGCAGAAGGACCCGATGACCGGGCAGCACGCCCAGGTCCTCGGTCAGCACATGCGCGATCTGGTTGGCGCGGGTGAGCAGGTCGCCGTACGTCCAGGTCTGCGTCGCGGTGACCAGGCACCGCCGTTCGGCCCCGTGTCGGGCGATGGTGTCGTCGAGCAGGGCCGCGGCGCAGTTGAGCCGGTCGGGGTAGCGCACCTCCGGCACATCGAAGACCAGTTCGGGCCACTGCTCGACGGGCGGCAGCCGGTCCCGGCAGAACGTGTCGACGTGCGCGGAGGGACGGAGCTGCATGAGGGCACCTCATCCTGTTGCCATCGTGACGACAGTCAACGGTACGCGACACCGGCACGGGATGACATCCCCTCGGCACACCCGCAACCGACCCGGCCCACCACCCCACGCCCCGACCACCCACCCCACCCTCAGGCCCCGCCGTTCACCACCAGCACCGTGCCGCGACCGATCGCGCAGACCGTCTCGGTGCCGTCCTCCGCACGCATGATCAAGGTGCAATCGCACACCGCCTGCCGCCGCCCGGCATGCACCACGTGCGCCTCTGCCCGCAACATCACCCCCTGCGCCGGCCGCAGGTACTGGACCTGGACACTGCCGGTCAGCACCGCCGCCCCCAGCGTGCTGCCCGCCGCGAAGGTGATCGTGTTGTCCGCCGCGTACGCCAGCACGCCGCCGTGCAAGTAGCCGTTCTGCTGCCGGAGTTCGTCCCGCACGTCGACCTCCAGGGTGGCCCGCCCGGCGCCGAACTCGGTGACCCGGGCGCCGACGAGCCGGCTGAACGGCTGGGCCGCGAGCACCGTCTCGGCGAAGTCGAGCCCGAGGGGGCCGGCCGACGGGCCGTCGGGGGTGTCGGTCATGGCGCTACCACCGTTCGTTCGGGAGCCGGATGCCCGACCATCGATATCAGAGTCGGCCCGCCCGCCGCCGTGAGCCCTCGGGCACAATCGGGACGTGTTCGAACTGCTGCCGGGTGTGGGCGTGGTGCTGCCGCGCGGCGCCGGGGTGTTGCGCTTCGGGATGAGCGAGCGGCGGGCCCAGTGGACGTTGTCCACGGTCCTGGACGTACGCGCCTATTGGTCCTGCGCCGGCACCCGCCACCGCGACGACGGCCACCGGAGGTTCTGGAGCTTCGGCGGTTCCCTGGGCACCCTGCGCGTGGACGTGACCGGCTCCGAACACGGCTGCCGCACCATCGCCTTCGAGCGACTGCCCGGTACGACGACGGACCCGGTGGTCTGGCGGGACGTGGACCTGTTCGGGTATCCGGCCGACGAGGTCGAGGCGGCGCTGCCGGGGGCGGCGGAGCGCGAGCGGATCGGGCTGCTGCTGGACCCGCCCACCGCCGGGCCGGCCGCGTCGACCGACGACCGGCCGACCCGGGTACGCCTGACCACCGAGGACGTGTCGGCGTACCGACCCGGCTGATCGCCCCCACCCGCCGGATGCGCTTCGTCACACGACACCACGATGGCGAATTTGGACAGCTTCCCTTACCGTAGGCCCCCGTTTCGGCCCGGCCCACCGTCTGTCGGCCCTCGGCCCTTCGGCTTGCCGGCCCTCGGCCCACAACAAGGAGAGCGACGTCATGGCGCGGGAAAAACTGGGTGTGGCGATCGTCGGGACCGGATTCGGGTGCATCACCCACCTGCCGGCGTTCCGGGACGCGGGCTTCGAGGTACGTGCCCTCGTCGGCCGGGACCCCGCCCGCACCGCCGAGCGCGCCGAGCGCTTCGGCGTACCCCACGCGTACACCGACCTCGACGCGGCGCTCGCCCTCGACGGCGTGGACGCGGTGAGCGTGGTCACTCCCCCGCACACCCACGCCGAGATCGTGCTCGCCGCGATCGCGGCCGGGAAGCACGTGGTCTGCGAGAAGCCGTTCGCGAGCGACGCGGCCGAGGCGGCCCGGATGCTGGCCGCCGCCGAACAGGCGGGTGTGGTGCACCTGTTGGGTACCGAGTTCCGCTGGCAGTCCTCCCAGGCGCTGCTCGCCCGGCTGATCGCCGCCGGCGCGATCGGCGAACCCCGGCTCGCCACCTGGTTGTTGCACATTCCGGTACTGACCGGACCGGCCGCCGAGGTGCCCGCGTGGTGGGGCCGGGCCGAGGACGGCGGCGGCTGGCTCGGCGCGCACGCCTCGCACTGGATCGACCAGATCCGGCACACGCTGGGCGAGTTCGAAGGGGTCAGCGCCGGCCTGCCACTGGTCGCGGATCGGCCGGGGCAGAGCGCGGAGGACACCTTCAATGTGCGCTTTCGCACGGTGACCGGGGTGGAGGGCACGTTGCAGAGTTCGGCCGGCGTCTACGGTCCGCCGCTGATGACCACGCGCGTGGCGGGCACGCACGGCACGGCCTGGGTCGAGTTCGACGACGTGTGGCTCGGCGACGCCGCCGGCGACCGCCGGGTGGACATCCCCGAGGACCTGGCCAACCCGGACCCGATCGCGCCGCCGTCCGACCTGATGCACACCGCGTACGACCTGCTGCACTCGATGGGCATCGACCGCGCGCCCTACGCCCGCCTGGCCGGCACCTTCGCCGCGCTGATCGCCGGCGACCCGATCCCCGACCACCCGCGTCCCGCCGACTTCGCCGACGGCGTGGCCGGCCAACGTGTCCTCGACGCGATCCGCGCCTCCGCCGCGACGCGCGGCGCGTGGGTGGCCTGCGGCTAGCGCGCCCGCGGCTCAATCGCCCCGGGTGTGCGAGCTCAGCGGGGTCGGGTGGGCGTGATGCAGCGCGGCCAGGCCGTACAGGACCCGTACGTCCGCCCAGTCGACCTCGACCCGGTACCGGTTCTCGAAGTCGTCGTCGAAGAAACGGAACACGTTGACTCCACCACGCGTCCACCGGGTCTTGATCGGCATCCGGGGAAACTCGCCGCCGAACAGGATCGCCGCCGCCATCACCGCCCACACCGGCGAGAACAACCACCACCAGCACCAACCGACCACCTCGCCCTTGACCGCGTACAGCGGCCCCCCGTCGGGCAGTTCGATGTGCCACGAGGTCCGCCGCGGGGGCAGCACGCTCCCGCGGCGACGGGTGACCCGCCCCAACGGCTCGCCCGCCGGGCCGAGGACGCGGTAGACGGCCCCGGCATCGTCGGCCGACTCCGTCTCGACCGTGATCGCGACCGACTCGCGCCCGGGGTCGGCCCACAACGTCAGGTGCCGCCAGTCCTTGTGCCGCCCGCCCCCGTCCGGCCGGGTGTCGTCGATGTACAGCAGGTCCTCGAAGCTGTCGCGCCGATCGGACTCCCGCCGCATCCCCAGCGCCGCACCCCGCCAGACGTCGTCCGGCGCATGACGAAGCGCCATCGAACCGTGCCGTCCCCGTATCCCGAACACGGCGCCTCGCGCGACACCGACCGCAGACCTCATCCGCTCCCCCGAAAAGCCCCGGCGACCCGCGCCGACTCCATGGCGACTCCACGGCGCCAGACGGATGGTACGGCCTACGGAATCTTTCGTTCCGACCGGAGCGGGTGGTCGAACCGATCGAGCAGCAGGGCGAGATACTTCTCCAACCGAGCACCCAACACGTCGGATGTCAGGTCCGCCCGTCCCGCCTCCCGCCACGGCACCGCCACCTTCTCCGCGTCCGGGGCGAACGCGAGCGCGTCGAGCAGCCGCCAGTACAGGTGGTCCGCCGGATCGTCGGCGAGCCGACCACCGGCCGCGAGGTAGGCGGCGGGGAAGCACATCCCGACGGCGGGCCCGTGCAGCAGGGCCAACGCGGTCGAGCAGTGCGCCACGTCCAGATCGGCCGGCCCCCACGAGGTCTCGACCCAATCGACCACGCCGGAGATCCGCACCTCGGCGCCGTGCCCGGCGAACAGCACATTGCCCGGATGGAAGTCGCGGTGCAGGAAACACCCCTGGTACGCGGGCGGTTCCCGGCGGATCAGCTCCACCGCCCGACGCCAGACCCCGGCCCGACCGGTCTCGGCCGGCACGCCCACCCGCTCCGGCGCGGTCCAGGCCTGATAGTCCCGCGGCCGGGCGTCCTCGGTGACCGGCACCGCGTGGATCGCCACCAACTGCCGGGCGAGCAGGCCGATCCGCACCGCCGCGCCCTCCCCGCCCAGCCGAATCCCGCCCGGGAGCAGCGACATCAGCAGAGACGGATGGTCGCAGTACGCGCCACGCGCGTCCACCGCCAGGCAGCGCGCCACCGGGACCTCGATCGCGGCATCGACGTCGGCGAGCAGTGCGAGGATCGCCGCCTCTCGAGCCAACAGTCCCTCGGCGTGCCGGAGAAAGAACGGTTTCACGAACGACCGCAGTACCAGGGCCCGTTCCCCATCGTCCCCGACCACCCGCAGCCGCCGCACCACCGACGTCCACCCACCGATGAGCCGTTCGGCCGCCACCACCCGCTCGCCCGCCGGCAACGCTCGCTCGACCCACGCCCGCGTGGCGCGCCACTCCGCCGCGTCGTCGCCGCCATCCCCGTCGCCGATCACACCGGGGAGCCTAACGCGGCAGTCGCGGGCCGATCGCCCGCGCGGAACGGCCACCGCATCACACGGGCCGTGGGTTCACTCCTCCGACGCCCCCGGGCGCAGGTCCAACCGGCGCAGCAGTTGGGCGTTGAGGGCGACCACGACCGTGGACAGGCTCATCAGGATGGCTCCGACCTCCATCGGGAGCACCACCCCCGCCCACGCCAGGACGCCGGCGGCCAGCGGGACGGTGACGATGTTGTAGCCGGCCGCCCAGGCCAGGTTCTGCCGCATCTTGCGGTAGACCGCGGTGGACAATCGGCGTACGCCCAGCACCGCGCGAGGGTCGTCGGAGGCCAGCACCACGCCCGCCGACTGCACCGCGACGTCCGTGCCCGCACCGATCGCGATGCCGACGTCGGCCCGGGCCAGCGCCGGCGCGTCGTTGACACCGTCGCCGACCATGGCCACCCGCAGGCCCCGGGACCGGAGTTCGGCCACCTTGGCGTCCTTGTCGCCGGGCAGCACCTCGGCGAAGACCTCGTCCACCCCGAGATCCCGGGCCACCCAGGCGGCCACCTGGCGCGCGTCCCCGGTGAGCATCCCCACCCGTACCCCAGCCGCATGCAACTCCCGCACCGCGTCCCGGGATTCGGGCCTGATCTCGTCCTCCAGGGCCAACGCCCCGACGACCTCGTCGTCCGCCGACACATACAACACCGCCGCGCCGCGCCCGACCCACTCGTCGGTGGTCGCCGCCACCTCGTCGCTCACCCGGACACCCGTCTCCCGCAGCAGCGCGGGCCCGCCGACCCGGACCCGGACCCCGCCCACGTCCGCCTGCACTCCGCGACCGGTCATCGACCGGAACCCGGTCGCGGCATCCGGCCGCCCGCGCTCCTCGGCGGCCCGTACGATCGCCCGGGCGAGCGGATGTTCGCTCTCCCGCTCGGCCGCGCCGGCGAGCAGCAGCACCTTCGATTCGTGCCATCCGGGCACCGCGACGGCCCCGGTCACCGCCGGCGCGCCGCGCGTGAGGGTGCCGGTCTTGTCGAACAGCACCACGTCGACGTCGCGCATCCGCTCCAGCGCGATCCGATCCTTGATCAGGATGCCCTGACGCGCCGAGAGTTCGGTGGAGATCGCGATCACCAGCGGGATGGCGAGGCCGAGCGCGTGCGGGCAGGCGATCACCAGGACGGTGACCGTGCGCTCGATCGCCGATCCACCGTCGCCGAGCAACGACCAGGCGAGCAGGGTCAGTACGGCCGCGCCCGCCGCGTAGTAGAACAGCAGCGCCGCCGCCCGATCGGCCAACGCCTGGGCGCGCGAGCGGGATTGTTGCGCCTCGGCGACCAGCCGCCGGATCCCGGCCAGTTGGGTGCCCTCGCCGGTCGCGGTCACGGTGACCCGTACCGCGCTGTCCATCGCCACCGTGCCGGCGACCACGGTGTCCCGCACCCCGCGCGGCACCGGCCGGGATTCGCCGGTGATCATCGACTCGTCGAACTCGGCGGCGCCTTCGGCGATCGTCCCGTCCGCGGGTACGCGCCCACCGGAACGCACGAGCACGGTGTCGCCGACCTCCAGTTCGGCCGCCGGGACGCGCTCGAACTCCCCGTCCGGGCAAACCCGTTCCGCCTCGTCGGGGAGCAGCGCGGCGAGCGCGTCCAGGGCTCCCGAGGCGGCGCCGAGGGCCCGCATCTCCAGCCAGTGGCCGAGCAGCATGATGTCGACCAGCAGGACCAGTTCCCACCAGAAGTCCAGATCGTGCGAGGCGATCTCCAGGGTGGAGGACCACGACGCGCCGAACGCGACGGTGATCGCCATCGCGATCAGGGTCATCATCCCCGGCTGCCGCGCGGCCAGTTCGTCGCGGGCGCCGGTGAGGAACGGCCACCCGCCATAGCCGAACACGAGGGTGCCGAGCAGCGGCGGAATCCAGGAGGATCCGGTGAACGAGGGCTCGTGGTAACCGAGTACGTCCGCGAGCATCGGGCTCAACACGAGCACCGGAAGGGAAAGCAGCAGACTCAGCAGAAACCTCCGCCGAAACATCTCGGCGTGACCGGTGTGCCCGCCATGGCCTTCATGCCCGCCATGCCCGGCGTGCTCGCCGGCATGCGTGTCGGTTCCCACCCGCCCCGCCCCGTCGGCGAGTTCCGCGTTGCTCGGACCCCCGTCCCGGCCCGCATGCTCGTCCCGGTCGATCCGCCCGCGCTCCATCGTGATGCCTTCTCTCGACTCCTCGGCCGCCGCCAATCCATCAGATATACCACCCAGGGGTATATACAACACCGACCGACCCGCGCTGATTCCTTGTGATTCCGACAGAACCGTCCGCATCTCGGGCCTGCGGCGGTATAACCAGAGACCAGCCCCTCTCCCCCGGGAGGCCAAAATGGTGCGTCAACCCCGGTCCCGCAGCGTCGACTGGTTGTGGTGGGCGACCTCGTCGGGTGAACTACAGCCCTTCCTGGACCATCCGGACCACGATCAACAAGAGATAGCCCGGGAAAAGTCGGCGGTCGCCATACAACTGGCCCGCCTCGGCGACCCACTCGTCGACTGTCTGGCGGCGATCGCCCCCGACGTCCTCGCCGACGCCCTGTGGCGGTTGCCGAACCCCACCCGTACCGACACCCTGCGTGCCCTGCGGGTGCCGCCCGCCCGGCGCCCCACCCCCGCGATCGCGGAACACGCGCTCAAGCGGCTGCGCAAGCAGACCGCGAGCGTGCGCGGCTACACCGCCCAGGTGGTCACGCTGCCCGTACTGCGGGTGTTACTGCCCGCGACACTGGACACCGACCCGGACGCCCTGGACGACGAGATCCTGGAGAGTCTGAAGACCTCGGGGTTCGCCTCCGACCTGGTCCGGCTCACCGCGCTCGCCGACTGGGGCTTCAGCTGCCAGGCCGCCGCGTTGCTGCGTCTCACCCTCACCGAGGCCGATCTCGCGCTGCCCGGCTGGCCCGCCGACGTGATCACCGACATCGTGGCCGCCTGCCGCCGATTCGAGGAGTTCTGCCGCAACCGGATGTGTGGCGGCGAGGAGCCCCCGTCCCCGCTGCGCTCGCTCGACGACGCGCTCGGCCGGGCCCGGGCCGCCGCCGACTCGATCACCGCCGCCGTCGCGGCCGGCCGGGCCCCGGAGGACGCCGACCTGACCATGCTCACGCTCGTGGGCCCGGCGGTGACCGAGGCCCGCGAGGCGGTCGGCGCGCTGGTCGGCGCCGAACCGGACACCCTGCCCGAGGACCGACCGGGCCTGGCCGCCACGATCACCGCGCACGAGGCCGCCGTACACGCTCGCGAACTCGCCGACGTGGACCGCTTCCGACGCCTGGCCGGCCCACCCGTGCACGAGCCGGCGATCCACGAACTCCGTGAGCTGGCCGCCGACCTGAGCGAGCGTCACGAAAACTGGGAACCGGACGACCGACGCCGCGTGTGCGCCCTGGCCGACCTCGGGGCGCTGATCGACGCGATCGCGGCGGACCGCGACGACGGCGTGGACGAGCTGGCCGAAACGGTCCGCCTCCACCTGCCCGACCCGACCATCGTCAACGCCGCGCTCCGCGGCCGGTTGTCCTGGCACCGGACATCGGACCCCATCCCGAACACCGAGACCGACACCGAGACCCCACCGCCGCACGCTCCCGAGTCCCCCGCAGAACCGACCGGCGACACCGAGGAGCCGCCGGAAGCCCCGGCGGCCGAGACCACGTCACCCGAAACGGAGGACACCCGGGAGGACCGGGTGGAGCCGGTCGGGCGCGACGAGAAGACCGTCTCGGGCGCCGGCGCGGACGAGACGACGGCGCGGACAGAGGAACCCGAGCAGACCGGGCAGCCCGGGCGGACCGGACGGGCCCCACAAAGCGACTCCGCCGACCCGGTGCCCCCGACCGCCCCCGACCGCGAATCCGTCGCCCTGCTCGGCGAGCTGATCGGTCGCGGCGACTACGCCTCCGCACACGCCCATGGTCCCGACGATCCGGAACGCCTCTCCGCGCTGCGCGCCCTCGCCCTCGCCGACGGCGCGCGCTCGGACACCGGCGCGCTCGCGATGTCGCTACGGGACGAACTCGACCGGATGGCGATGCGCTCGCCCAGCCACGACCGCGCGACCCAACTGCTGACCGTGGCCGCCGCCGCCCGCGCCGCCGTGTTGTGTGGGCACAGCACGTACGGCCTGCTCCAGGAGGCCGCCGCCGGCCTGAGCGACCTGCCCGCGGTGGCCGGCCTGGCCCGACACATCGCCACCGGCTCCGCCCAGGGCCTGCTCGGCGGCTCGCGCAACCTCGGCGCCCTGGCCGCCCTGGCCGCGGCCGAGGCGGGCGCCGCGGCCTGTGCCGCCGACGCCGCCGAGGCCCTGCGGCATCCGCGCCACCTGCGCTTCCCGCGCGCGACCTCGATCGCCCAGCTGTGGTGGCGTCCCGAGGACGGCCTGCTCGGTCGCATGTTGCGGCTCGCGGGCGGCAACGACCGGCGCGATCTGGAGGAGGTCGCCGAGACGTTGCGCCGGCTCACCAAGCATCACGAGCTGGAGAACCGGCTGTCCGCGATCGACGAGGAGTTCCGCAACGGCAAGGGCCACCGCCTGGAGGGCCCGGCCCGCCGGCGACTGCTCGAATACGCGCGCGAGTCGCTGGGCACGATCGGCCGCTGGGTGGACGCGATGCGACGGGTGGTCGAGACCGAGGCGGAGGCCGAGTCCTGGATCGCCGGACCGCTCACCGACCTGCGCCACACCCTGATCGCCGACCGCCCCGAGGCCGAACGCGAACTCGCCGACCTCGCCGCGCACACCGGCGACCCGGTCGTCGCCGGCGCCGCCCGAGCCGCCGCCGCGAGCCTGGCCGCAACCCTGGACCTCCTCGACGGGCGTCCGCTCACCGGCCCCGAACCCGCCCCCGCGTCGATCCTGGGCACCCCTCCGGAGCCCGGCGAGTCCGCGGACCACCCCACCGAGCCGCCACCCACATCCGCGGCCCCCGCCCGAACAACGGTCGACCCCCGGCTCGACGAAACCCCGCCCACGGGACTGGCCGCGACCCGAATACCACCTCGCCCCACCGACCCCCCGCCGCCCGACCCGACCGCCGCAACCCGCCAACTCCCCCCGGACGCCCACTGACCGAGGACGCCCGGGCCGACCACCACACCGAGCACGCGCATCCGGGCCCGCGCCCACATCAGGCGCACCCACCCCGGGCCCACACCACACCCGCACCAACCACACGCACCACACCATCGGCTCCGGGGTCCTGCCCGCCCTCGGCTCACCGACCCCGGGCTCCCGGCCGCAGCCGACCGGCGGCCCTACGGGACCTCTTCCTCCGGGATGATGTGCATCGCCGCCTCCTCGGCCCCGGCCGCGCCGCCGTCGATGCCGACATCGTGGGCAACCGCCTCCGACTCGGTGTCCTCGTGCGCGCCCTCGTCCGCCGCGACCAGCCGGCCCGCCCTGGGGTCGGGGCCGCCCTCCCACTCGTCCGACACCGCGTCGTCGTCGGCGATGTCCGGCTCCTCCTCGGCCAGCAGCTGGTCGAGCGATTCGCCGCGGCGGGACTCCTCCGGCGTATTGCCGTACCGCTCCGCCGCCGACCAGCGGTCCGGCGGCACGATCCCGGTGTCGAGCGGGTCGTAGGACAGGTCGTCGGTGGACAGTGTGTCCTCGGGGCCGAGGACGCCGTCGTCGCCGGGAGTGTCCGGGGAATCCTCGACCGGGTCCCACGTGTCGTCGCTCATGGCCTGCCACCTTCCCTGATGTGCTCGTGCCCGCGTGCCAGGGACACAACCCTGTCCCCCGCGATCCGAGTACGGTGCCCGGTGCCCGCCGGTTCATTCGAACTCGTCCGGCGACGCCCCCGCCTGGCAGCATGTACCCGCGCCAACGAGTCGGGTCCGTATCGCCGCCGAGCGGACCACGCCCGTCCGACCGGTTGGAGAAGGCTCGCGAATCCATGGCTCACGGCCCACCCGGGCGCTCGTTCCAACGAAGTAGGCGGCTTCACCCGTCTCATGCCTGAGGCTGATTTTTCCTGACGGATTTGGACGATCTTTGACCGCCGGCGCAGGGTGGTCCAGGGGGTCAGGGACGGAAGGCCCGGTCCTGCACGGCCGGGGAGGGAGCGGACACGATGCACGAGGCAGCGAACGGGATGCACGAGGCGCAGACGCGCGAGACGAACCGCGACGATTGGCGGACCCTGCACACCGGGACCCGGGAATCGGCGGCCCGAGCACTGCGTGCCGACCTGCTGCACGCGGGCATCACCGAGGCCGACCTGTCCCGACGGGTGACCGAGGCCTGGGCGGGCTCCGTGGTGACCGTCGCGAGCACCGGCCGGCAGTTCCGCGTCACCCGCACCGTCGCCGCCGCGCCGACCGTCTCCCTGAGCGACCGCGGAGCGAACTGATCGAACCGACCGGGCGGGACCACCCGAAGCCGAGACGTTCCGAGACGGTCCGAGGCGATCCGAGGGCGGGACCTTCCACCGCACCCCCCTGCCGTGCTGTGCTGTGCGCCATGGTCGATGAACCCACATACCCCACGGTTCCGCACCGGCACCGAGGCGTCCCCGCTCACGAGGCGGAAGCCCGTAGCCGTGCCTTCCACGACGTGATGGCCGAGCGTCGAACCGTCCGCGACTTCTCGTCCCAACCGATCCCGGACAACGTGGTCGAATGGGCGATCCGTACCGCCGGCACCGCGCCCAGCGGCGCGAACGTCCAGCCCTGGCGCTTCGTCGTGCTCACCGATCCCGAGCGCAAGCGGCGGCTGCGCGAGGCCGCCGAGCGGGAGGAGCGCGAGTTCTACGCACATCGCGCGTCCGAGGAGTGGTTGGCGGCGCTCGCCCCGATCGGCACCGACTGGCACAAGCCGTTCCTGGAGGACGCGCCGGCGGTGATCGTGGTGTTCGAGGTGCACAAGGGACCCGACTCGCCGCGTCCGTACTACACGAAGGAGTCGGTCGGCATCGCCGTCGGCCTGCTGCTCGCCTCGCTGCACCAGGCCGGGCTGGCCACGCTGACCCATACGCCGAGCCCGATGCGCTTCCTCAACGAGGTGTGCGACCGCCCGCCGGAGGAGCGCGCCGCGGTGGTCATCCCGGTCGGCTACCCGGCCGAGGACGCCCGCGTCCCCGACATCCACCGCAAGCCCCTGGACCAGGTCCTGGTCCGCCTCTGACCACAGGCGCGGTCCGGTCCGAACCATCCCCGGCAGCCCTCGGCGCGACCCGAACACCTGCGCCGAGGGCCGCCCCTCTGCGATCCTGAACCGGCACGTTCGGGTCCGGATCAGCCGTACGAACGGGGGGCGTTGATGAGTGTCGTCGCGGGGAAGATCATCGACGAATCGATCGTCGTGGCCGCCGACTCCCAGGTGACCTGGGGCCAGGCCAAGACCGAGGGCACCAAGCTGTACAAGATCGGCGAGAACCTGATCTTCGGCGGTGCCGGACTGTTGCGCGACATCAATCTGATGCGCCTGTTCCTGGACACGCACGCCCCCGCGTCCGCCGAGGAGCGCGACGTCCTTGAGTTCTACGCCGAGTTCGTCGAGTGGGGCAAGCGCAAGCTGTCCAGCTTCGAGCCCAAGTCGGAGTTCATGTTCGCCTTCGACGGCAAGCTGTTCGAGACGGGCGGCGACTTCGACGTCTTCTACTACGACTACGGCGCGATCGGCTCGGGGTGGGAGTACGCCCGGGCCGCACTGCACCTGGGCCATACCCCCACGCAGGCGGTCGGCGTGGCGTGCGACCTGACCATCTTCTGCATGCCGCCGGTGACCGAGTTCCGCATACCGCGCCATCCGCAACAAACCATCGGCCGGGAGCACGAGGCCATCTGAGGACGATCTCCCGTGGGGTCCGCCGCAATCCGGAGCTAACCCTGTGTTTACGTGGACTCTCGTAAGCTCTTGCCCATGTCCGAACAGCCCATCCCGGCGGACCTGATCGAACTGCAACGCGCGCGTGACGCCGCTTACGAGGCGATCGCCCGATCCGCGGGGCAGGTGTCCGAACACGAACTGGCCCGCCTGTGGGCCGCGGCCCACGACGCGGTCGCGGCCCTGCACGCCCATCCGGCGATGGTCACCAACGCCGACCGCACCCACCTGATGACCCGCCTGCGCCGCGCCGCCCAGGCCGCCTGACCCACCGGCGCGCCCCGGCCGCCGCCCGAGGACGCGGCCGGCCCACCGCGGCCACGCTCGTCCCCGAGCCCACAAACAGCGCCGGCCGCGACACCGATGATTTATTGTG
>NZ_JBHTVA010000117.1:0-22400 GCF_042793325.1 Embleya sp. NPDC056575
GGTCCATGGATCCCGGGGGCGGCCGCAGGTGATTCGGGGCGTGCTCGTGCGCTCGTGCTCAGTCGCGCAACATCAGGATGACGCCGGCGGTGAGTGCACCGACCGCGACGGCGGCCATGCCGTACGCCACGCGGTGGCCGCGCAGGACCGGAAGGAAGCGGTCCACGGCCAGCCGGCCCGGGCCGGTCAGCGCGAGCGCGGCGGCGGCCGCGGTGAGCAGCAGTTCGTACTCGACGCCCTTCGGCGCGAAGAAGCCGCCGTCCCACTTGACCGCGATGGCGTTGATCATGGTGCCCACGATCCCGGCGGCGGCCAGGGGCGTGCACAGGCCGATGACGAGGGCGAGGCCGCCGAAGGTCTCGGTGAGGCCGGCCACGGTGGCCATGGCCTTGCCGGACGGGTAGCCGCTCATGGTGAAGAACTGGCCGGTGCCGTCCAGGCCGGAGCCGTCGAACCAGCCGAAGAGTTTCTGTGTGCCGTGTGCGGCCATGGTCAGGCCGACCACGACGCGCAGCAGGGCCAGGCCGAGGTCGTAGCCGTGCGGCGATCCGGCGGGCGCGCCGGCCGGCGCGGTGCGGGTCGCCTGATCGGGGTCGCGGTGGGTCGTCTCGGCGGGGGAGTACATGCGGGTGCTCCTGTCGATGGCGAGGTCGCCGGCGCGATCTTGCGGCGTGCGGACATGCGGCGGCGCCGCACGCGGTGTCACCACGTGTGGCGGTGCGCGCCGCGAGGTTGCGGGCGGGTCCAGTTCAAATTTGAACTACTTCGACGCTACAGGCCGACCCCGGCTTCGACAAGCTGAGTAGGGTTGCCGCATGAGCGAACCGCGTTGGCTGGACGACCTGGAGATGGCCGCGTGGACGAGCTTCGTCGAGGCCGGCCACCGGGTGGACCGGGCACTGGAGCGCCAGCTCAAGGACGAGGCGGGGTTGTCCCACCCGCAGTACGAGATCCTGGTGCACCTGGCGGACGCGCCCGGCGGCGAACTGCGGATGGCCGAACTGGCCGACCGGTTGATCACCTCGAAGAGCGGGATCACCTACCAGGTCGCCCAGTTGGAGAAGCTGGGCCTGGTCCGCCGGCGCGCGTGCCCGGAACAGGCGCGCGGGGTCTACGCGGTGCTGACCGACGAGGGGTCCGCGCGGTTGCGCGACGCCGCGCCCGCGCATGTGGCACGGGTGCGCGAGGTCCTGATCGACGTCTTGGATCGTGAGCAACTGGCGGTACTGGCCGAGGCGTTGGGCGTGGTCGGCCGCCGGCTGCGGGCACACGACCGGGCCTGAGGCGCGGCCGGCGCGCGGGCCCCGGACACGGGTGCGCCCCGCCCCCGGCGCGCTGCCGGGGGCGGGGCGGTCACTCGTGGTGCGGTGCTTTTCGGGACGGGGTCAGGAGATCGAGACGTCGTCCACGTAGAACGTGGTCGTCGCGGACTCGTCCTCGGAACCGGAGAACTGGAGGGTGACCGTCTGGCCCGCGTACGCGCTCAGGTCCACGGTCTTCTGCACATAGGTGCCGGTCGCGTTGGCGTTGGAGTAGGTGGCCAGCGTGGTGCCGTTGATCTGGACGCCGAGGGTGTCGTAGACGGTGTTCCCGACCTCCTCGGTGGTGATCTTGACCCACACGCGCAGCGTGGCGTTGGCCGGGATGGTGATGTTCCCCTGGCTCAGGGTCTCGGTGGCGGTGCTGCCGTAACCCATCATCCAGGCGTACCAGCCACCGCTGTGCGGGGTGGCCTGCGTGCTGTTGGTGATGTCGTTGGCGCTCTGCGTCCAGTTGGCGGTGCCCTGCTCGAAGCCGCCGTTCTGCAGCGAGTTGCCCGGGTTGACGGTGCCGACGGTCAGCGTGTAGGTCGTCGCGTGCTGCACGGTGCCGGTACCGGTGATGGTGATCGGGTACGTACCCGTCGCGACGTTGGCCCCCACCTGGAAGGTCACCGTCGAGGACGCGCCGGACTGGACCGACGTCGGGTTGAAGGTCACGTTCACGCCGCTCGGCGCGCCGGAGGAGGTCAGGTTCACCGTCTGAGGGTTGCCGCTGGTGGTCTGGGTGTTGACGGTCGCGGTGGTGTTGCCGCCCGGCTGGGTGTTGCCCGAGTTCGGGCTGACGCCGACCGAGAAGTCGTTGCCGGGGTTGCCGCCGCCGACCGCGGTCTTCCAGATGGTGTAGGCGACGCCGTCCGCGCTGCGGTCCAGAACCGTCGCGTTGATGTTGGAGGTGGTGTCACACGCGGAGTGGTAGCAGGAGTCGTAGGACTGGTTCGCCTGTCCGCCCCACTTGGTCGCCTGTGCGGAGGTCTTGACCGCGTCGGCACCGGCCGCGTAGCCGGAGGTGGGGATGCCGCCCTGCTGGAAGGAGTAGTCGTCGGAGCGTCCCTGGCCCTCGACGTTCTCCTCGGGACGCAGGTTCAGCGAGTCCCAGTAGGCCTTCATCGGGGCGGCGGTGGCGGAGTTGATGTTGTTGATGAAGTAGCCGCCGTTGGGCGAGCCGACCATGTCGAAGTTGTAGTAGCCCTTGATCGCGGTGCGCTGGGTGGAACTCAACTGGCTGACGTAGAACTGCGAGCCCTGGAGGCCCTGTTCCTCGCCGGCCCACCAGCCGAACCGCACGTGCTTGGTCAGGTTCGGGTTGGCCTGCGCGAGGACGAGCGCGTTCTCCAGGAGGGTGGCGGAGCCGGAACCGTTGTCGTTGATGCCGGGGCCGGCCTGGACGCTGTCCAGGTGGGCGCCGAACATGACGGTGGAGTCGGCGGGGCCGCCGGGCCAGTCGGCGATCAGGTTGTTGGAGCGGTAGGTGCAGGAGGTGCAGGTCTGCTCGGTGACCTGGTAGCCGGCCGCCTGGAGCTTACCCTTCACATAGGCCAGCGACGCGGTGTAACCGGCGCTGCCCGCACGGCGGTTGCCGCCGTTCTGGCTCGCGATGGTGTTCAGCTGGGACAGGTGCGCCTGTACGTTCGCGACGCTGACGTCGGGGATCGGGGAGGACGTGCCGCTGACCGTCAGGGTGTACTGCGCGGTGTGCGTCGCGCCGGTACCGGTGCCGGTCACCGTGATCGTGGACGTGCCCGCCGCGGCGGTCGAACTCGCCGACAGGGTCAGCGTGGAGTTGGCGCCGGACTGCACACTGGCCGGGTTGAACTGGGCGGTCACACCGTTCGGCAGACCGGAGGCGGTCAGGTTGACCGTCTGCGCCTGGCCGCTGGTGATGGTCGTGGCCACCGTGGAGGTGACGGACGCGCCCGGGGCCACCGTGCCGGCGGTCGGGTTGAGGGTGATCGAGAAGTCGTTCTGACCCGGGCCGGGGGTGCAGGTCGGGTCGCCGGTCTGTGCGGGCACGCTGATCGCGTCCCAGGCGGCCTTGGTCTTGGTGAACAGTGCGCAGGTCGCGTCGAGTGTCTTGGCCGAGTTGAGCGTGGCGGTGCGGTACTTCTTGTAGGTCATGCCGCTGGTCTTGAGCAGCATGCCGCCGTAGAAGACCTTGCCGGCCTGCTGGATGCCCACGCCGGTGAGGGTGGTGCTGTTGCAGGTGGGGCTGGTCGGCTTGCCGCCGCCGGGGTTGGTGCCCTCGGCGAGGAGGTAGAACCAGTGGTTGAGCGGTCCGGCCGCCGCGTGCTCCTCGGTGTTGGGAATGGAGGAGCTGTAGCAGTCGGGGTCGCCGTTGGTGGACGGCTTGTACATGTAGCGGATCGGGCCCTGGCCGACCAGGTTCACCGCCTCGCCCACGGTGTAGTCGGGGGTGTCGTACGGCGAGGGCTCGTTGGTGTACGCCTCGGTCAGCGCGCCCATGATGTCGCCGGTGGCCTCGCCCAGACCCGGCTCGGTTCCCGCACCGCCGGGAGTGAACTGGTCCAGACCGTGGCCGAACTCGTGGCCCACGACGTCCATCGAGCCGATCCACTGGTTGGCCTGGTTGTGGCCGATGGAAACCGACGAGCCGTCCCAGTAGGCGTTGACGTCGTTCAGACCGACCTTGACCGGCCAACTGCCACCCGTACCGTTGTGCCCGTTGCGACCCAGCCAGTCGCGGAGCATGTTCCACTCCTTCTGCGCCGCCCACATGACGTCGACGCAGCCGGTCTCCTTGCTCGACGCCTGGCCGTTGCCCCACGAGTCCGAGGACTTGGAGAAGACCTGGCCGGTCGAGTAGTCGGCGCAGGTCAGGCCCGGCCGGTTCGGGTCGCGCAGGGAGTACGTACCACCGGAGTTGGTGGTGTCGATCGTGAGCGGGTTGGGACCGTTCCACTGGCTGTTGCCGGTGCCGGCCTTGACGTCGTCGATCTGGTCGAGCACTGTGCCCGTGCTCGCGTCGACGAAGACGTGCAGGCGGCTGGGCGCGGTCGCGGTCCGGCCGATCAGCACGGTTTCCCAGGCCAGCGCGCTCTTGCCGTCCTTGACCCGGACGACCAGGCGGTGCGAGTCGACCCGGTCCACGCTCGCCAGCTTGGTCCTGGACGTGGCCTCGGCCGCGCCGGCCGCGACGGTGGGCTGGGTCGGTACGGAGATCCGGGCGTCGGTGGACGACTGGGTCGCCCGTACCCGGCCCTTGCCGTCGGCCATCACCACGGCGTCCGCGCCGACGACCGGCAGGCCGCGGTAGGTGCGCTGGTACGCGACCGAGTACAGGTCGTTGATCCACGGGGTGACGGCTTGGCGCTGGTACTGCTCGTCGGGACCCTTGGCGAGGGTGTCGAGGCCGCTGGAGACGGCACGGTCGGCGGCGGAGACCGCCAGTTCCTGTGAGCTGGGCTGCGGCGGGTCGGCTGACGCCGGCTGGGCCGCAACGCCCACGGTGAGGCCGGTGAGCATGGCCAGAACGGTTCCGGCCGTGGTCATTCTTCGATTCATCGAGGCTCCTCGAGTGGGAAGGCAGACCTCGACCACGAATCCGGCGTGGACCGCGCGCCTCGTGAGCGCCGCGGTCGACCGTGCAGGCCGGGTTCGTGCCCGAGCGAGCGAAACACTCACACGGACACAAGGGCCGCGCGAAGGGCTCCGGCGAGGCCAGCAAATACTGGCGAAATAGCCGTCGCTCGGGGCCTGTTGCGGTCGCGGCGTCCGAGCCTCGGTGGCGCGGGGCCCGGACGCCGGGGCGAGGTCAGGGGCAGAGCGGTTCCGCCGCCTGGGGCGGGACGTTGACCGCGCTCCACGCCGCCCTGGTCGCCTTCCAGGTGACGCAGGTCGGGTCGAGGGCCTTGGCCGCACGGACGGTGATCACGCGCAGCTTCCGGTAGTCGGTGCCGGCCGGCCGCGTCAACAGGCCGCCGTAGAAGACTCTTCCGGCCATCTTGATGCCCACACCGGTGACCGTGGAGTTGTTGCATGTCGGGCTGTTGGGCCTGCCGCCACCGGGGTTGGAGCCTTCCGCGAGCAGATAGAACCAGTGGTTCAGCGGGCCCGACGACCTGTGCTCGTCCGGCGGCATCGGCGAGGTGTAGCAGTTCGGGTCGCCGGCCAGCGAGGGGTTGTACATGTACCGCAGCGGCGTGCCGCCGCCCATGTCGACCATCTCGGCGACGGTGTAGTCCGGGGTGTCGAACGGCGCCGGTTCGTTGGCGTAGAACTCGGTCAGCGCGCCGAAGATGTCGCCGGTGCCCTCGCTGAGGCCGTACTCCTTGAACGGATAGCCCGGGGTCGCCGCGTCGACGAGGTGTCCGTATTCGTGGCCCACGATGTCCATCGCGCCGAGCCATTGGCCCCTGACGTCGTGGCCGATGACCACCTTGGAGCCGTCGGAGTAGGCGTTGACCTGGGGAAGTCCGACCACGACCGGGAGCGTGCGGCCGTTGCCGTCGTGCCCGTTGCGGCCCAGCCAGTCGCGGAGCATGTCCCATTCCTTCTGCACGGCCCACATCGAGTCGACACAGCCGGTCTCGATCGTGGTCGGGTCCGCGTTGCCCCAGTCGTCGACGGCCTTGGTCAACACTCCGGCGTTGTACTTGGCGCAGCTCAGGCCCGGTCGGGTCAGGTCCTGCATGAAGTAGGTGGAACCGCTGGAGGCGGTGGTGATGGTGATCGGGTTCGGGCCGTTCCACTTGCTGTGCCCGGTGCCGGCCCGTACGTCGTCGAAGGTCGCCGCGTCGAGCACCGCACCGGATCGGGCGTCGACGAACACGTGCAGCCTGCCGGGCGTGTTCCCGACCCGGCCGGCCACCACCGTCTCCCAGGCCAAGTGGGCCGCATCGGGTCCGAGTTGCACCACCAGGCGGGGCGCGTCGACCCGCTCCACCGCGGTCAGCCGGGCACGAGCGCTCGCCTCGGCCGTCGCGGCGGGTACGGTCGGCTCGGTCGGTACGTCGATGCGCGGGCCGTCGGCGGTCTCCACGGCCCGGACCCGGCCGGTGCCGTCGGCCAACACGGCGGCGTCGCCGCCGACCACGGGCAGGCCGCGATAGGTGCGGGTGTAGGCGATCGAGTAGAGGTCGTCGAGCCAGGGTGTCACCATGCCCCGCCGGTACCGCTCGCCGGGTGCCTTGGCGAGGTTGCCCGAGTCGCCGGAGACGGCGCGGTCGGCCGCGTCGATCGCGGCGGCGCGGGCGGCGGCGGGGGAGTTCGGTGGCGGGGTCGCGTTCGAGGGTGTGGTGGTGCCGATCACCAGGCCGACCAGCAGGGCCAGGACCGACCCGACCGTCAGCGTTCTGCGCTGCATCGAGGCTCCTCGGGTGGAAGACGGGCCGCGACGACGAAACCGATCGCCGGCGCGCCGGGTTCGTCGCCCGAGCGAGGAACACCCTCACAGCGGAACGGCTCTGCGGCAACGAAGGCCGAACAATCGGCATATTCTGGCTAGTTGTGGGAGCGGAGTGGGCGATTGGAGCGCCCCGGTCGAGCGCCGCCCGCCCCTCGCCGCCCGCCCCTCGCCGACCGGCCATCGGCGATCGTGTGGGCCGGCGATCGGGGGCTACGGGGTGGCGTGCAAAGCCAGGTGCAGGACGGCCGTGTCCTCGGGCCGGCGCAGGGACAGGGTGGTGAGTTGTTCGACCCGGCGCAGGCGTTGCAGCACGGTGTTGCGGTGGTAGTTGAGCCGTTCGGCGGTGGCCGGGACGGAGCCGGCGCAGTCGTACCATGCGCGCAGCGTGCCGAGCAGTCGATCCCGGGTGTCCGGGGGCAATGCCAGGACCGGGCCGAGGACGCGGTGGGCCAGGCGGTCGGCCAGGTCCGGGTGGGCGGTGAGCAGGGCTTGGGGCAGGCGGTCGTCGAGGACGGCGATGCCGGGCCGGTCCGGGGCGAGGGTGCGCAGCGCGAGGTCGGCCAATGGCGCGGCGGCGGGCAGGTCCGCGGGGTTCGGGCAGCGCGGGCCGATGCCCACCCGGGACGGGATCAACGGGCCCAGCAGCGCGGCCAGTTCGGCCTCGGACAGGACGTGGTTGTCGCGGCCGGTGAGCGCGACGACGCCGATCGTACGGCCGCCGCGGTCGTGCCAGGCCGATTCGACGCCGCGTAGCCGGAGCGCCGATTCCGGGTCGTGTGCGCGGATGCCGGTGCCGGTCCCGCGTTCCAGGACCACGACCGTGTACGGGCCGGCGGGTGGCAGCCCCAGGGCCTCCGCGTGCGCGGCCGTCGCGCCGGTGGGGGAGAGCAGGGCGTCGAGCAGTTCGGCGCGGCGGCGGTCGTCGCGGCGGTTCAGCGCGGCCTCGGTGACGCGGTAGGCGTGCGCCACCGCGCCCGCCACCATGTCGGTGAACTCCCAGGCGCGCGCCACGTCGTCGAGCAGCGCGTCGAGTGAGGGCGAGCCGGCCGCGCGCGCGTCCGCGACCATGCCACTCCACAACACCCGGCCGCCGATCCGGTACGCGTGCAGCAACGAGTCGAGGGGGAGCCCCTGTTCGGCGCGGTGTCGGCCGGTGACGCGCAGCCCGTCCATGGTCCGGCTCGAATCGGCGACACCGGCCAGATACTCCAGCGCCGAGCGCAGTTCGCGCGACGTCATGTCGCGCAGGTCGCGGGCGGGCACCTGGCCGGTGCGGTACGCGGGCTCGTCGCGGGCGATCTCGCGCACGAAGGCCACGGTGAGCGCGTCCAGGCCGGTGGCGAGCAGTCGGGTCGCGACCTCGGCGAGCGCGGCGGTGGGCGGCGGGAAACGCGGGACGTCCGGATCGGGGCCGGCCGTGGGTGCTGACACGCTCCGATGGTAGGCCGGGATCGTCCCGCGGCGATGTCACCACGCACACCGAATGGCTTTCGGTGATGTTTACCGGCACATGGATCGTGCCCGATCGGCGCCGTACGTTCGATGCACTTCCCGCCGCCGGGTCGCCGCCGACGCCGGGGACCGACCGCCCGCCGGCGCCCTGATCGCCGGCGGGCCCGGTCCGGGAAGATCCACGCCCGAACGAGGAGACCTACGATGACCGTGCCGTCCCATCATCACGAAACCGGAATGCCGGCCTCCGCCGACGGGTCCGGCCGACCGGGTGCCGGGTTGGCCGGCACACCCTTCGTGCTGACCGACGCGGCCGGGTGGGTCGGTCGCGAACTGGGCGTGACCGGGTGGCGGCGCATCGATCAGCCCGCGGTCGACGCCTACGCGGACCTGACCGGCGACCGGGACTGGCTGCACAACGACCCCGAACGGGCTCGCCAACACAGCCCGTTCGAGGGACGCACGATCGTCCAGGGCTCGTTCCTGCTGGCGCACTGCGTGCGCTTCCTCGAGGAGGTCGCGCCGCCCGAGGGCCTGGGCTACGCGCTCAACTACGGCTTCGACCGGGTGCGGTTCGTGCGGCCGGTGCGGGTCGGGTCGCGGGTGCGCGGGCGGTTCACCCTGCACGAGGTGCGCCCGCGACCCGGGGACGCGCCCGGTCGGGACGGGCGGATCGTACTCGGCTACGACGTCGCGATCGAGACCGACGACGCGGAGGGCCCGGCCGTGGTCGCCCGCTGGCTCGGCCTGGCCCAACCGGCCGACACCGGCGACGAGGCGACCCGATGAGCGCCCCCGACCTGCCGTTCGTCGACGACCACCTGCGCCACTGGAGTGCGCGTCGTCCGCACGAACCGGCCGCGATTTTCGGCGAGACCTCGCGCACCTGGCGCGAACTGCAGAACAGTGTCGAGGAGTTCGCTCGGGCGCTGAGCGCGGACGGGGTCGGGCCGGGCGACCGGGTGGCGATGCTCGCCGGGCCGCGACCGGAGTTCCTGGAGGTCTTCCTCGCCACCGCGAGCCTCGGCGCGATCTGGCTCGGCCTGAACCCGCGCTATCGGGTCGCCGAACTGCGCCGCGTGCTGGCCGACGCCGAGCCGAGCGTGCTGGTGGTCGTTCCCGCCGCCGAACCGCGCGGGGACGACCTGCGGGAGGCGGACCTGCGCGAGTTGATCGCCGGGCAACCGTCGATCCGCACCCTGGTCACCCCCGATCCGGTCGGAGTCGGGCTGCCCCGGCGGGTGTCCCGGTCCGAGTACACCGCCCGCGGCGCCGGCCGCGACCTCGCGCCGATCCGGGCCGCGCGCGATCCGCTCGCGCCCACGCTGCTCGTGTACACCTCCGGCAGCACCGGCCGACCCAAGGGCGCGCTGCTGACCCATCGTGGCCTCACCCGCTGTGCCGGAGTGCAGGCCGGACACTGGGATGTGGCGGCCGGCGAACGGGTGTTGTGCAACCTGCCGATCAACCACGTGGGTTGCGTCGGCGACCTGTGCGTATCCACCCTCGTTCAGGGCGGCACCCTGTGCTTCGCCGAGCACTTCGATCCCGAGCAGACGCTCGCACTGATCGCACGCGAACGCGTGGCGATGTGGGGCCAGATCCCCGTGATGTTCCAACTCGCGCTGGCCACACCGGGGTTCGCCACACACGACCTGTCCTCGCTACGGCGGGTGGTGTGGAGCGGGGCGGCCTGCCCGCCGGCCACCGCCGAGGCGCTGGCCCGGATCGGCGCCGCGGTGTCCACCGGGTACGGACTGACCGAGACCACCGGATCGGTGACCTACTCCGACCCGGACGCGCCCCTGGCCGACCTGGTGGAAACCGTCGGCCGGCCGGAACCCGGCTACGAGGTACGGGTGGCCCGACCGGACGGAGCCGCCTGCGCGGTCGGCGAGGCGGGCGAGGTGCAGGTGCGCGGCGACTTCGTGATGGCGGGCTACTGGCGGCTGCCGGCGGAGAGCGCGGCGGCCTTCACCCCGGACGGCTGGCTGCACACCGGCGACGGCGGCACGCTGCGGGCCGACGGCAACCTGATTCTGCACGGCCGGATGTCCGACGTGTACCGCTCCGGTGGCTACCACGTGGCGCCGCGCGAGGTGGAGTCCGCGCTCGACGAACACCCCGGCGTCGCGGCGGCCTCGGTGGTGGCCGTCCCCGACCCGCTGTGGGGTCGGATCGGTCACGCCTTCGTCGTCCCCCGCGACCCCGGCCTCGACCCGGCCGCGTTGCGCGAGCACGTCCGCGCGCGCCTGGCCAACTACAAGGTCCCGAAGGTCTTCGAA
This sequence comes from Embleya sp. NPDC056575, assembly GCF_042793325.1. Classification (NCBI taxonomy): domain Bacteria; kingdom Bacillati; phylum Actinomycetota; class Actinomycetes; order Kitasatosporales; family Streptomycetaceae; genus Embleya; species Embleya sp. NPDC056575. Next base: position 10,422 of record NZ_JBHTVA010000117.1, read on the forward strand.
CTCTGCGCCGCATTGCCGCTGCTCCCCAACGGCAAGGTCGACAAGGGCGCGCTGCGAGCCCGCGCCGAGACGGCGGGCGACCGGGCCGAGGACACCGGCGTGCGGGGCGCGGCACCGGTCGACGCGAGCTGAGCCGGCGGGGCCGCCGGCGGCGCCGCCCGACCCCACCCCGCTGCCGCGCCCGACCCGACCCCACCCGCTGTGTTCGATCCGACCCTCGATCCGCCCCGCACTTGCGCGCACTCGCACGTGTGCGTCCCCCGATCGTTCGGCCTCCCGGCACCGCGTCGCGAGGTCCGTGAAGCAGGGAGGAATCCTCATGCACATCGCCGACACGCCGGCCCCGGTGCCCGAACCGCCGGTCGCCGACCACCGGTTCGCCACTCCGGCGACGGAGCGTACGCAGGCCGGGCCCGGTCCCGAGGCCCCCGGCGGCTCCGGCGAACGGTTGCGGACCGGGTTGCGCCGGCGGCACATGACCATGATCGGCCTCGGCGGCATCATCGGCGCCGGGCTGTTCGTCAGCAGTGGCAAGGTGATCGGCGACGCCGGTCCCGCCGCCGCCCTGGCCTACGCGGTCGGTGGCCTGGTCGTGGTGCTCGTGATGCGGATGCTCGGCGAACTCGCCGCCGCGCGGCCCGCCACCGACTCGTTCGCCGGCTACGCGCGGATGGCCTTCGGCGACCGGGCCGGCTTCGTGGTCGGCTGGAGCTACTGGGTCTTCACCGTCGCCGTGATCGCCTTCGAGGCGGTCGCGGGCGCCCGATTGGCGCGATCCTTCGTCCCCGGCCTGCCGCTGTGGCTCGGCGCGCTTGTGCTGATCGCGGCCGTGGCCGCCGCCAACCTGGTCTCGGTGCGCACCTTCGGCGAGACCGAGTTCTGGCTGGCCTGCGTCAAGATCGCGCTGATCGTCGGGTTCCTGTTGGTGGCGATCCTGTACGTGGCCGGGTTCTGGGGCGGCGGCGACGCGGGCCACGGGCTCACCGGGCTGTGGGACGACGGCGGATTCGCGCCGCGCGGCTGGACGGCCGTGACGACCGCGATGGTCGTGGTCGTCTTCTCCTTCTTCGGCGCCGAGATCGTCACCATCGCCGCCGCCGAATCCGCCGAACCCGCCCGCGAGGTGGCCCGGGCCACGATTACCGTGGCCTGGCGGGTGCTGATCTTCTACGTCTGCTCCGTGGCGCTGATCGTGGCCGTGGTGCCGTGGCGAGAGGTGCCCACCGACGGCCGACACAGCCCGTTCGCCACCGCCATCGACCGGTTCGGCATCGCCGGCGCCGGCCGGTTGATGGACGTGGTGGTGCTGGTCGCGGTCACCTCGATCCTGAACGCGGGCGTGTACGGCTCCTCGCGCATGCTGATGTCGCTGGCCCGCCGCCGCGACGCCCCGGCCCGGCTCGCCCGGCTGCGCCCCTCGGGAGTGCCCGCCGGGGCGGTGGCCGGCGGCGCGATCGCCGCCGCCGTACTGATCCTCGCCTCGTACACGATCTCCCCCGGGGACGTGTTCGACTTCCTCCTGGAGTCGGCCGGACTGCTCACCCTGGTGCTCTACCTCGTGGTCGCGGCCAGTGAACTGCGTTTGCGCAGACGGTTCGAGCGCGAGGATCCGAGGCAACTCACGGTGCGGATGTGGCTGTTTCCCTGGCTGAGCATCGCCGTGCTCGTGCTGCTCGGCCTGGTCTTCCTCGCCGTGGTCGCCTCGCCCGACTCGGCGCCGGTGGTCGTCTGCGTCCTGAGCGTCGTCGCGGCCCTCGTACTCGCCGACGTGGTACGCACCGCCCGGGCCCGACGCGTGCCCGCCGCCTCGACCGGTGCCGAGGGGACGATGTCCCGATGAGGCGCCACCTCGGCTCGTCCTTCCGGGCCCTCGTGCTCACTGGTACGGCCATGATCGTCGCCCTGCTGCCCGGCACGGCCTTCGCGGCCCTCCCGACCGACCCCACCGCGGCCCGCCCGTGCGGGCCGTCGATCGAGCGGCAGCTGCGCGCACTGGTCGGCGATACCGCGCGCGACCCGATTCCCGGTGTGATCCTCGACGTTCGCGGGCCCGGGCTGCGCTTCGCCGACGCCGCCGGGAAGTTCGCCGTCGGTGGCCGCGCGCTGCGGGTCGGCGACACGTTCCGTACCGCCAGCGTGACCAAGACGGTGACCGCGGCCACCGTGCTGCGCCTGGCCGAACAGCGTCGGCTCGACCTCGACGCATCGATCGGCCGCTACCTCGACCCGGCGCTGGTGGAGCGGGTACACGTGCTCGGCGGCGTCGACTACGGCGCGCGCATCACGGTGCGCCAACTCCTCGACCACTCGGCCGGGTTGTACGACTACGCCACCGACCCCACCTGGCAGGACGAGGTACGGGCGGACCCCGGCCGCACATGGACCCCGGCCGAGTTGGTGGACCACGCGATCACGCACGGCACTCCGTACTTCCCGCCGGGCACCGGATCGCACTACTCCGACACCGGATATGTGCTGGCCGGCTTCGTGATCGAGCGGGTCACCGGAAAACCGCTGCACCGGGTCTATCGGGACCTCGTCCTGGATCCGCTGGGCATGCGGGACACCTACCTCGAACACTGGGAACACTCGCGCGGCGGCCCGCTGTCCCACGCCTACATCGGCGACGTGGACACCCGCGACTTCAACCCCACCTTCGATACTTTCGGCGGCGGAGGGCTGGTCGCCACCTCGGCGGATCTGACCCGCTTCGTCCGGGGCCTGTTCGAGGGCCGCCTGTTCCGCGATCCGAACACCCTCGCGACCATGCTCACCGCCGGCCCGGACGGACAACTGGCCCTGGGCATCTACAGGTTCGAGGTCCGGGGTCGGGAAGTCTGGCTGCACCAGGGCTTCTTCGGCGCCTTCCAGGCGTATCTGCCCGACCGTCGCATCTCCGTCACCGGCACGATCAACCAGGCCACCGCGGACTCCCTCCCGCTGCTCGTCTCCGCGTTCGACATCGCCCTGGGCACCCGCACCCCACCCGGGCACTGCGGGACCTGAGCCCGGCGGACCGGGCGCCGAGATCGTCTTCGGCGCCCGGTCCCACCCGATGCCGGCGCCGTTGGGTGCCGAGGTCCGCCCGATGCCGGGGCCCGCCCGGTGCCGCGGCATGCTCTGCTCAGTGCCGAGGCTCCCAGCGAAACAGCCGGACGCCGAGCACGGCGCCGATCAGCGTCCAGGCGGTCACCGACGCCAGGGCCAGGAACGCGGCGCCCACGCCCATCCCTTCCCAGGCCCCGGTCGCGAGGTCCACCACGCCGTCGCCGGGGACCAGGTAGCCGAGCCATCGCAGGTTTTCCGGGGCACGGTCCCGGACCAGCAGGCTGCCGCCGATGGCGACGACCAGGAACGGCATCGTGGTGATCTGCGCCTGCTCCGCCGACGCGGTGAACGCCGAGGTGGCCATCGCGACCCCCGTACACATCAGCGCCCCGCTCACGATCGCCAGGACGAGCAGCGCCGGATTGTCGGGCGCGGACAGAGCGGTGTGCGACAACACGGCCACCAACACCACGATTTGGCCGCACGTGACCAGGATCGCCGGCAGCACCAGCCCGACGATGACCGACGCGTCGGGGTCCGCGCCGCTGCGCAGACGTTTGAGGAACAGGTCCTTGCGCCGGGCCGCGAGTGTGGTGGCGAGTGTCGCGTGCACCCCGATCAGCAGCATGAACAACACGGAATGCGCGACCGTGTCCGGCGTCGGCGAGGCCAGGGCGGTGAACGCGACGAACAGCGGCACCAGTACCACCGTGGCCGCGACCGCCCTGTTGCGCAGCATGATGCGCAGTTCGGCGGCGGCCACGGCCCGCCACGCGGTGCCCTTCACGCCGCTACCCCAGTCGACGCGGGGCCCGCGACGGCCCGGAAGACGTCGTCCAGCGTCGCCGGCCGGGTCACCAGGCCGCGCAGCCGCACGCCGCGCCCGTCCGCCCAGGCGAGCAGCGTAGCCATGGCGCGCTCCGGTGCGTCGGTGGTCACGGTGACCCGATCTCCCCGACTGCCGGCCACGTCCACCGCGAGCGGCAGATCGGTCGCGGCCGGCCCGTCGGGCAGGTCGAAGGAGATCCGCGCGGGGTACGGGGCGAGCAGTTCGGCCAGGGTGCCCTCGATCGCGATCCGACCCTCGCGCATGATCGCGATCCGATCGGCCAGCGTGCTCGCCTCCTCCAGGTAGTGCGTGGTCAGCACCACCGTGGTGCCGCCCGCCGACAACTCGCGCAGCAGGTCCCACAGGAGATCGCGTGTCTGCGGATCGAGCCCGGCGGTCGGCTCGTCGAGGAACAGCAGTTCCGGCCGCCCGTACACCGCCATCGCCAGGTCGAGCCGCCGCCGCTCGCCGCCGGACAACCGGTCCACCCGGACGTCGCGCCGCCGGGTCAGCCCGAGCCGGTCGATCAACGCCTCGTCGTCGTCCTCGCGCCGGGCGACCCGCCCCCACAGCCGCAGCGTCTCGATCGGCGTCAACTCGGCCGCGAACCCCGACTCCTGGAGCATCATCCCGGTCCGCAAGCGCACCGCCGTCGAGCGCGGATCGCCGCCGAGCACCCGCACCGACCCGGAGGTCGGCCGGCGATGGCCCTCCAGGGTCTCCAGCGTGGTGGTCTTCCCCGCGCCGTTGGTACCCAGCAGGGCGTACACCTCGCCCCGCCGCACGTCGAGGTCGATGCCCGAGACGGCCTCGAAGCCGCCGTACGAACAACGCAGTCCGCGTACTTCGATCATCGTCGCATCCATGACCCCAGCGTGTGCCCGGCCATCCGCGCTCGATAGTGGCCCGGTGTCCGCTCCCCGGCTGACAAATGTCATGCCCGCCGATGACCGATCACCGGGAGCGGGCCTCGGCCGCACACCTACGCTGGGCACATGGTCTCCTCCACGATGCGACGGGCACGCCGCTTCACCGCGTGGTCGCTGCTGTCGGCCGTGGTGCTGGTCCCCGGCATCCCCGCGGTGCTCGCGGTGGTCGAGGCGGTCCACGGCGACAACGGGTGGCCGTTGGCTTCGGCCGCGGTCGGCTGTTGTGGACTGTTGTTCGCCACCGCCCGGCACTGGGCCGGCACGCCGCCGCGCGGCCTCCTCGTGGTGACCTGCGCGGTGGCCCTCGGGGTCTCCGCCGCGGCGCTGGCCCACGACGCGATATTCCCCTGGCCGATGCCGCTCGCCACCGCCGTGGGACTGCTGACGATGTACGCGCGCGGCCGTCGGTGGCGGGTCCTGGCCGCGGGCCTGGCGGTGATGGTGGCGCTGCCGATACTCCTCGGACCGTCGCCGAGGCAGGCTCCGGATCAGACGATCGGCGCGCTCGTCGTCACCGCCGGTGTGACGGTGACCTGCGTGCTCAACGACTGGGTCTGGCGCCAGTTCGTCGAACTCGACGACGCGCGCCGGATCGCGGGCGAGTTGGCCGTGGCCAACGAACGGTTGCGGTTCGCCGCGGATCTGCACGACATCCAGGGCCATACGCTGACCCTGATCGCGGTCAAGAGCGAACTCGCCCGGCGGCTGGTCGAGATGGACCCGTCGGCCGCCGCCGCGCAGATGGGCGAGGTGGAGGCGTTGGCCCGCGAGGCGGTGACCGACACCCGGGACCTGGTACACGGCTACCGCGAGGTGTCCTTCGCCGCCGAACTGGCCAACGCGGCGGCGGTGTTGACGGCGGCCGGGATCGAGTGCCGCTACGCGGGCCCACCACCGCTGCCGGACCGGGCCGATACGCTGTTCGGCCTGGTGGTGCGGGAGGCCACGACCAACATCCTGCGGCATTCGGCGGCCACCACCGCCTCGATCGACGTGTCCGCCGACGGCCGCCGGCTCACCATCCGCAACGACGGCGCGACGCACGGCAAGCGCCCCGGCGGCACCGGCCTGGCCGGCCTGGACGCCCGGCTGCGCGGCCACGGCGGCGAGTTGCGCGCCTCGGCCGGCCTCGGCGTCTTCGAGGTGGTGGCCCGACTCGATGTCGCCGACCGTACGGAGGCCCCCGCGTGATCCGCCTGGTGCTGGTCGAGGACGAGGCGATGTTGCGCGGCGCGCTGGGCCAACTCCTGGACCTGGAGCCGGACCTGACCGTGGTCGCCCAGGCCGCCGACGGGACGGCCGCGATCGCCGAGGCCGCCCGGCACGTGCCCGACGTGGTGGTGATGGACCTGGAGATGCCCGGCGGCCCCGACGGTCTGGAGGCGGCCGGCCGCATCCTGGCCGGGCGCCCCGACACCCGGATCGTGATGGTCACCCGACACGCCCGCCCCGGCGTGCTCACCCGGGCGCTGCGGGTGGGCGTAAGCGGATTCGTGCCCAAGTCGCGGCCGGCCGCGCACCTGGCCCAGGTGATTCGCGACGTGCACGCGGGACACCGGCACGTGGATCCGGAGATCGCGGCGGCGGCGTTGATACTGGACTGCCCGTTGTCCGAGCGCGAGTTGGACGTGTTGCGGCTGACCCGGGAGGGGTTGAGCGTGCGCGACATCGCCGGCCGGGTGCACCTGGCCGCCGGGACGGTACGGAACTACCTGTCCTCGGCGATGATCAAGGTGGGCGCCCCGAGCCGGCACGCCGCGGCCCGCTACGCGGTCGAACGCGGATGGTTGTGACGGCCGTGGTGGGGGATCGACGGTGACCGGCCGGGAATCGCCCGAGGCGGCGGGCTTCGAGCCGGCCACCGGCGCGGAAACCGTACCGGTGGTGGGCACGCCGGAGCGCGCGGCGGCCGTGCGGGACGCGTTCGAGGCGCTGCTGCGGATTCGCGACGTGGTGAACAGCGGCGCCGTCGACCCGCGCGCGACGCCGGCCGAGTGGGAGCGGGTGCGGATGGTGCGCGCCGTCGCGCTGGCCCTGGAGGCCGCCGGCGTAGCGCCGTCCGCCCTGGACGAGCGCGGACAGCCGACCGCCACCGGATACCGCGTCACCACCGGCGACCACCCCCGGGTGGTCCGGGTCGAATGGCCCGGCCCGCGCGGCAGCGGCGCCGCTCACGAGGCGGAGCGGGCACTGCACGGGTGCGCGCTGGTGTTGGGCGAGCTGGGCTGGGTGGTGTTGGAGTATCGGGGCAGGGGTGGTCGGCGATATCTGGAGGTGGAGGCCCCGTCGACGATCCGGCGGTGAGGCGATCCGGCGGTGATCACGGTCGGTGCCCTCACAACCCCGGATCCAGGCCCGCGTGCCGACCGCACAGGGCCATGCAGACCTGATTGGGTCCTTCGTACGCGCGCTCCGGCAGGGCTGCCAAGGCCCGAGCCACCCAGACCGCGGCTCCGTTGATCGTGGCCGCCGCGCTCAGCGCCGCCGGGCGGGCGGGGAACCGCACACCGAACATCGCGCAGTGCAACACCTCGGGATCCACGGTCGTCGATTCGCCGATGCTCCTCATGGCTCCTCCACACACATCCACCCGACCGCGGGTGCGCGACGATCGACGGCCGGTGTCGCCGCGCACACCGGGGGCCGGTCTCCGTGTCGCCCTCGGGGTCGCGCGTCGACACGAAGAGCCGCCGGTCGGACGAGCACGAGGTGGTGGTCGCGGCTCGGGAGCCCGGTGTGGCGGCAGCTTGTGGTTTGAGAGCTATAATACGCCGCCCGCGCATCGATGGGGATCACGACCCGGTCCGGATGTACCCGGCACGGACCCGAGCGGCCCGCGCCGCTCACAGCCCCGGGGCGCCCCACACCGGGAACCACCGGGACAGGTCGGGTTCGAGTCGCAGATCGTCGGTCACCGCCGCGCCCACCTGCAGCTCCAACGCGCTGTCCCGCTTCTCGTGCCCGCCCGGCACCGGGGCGAACGGATAGAAGGTGCCCCGCTTGTACAGGTAGACCAGGGCGAGCCGGCGGCCGTCGGGATGCCCGAACGCGGCCAGCGAGCAGAGCAGTTGCGGACCGAAACCGCCGTCCTCCAGCGCCGAGTTGATCGCGTGCAGGTCGGTCACCAGCGACCCCGTGTCCGCCGGCGGCCGTTCGGCGAGCAGCCAGGTGTACCCGTAGTCGTCCCGGCTGCTCCGCAACCCGTCGAGCAGTTCGTCCAGGTCGCGCAGCACCCGGTCGAACGTGCCGCCCTCGACCGTGGCGAAACACACCGCCCCGGCGCCGGTGGGCCGGAAGCCGACCGCCGTCTCCAGCGTGATCGCCGCCGAGGGCAGGCCGAACAGCTGGTCGAGATCGGGCGTGACCGCCCTGCTCCGGCCGAAGAGCGAGTCGAACAAGCCCATCAGGCGGCACCGCCGAGTTCGGCGCTGATCCGCGCCAACTGCTCCAGCCGCCGTTCCAGGGTCGGGTGGGTCGCGAACAGGTTGGCCAGGCTCTCCTTGGAGGCGATCGCCGGTGCGAAGAAGAACGCGTTGAACGGCTCGGCCCGGCGCAGGTCCCGGGTCGGGATCCGGGCCATGGTGCCGCTGATCTTGGTCAACGCGGAGGCGAGTACCGAGGGCCGCCCGGTGAGCAGCGCCGCCGAGCGGTCCGCGCACAACTCGCGGTAGCGCGACAGGGTCCGGATCAGTACGAAGCTCAGCGCGTACACGGCCACGCTCACCGCGGTCACCACCAGCATCAGGACCGCGGTGTTCTGGTCGCGGCGCATCCCGCCGAAGAGCCCGAACTGCACACCGACGCGGGTGAGCAGCCCGGCCAGAACGCCGAGGAAGGACGCGATCGTCATCACCGCGACGTCCTTGTGCGCGACGTGCGAGAGCTCGTGCGCGAGCACTCCCTCCAACTCGGCGGGCTCCAGGCGGCGGAGCAGCCCGGTGGTGGTGCACACGACCGTGTTCTTCCGGTTGCGGCCGGTGGCGAACGCGTTGGGCACGTCGGAGTCGGCGACCGCCACGTGCGGCTTGGGCATGTCGGCGAGCGCGCAGAGCCGGTCCACCGCGCCGTGCAGTTCCGGCTGCTCCTCGGGGGTGACCTCGCGGGCACCCATCGCGAACGCGGCGAGTTTGTCGCTGAACCAGAACTGGGCGACGAACACGCCGCCGATCAGGACGACCGCGATCGGCCAGGCCCGGCCCAGGACGACCACGAGCGTGCCCACGAAGACCACGTAGAGCAGGCCGAGCAGGAACATGGTGGCGAGCATGCGGCCCACCAGGCCGCGATCGGTGCCGAATCGGGTGCCGGCGCTGGTCCTGGTCATCGATTCCTCCCTCGTGGGGGACCTGGCGGCGGGCCTCGTGGATGGCCCGAGGGAAGCGCTCAAGCGGGTGAAAAGCCAACGAATCGGGCGCCACTTCGATTCTGCCTCGCCGGCGGGCGCGGCGGGTGTTCGAAGACACGCGTCGGGGGTTCAGGTGCGGAATCCGAGGTGGACGTGGTCCTGGTGGGTGTCGTCGCTGAAGAAGGCCGCGCCGGAGAGTCGGTACGGGCCGCCGACGTTGTACGAGCCTGCCGCCGCGCCCGCGCGCATGAAGCTCTCGACCAGGGATCGTGGGGTGGCCGGATCCACGATCGCCCGGCCGTCGACGCGCCACACGTCCACGGCGCGGCCGACGGGGTGGTCGCTGGGGCGGGTGGTGCCGAAGACGTCGATCGGGTGTCCGGAGCGCAGGATGCTCACGTCGACGGTGTGCCGTTCGGCGAGCGTTTCCAGTGCGGTCAGTACGGATGTGTGGACGGTGCCGGCGCGCAGGTCGGCGGCCGCGGCGGGCGGCAGCGTGATGCGCGGGTCGGCCAGGACGCGGGTCTCCTGGGCGGAAGGGGTGGCGGCGGCCGTTCCCGGCGTCGAGGGGTGCAGGGCGGTGACCGTCCAGTCGGGCTCGGCCCGGCTCAGTCGTACGTCTACGGTCACGCCGTCGGCCACCGTGCTCCCTCCCGCGCCGCGGATCCACGAGCGGCAGACGACCAGGACACTGGCGGTGTTGTCGAGGATGCCGCCGTACTGGGCGTCGACCACCTCGATGACGGCCTCCGGCGCGTCCGCGAGCATCGGCCCGGCCTGGTCGGCGAGGGCCGGGGCGTATCCCAGCGCGGCGATCCGGGCCCGCGCGGCGGCGACCCCCTGTTCGCCCGGCGGCCACGTGCCGAGCGCGGACACCAGGGTGACCGCCCGCTGTTTGACGTGGGGTTGCACGTCGCCGGGGTTGGGTGCCCAGGCGGTGGCCACGGGCAGTGCGGCAGGGGCGGCCGGCGCGGTGCCGGTCGTGGTCGGACTCGGGCTCGCGGTCGGGCTCCGGCTCGGCGGGTTGCCCGAGGGCGTCGGCTCGGTGTGCCGACTTCCCGATGACGAGCAACCGGTCGCCGCCGCGACGATGCCGAGTACCACCGCGCGCCGTCCCGGTACAGGCGTTTTGTGCACGCGGCCACGATAGGCCGCGGACCTGTCCGCTTCGGGTGATCCGGTGCCGTGTCGGGCCGGCCTCGCAGGGCGTCGGGTCTCGCGCGCGGGTGTCGGCTAAGGCGCCGGTACGGGTGCGTCGGCCGGCGGCCGGACCAGTATCCCGGTCAGCAGGGCGTCGAGGTAGCGGGCGGCCAGCTCCGGATCGTCGCGGTCGGGGGAGTGGCGGACGGCGAAGCCGAGGCCGTGGAGCAGGAGCAGCAGGTCGGCGGGTCCCAGCGGCGGGCGCAGCACCTCGGCGTCGGCGGTACGGGCGAGCAAGTCGCCGGTGGCGCGCAGCAGTTGGCCCCGAAGGTCCAGCGTCTCCGGGGTGGCCGCGCCGGGGTCGGAGGCTGCGGCGGCGAAGGCCTCGTCCTGTATGTAGGCGTCCAGCGCGTCGCCGAGGAAGGCGCGCAACGCCTTTCGCGGGTCGGGCAGTCCGGCTGCCTCGCGGGCCTGACGGACCAGCGCGGCGAAGCGGTCGGCGGCCAGTGCCTCCAGCAGCGCCTCGGGGGTGGGGAAGTGCCGGTAGACGGTGCCGACACCGACATCGGCGGCCAGGGCGACCGCGTTCAGTTGCGGCGGCCTGCCCCCGCGCACGAGCACCCGCGCGGCGTCCATGATGCGCCGCCGGTTGCGGGTCGCGTCCTTGCGCCGTGTGGGGCGATGAGGGGAGGCCGTGTCGTCCATGCGCGCGACGTTATCGGCAAAGCGGATGAGTAGTCCATTAGGAGGATTCATCCGTTTACCGGAGCACCGGCGACCCGAGGAGCCGGCATGTGCTCGCGGCTTCGAGTCGGCCGAAAGAGTTCGCCGGATCGGGTGAAATTCCGGGGTTCTCGGCCTTGCCGGCGTGCCCGTGGCCGGAATCGGGGGTTCTCTCGGAGGGCGGTTCCGAAGGAGGTCACGATGGCGCGCGTCACGGCCGGTGGTGCTGTGTCGCGGCACGGCGTGCGCCTGGTGGTCGTACTCGTCGCGCTGGTGGCCCTGTTGCACGCGGCGCACGCCGCCGGTGCCGGGGTGCGCGTCGACGGGTGGGATCCGGATCGGTGTGCCGCCGGTACCACCCGGTACGCGGCCCCCGTCGACGCCGAGGACACGCCTGCGGAGGACTCGGGCGGTCGGCCGGGTCCGGCGGATCCGACCGGCTGTACCCCGCCCGGCCTGAGGTCGCGGCCCCCGTCCGTCTTCGCGTCGAGCGCAACGTCGATCGGCAGGCGCGGACTTCGGCCCGCCGACCCGGACGCGCCAGCCGCCTGTACCGCGTCGAATCCGATGGTGGGGCCGGCGACACCCGCGCGGACAGTGGTCCTGCGCTGCTGAGCGGGCACCGCCGCCCCGCCGTCGCCGTAGTGGGCGATCGGCCGGGCAGGCGTGCCGATCCGATTCCGCAGCCCGCGAACACGGGAGATTCCGCCATGCCCTTCGACGTCTACCTGCTGATGAGCGCCCTGGTCCGGGCCGAGGCCGCCCGCGCGGCGGCCGGTGCCCCGGCCCCGGAGCCGCCGACCGCCGAGACCCCGACCGCCAAGACCCCGCCCCCGGTTGCCGACCCCGTGGTCGGCGACCCACCCGGCGCTCGCGCCGAACCCGAGGGGAGCCCGGGTGTCCCGGGCGCCTCGGGTGCCGGCCACGACCCGACCGGCGTGATCCCCGGGCACTGACCCCTGCTC
>NZ_JBHTVA010000118.1:0-22328 GCF_042793325.1 Embleya sp. NPDC056575
GTCGCGAGCGGCGTGGCCGCGGGCGCCGCCGCGGTCGGCGGCGCGGCGGCGGGGGCGGGCGTGGGCACCGCCGCGGTCAAGGGCGCGGCCCGGGGCGGGCAGACGGCCGGCCGCTCGTCGCTGATCGCGGGCGGGGTGGTGATCGCCGTCGCGGTCGCCGCGTTCGCCCTGGTGGACACCGACAAGCCCAAGCCGAAACACCCCTCCCCGCCGGTCGCCGCCTCGGCGCCGGCCCCACTGCCGCCCGCCCCGCCCCCCGCCCAAACCCAGCCCCCGCAACCCTCCCCACCCAAGCCGTCCGAGGTGCAGTCACCCGAGCCGGCCCCGCCGGCCGCCTCGCCGCGCCCGGCGCCCACCACCCGCCCGCCGACCCGGCCCGCCCCGACCGTCAAGCCGACCCGCTCCGGGCCGACGCTGGTGGCCGACGACAAGGAGTTCCGGGCCGACGACGACAAGGTCGGCTTCCGGTGCGACAACGGCGCCGGCAAGTGGTGCGAGAACCCGACCATCACCGTGCCCAGTGCCCTTGCCGCGCCGCTGATGCCGCCCGGCTCCACCGCCGAGTGCACCGAGATCAAGGGCAAGAACGGCTCGCACTACACCCTGTGCCGACGCTGAGCCGCACACCCCGAGCCGCCGAGCGCTAGCGCGGAGGGCGCGCCGTGCCGGCCCACGGCGCCGCCGCCTCCAACTGCCCGGCGAGGCGCAGCAGCGTCGTCTCGTCGCCGTAGCGGCCCGCGAACTGCACGCCCACCGGCATCCCGTCGGCCGTACCGCCCAGCGGCACGGACATGGCCGGCTGCCCGGTGACGTTGAACAGGCTCGTGAACGCCGCCATGCCGCGCATCCCCGCCAGCGCCGCCCGCGGATCCCGGTTGGGGTCCAACTCGCCCAGCTTCGGCGGCACCACCGCCATCGTCGGGGTGAGCAGCACGTCGAAGCGCCCGGTCAGCCGGGTCACCGCCCGCCCGATGGTGTGCATCGTGTCCACCGCGGCCAGATAGCGCGCCAGCGTCAGCCGCCGGCCCTTCTCCACGATCAGCTCGGTCGCCGCGTCCAGATCGCCGGGCCGCAACTCGCGCCCCAGCTCGGCCAGTCGCAGGTCCACCATGCGCGCCATGTGCGCGGCGCTGATCGGCGCGATCACCTCGCCGGGCCGGGTCAGCGTGTCCGGCCATTCGACCGGCTCCACCTCGTGCCCCAGCGCCTCGCACAGTGCCGCCGCCTCCTGCGCGGCCCGGGTGCACTCGGCGTCCACGAGCACGTCGGCGTCCACGGGGTTCAGGATCAGCCCGATCCGCAAGCGCCCCGGGTCCGCGCCCACCTCGGCGGCGTACGGGCCCACCGGCTGCGGCGCGTGGTAGGGGTCGCCCGGCTCCGGGGTGCCGGTGACATCGAGCAGCGTCGCGCTGTCGCGGACCGTACGGGTGACCGCGTGCGCCACCGAGAGCCCGGCCCACGACTCGCCGCGGTCGGGCCCGGCGGTGACCCGGCCCCGGCTCGGCTTGAGGCCGAACAGCCCGCAGCACGAGGCCGGGATCCGGATCGAGCCGCCCCCGTCGGTGGCGTGCGCGACCGGCACCATGCCCGCCGCGACCGCCGCCGCCGAGCCGCCGCTGGAGCCGCCGGCGCTGTGATCGAGCCGCCAGGGGTTGTGCGCGGGACCGAACAGGGCCGACTCGGTGGTGGTGCCCAGGCCGAACTCGGGGGTGTTGGTCTTGCCCACGATCAGCACGCCCGCCACCCGCAGCCGGGTGACCAGCGTGCTGTCCCGCTTCGCCGGCGCGCCCGCGAACAGGCGCGAGCCGTTGGTGGTGGGCGTGCCGGCCACGTCGCACTCGAGGTCCTTGATCAGGTACGGCACCCCGGCCAGCACGCCGGGCAACAGGCCCGCGACGGCGGAGCGGGCCTGCTCCTCGCACAGCGCGACGACCGCGCCCAGGGCCGGTTCGCGCTCCTTGATCGCGGCGAAGGCGACGTCGAGCACCTCGTCCGCGCTCACCTCCCCGCGGGCGATCAGGCCCGCGAGTCCGGTGGCGTCATGGGACTGATACTCGTCGATCCGCACGGTGGGACCTCCTGGGCTGGGGAAACACGTCCGCCCCGCACCGTACGCGACCGCGCCGACTCGCCGTGTGGCCGCTCGGCGGATCGGCACAATCCGGCGCGTCCGGCGGGGCGCCGCCCGCTCAGCCGACCGAGGAGTAGGCGACCACGCCGCGGCGCAGCTCCTCGATCGCCTTGCGGGCGGTGCCGCCGACCTTGCTGTCGTCGGGCGCGGCGGCGGCGATCTGGCCGAGTACGTCGACCAGTTGCTTGATCCAGCGGACGAAGTCGCCGGCCGGCAGGTCGGCGTCGCCGAGCACCGCGTCCAGGCTCATCCCCGACGCCCACGAGTACGCGGTCCAGGCGAAGCCCAGGTCCGGCTCGCGCAGGAAGTCGAGGTGGTGCTGCCCTTCCAACGCGTCGAGGTGGCCCCACAGCCGGACCATGTCGACCAGCGCCGACGTCGTCGTCCCGGCCGGCACCTTCGGCGACATCGCGTCGTCGGGCTGCCGCGACTCGTACACCAGCGCGGACGCGCACGCGGCCAGCTCCGCCGGGGACAACTCCTCCCACAGGCCCTCGCGCAGGCACTCCGCGGTCAGCAGGTCCAGCTCCGCGTAGATCCGGGCCAGCCGGCGCCCGTCCTCGGTGACCGTGTCGCCCGCCAGGTAGCCCAGGTCGGTGAGCATCGCGCAGACCCGGTCGAAGGTGCGCGCGATGGTGTGCGTGCGGCCCTTCATCCGGCTCTCGATCACCTGCGTGTCCCGCAGCAGCCGGTGGTAGCGCTCGGCCCAGCGCGCGTGCTCCTCGCGGTCGTCGCAGCCGTGGCACGGGTGTTGCCGGATCGCCTGGCGCAGCCGGGCCAACTCGGCGTCGTCGGCGGCCGGCGAGCGCTGCTTGCGCCGCCCCCGGGGGTGGTCCACGTGGCCTGCCTTGGTGCGCAGCGAGGACGCCAGGTCGCGGCGGGACTGCGGATTGCGCGCGTTGAACGAGCGCGGGATGCGCAGCCGGTCGATCGCCTCCACCGGCACGGGGAAGTCGATCCCGGCCAGCCGGCGGGCCTGGCGGTCCACGGTGAGCACGAACGGGCGCGGCCCCTCCGGGCCCTGGTCGGTGCCGGGGTCCAGGACCACGGCCAGGCCCGCGTACTTGCCGGTGGGCACCATGATGATGTCGCCCGACCTGAGCTTCTCCAGCGACGCGGCGGCCGCGGCCCGGCGCTGGACGGCGCCCTCGCGGGCCAGCTCCGTCTCGCGGTCCTTCAGCGCGCGCCGCAGCCTCCCGTATTCGGCGAAGTCGCCGAGGTGGCAGGTCATCGCCTCGCGGTAGCCGGCCAGCCCCTCCTCGTTGCGCTGCACCTGGCGGGTCAGCCCGACCACCGAGCGGTCGGCCTGGAACTGCGCGAACGAGGTCTCCAGCAACTCGCGCGAGCGGTGCCGGCCGACCTGGCCGACCAGGTTGACCGCCATGTTGTAGGACGGTTTGAAGGAGGAGCGCAGCGGATACGTGCGGGTGCCCGCCAGGCCGGCCAGGTGGGCCGCGTCGAAGCCCTGGTGCCACAGCACCACCGCGTGGCCCTCGATGTCGATGCCGCGTCGCCCGGCGCGGCCGGTGAGCTGGGTGTACTCGCCCGCGGTCAGGTCGGCGTGCGTCTCGCCGTTCCACTTGACCAGCTTCTCCAGCACCACCGAGCGGGCGGGCATGTTGATCCCCAGGGCCAGCGTCTCGGTCGCGAAGACCGCCTTGACCAGGCCCTTGACGAACAACTCCTCGACGACCTCCTTGAAGGTCGGCAACATGCCCGCGTGGTGTGCGGCGATGCCGCGCTGGAGCGCGTCGAGCCAGGAGTGGTAGCCCAGGACGTGCCGGTCCTCGTCGGGGATGCCGGTGGTGCGCGCCTCGACGATCGTGCGCACCTCGGCCCGCTCCGCGTCGCCGTTGAGCCGCAGGCCCGCGTGCAGGCACTGCTGGACCGCGGCCTCGCAGCCCTTGCGGCTGAAGATGAAGGTGATCGCGGGCAGCAGGCCCTCGGCGTCGAGCCGGTCGATCACCTCGGCGCGGCTGGGCGTCCAGATCCGGCTGCGCACCGGTCGGGCCTCCTGGCCGCGGTTGCGCCGGTAGCGGTCCTGCGGGCGCCCGGCCCGCTCGCTGTCCATCCGCCCCAGGCGCACCAGCTCGGGGTTGACCTCGGTGTGGTTCTCGTCGGTGAACAGGTCGTAGGTGCGGTTGCCCGCGATCACGTGCTGCCACAGCGGCACCGGGCGGTGCTCGGAGACCACGACCTCGGTGTCGCCGCGCACGGTGCCCAGCCAGTCGCCGAACTCCTCGGCGTTGCTGACCGTCGCCGAGAGCGAGACCAGGGTGACCGATTCGGGGAGGTGGATGATCACCTCCTCCCACACCGCGCCGCGGAAGCGGTCGGAGAGGTAGTGCACCTCGTCCATGACCACGTAGCCCAGGCCCGCGAGCGCGTTCGAGGACGCGTAGAGCATGTTGCGCAGGACCTCGGTGGTCATCACGATCACCGGGGCGTCGGAGTTGACCGAGTTGTCGCCGGTGAGCAGGCCCACGTTGGCGGCGCCGTAGAGCTTTTGGAAGTCGGTGAACTTCTGGTTCGACAGCGCCTTGATCGGCGTGGTGTAGAAGCATTTGCGGCCCTGTTCCAGGGCCAGGTGCACGGCGAACTCGCCGACCACGGTCTTGCCCGAACCGGTGGGCGCGGCGACCAGGACCCCCTTGCCGGCCTCCAGGGCGCGGCAGGCCTCGACCTGGAAGGAGTCGAGACCGAAGGGGTACTGCTCGCGGAACGCGTGCAGACTCGTGCGTTCGTCGGCGGCACGGCGCCGGGCGGCCGCGTAGCGCTCGGCCGGGGACGTCTGGGTATCGCGGTCCGTGCCGCGTGCGGGATCGAGAGGCATCTCGTCAAGCAGACTACCGGCCGGGACCGACGGCTGTGATCACCTTTTTTCGATCTTGCCGACCGGCGGGTCGAACAGGCGACCGCGGCACACCCGAGCGATCCGCCCCGCCCGGCACGGCCCCGCGGCGCGGGAAGCCCGCCGTACGCCTCAGCCGGCCGGCGCGGGGACCAGCGCCCGGACCGCGGCCGGCACACAGTCCGCGGTCAGCGGCAGTGCGCCCAGGCGCTCCCCGTCGGCCCAGCCGCTGAGCCCGCGTGCGCTCAGCGACACGGTCGCGGCCCGGTGCACGGTGACCAGCGGGTGGCTCACGTGCCGCCCGCCGTAGACCTTGGGGAACACCCGCAACAGCTCGGCCCGCCCGCAGGCGGCCACCACCGTTATGTCGAACAGCCCGTCGGCGAGGTCGGCGCCCGGGCACATCCGCATGCCGCCGCCGTAGGAGCGACCGTTGCCGACCGCTATCAGCGTCGCCTCGACCTCGAACGGCTTGCCGTCCAGTTCCAGCTCGTAGTCGATCGCCTTCAGCGCGCCGAGTTCGCCCAGCAGCGCGGCGTTGTAGCGGGTCCGCCCGCCCGCCCAGGTCATCCGGTTGGCCCGCTCGTTGACCCGCGAGTCGAAGCCGGTGCACAAAATCGTGCCGAACCAGCGCTCGCCGACCCGGCCCAGGTCCACCGGGCGGATGTGCCGATCCGCCACCACGCGGGCCGCCGCGGCCACGTCGCCCAGCGGCAGGTCCAGTGCGCGGGCGAAGTCGTTGCCGGAGCCGATCGGTATCACGCCCAGCGGCGTCGGCGTGCCGGCGACCGCCTGCAGCGCGGCGGCGACCGTGCCGTCGCCGCCGACCGCGACCACCGCGTCCACACCCGTGCGGACCACCGCGCGCAGCCGGGCGATGCCCTCCGCGGCGCCGGGAGCGGACACCTGGTGCGGCGTCAGCCCCCGGTCGCGCAGCAGGTCGGCGGCGATCGACGCGGCCTTGAGGCCACGTCCGCGGCCCGCGGTGGGGTTGACGAATATTGCGATCTCCCGAGACACAAGGCGCGAGAGTAGCCCACCGGACTCAGGTGATGTCGTCCACCCTGCCGACCGGGTTCACCGCCTCGCGATCGTCCACCCGGTTCGGCGCGTCCACCGGGGTGACGGAGGTGTCGAGCACGGACGCCTCGTCGTCGTCGAGGTCCGCGCCGAACACCTCGGCACGGCGTTTGCCGCGCCGCCGGTCGTTGACGAACGCGACGATCAGCGCGAGCCCGTACAGGATCGTGATCGGGATGGACAGCAGGACCATCGTCACCGGGTCGGTGGTGGGGGTGGCCACCGCGCCGAAGACGAAGATGCCCATCACGACCCAGCGCCACCAGCTCGCCAACTGCCGCGCGGTCACCACGCCGCCTATGTTGAGCATGATCAACACCAGCGGCAGCTCGCACGCGACGCCGAAGACGACGATCATCCGCAGCACGAAGCTGAGGTAGTCGTCCACCTGGATCTGGGTGCTGGCGTCCTCGAGGGTGAAGTCGGTGAGCACCTCCAGCGCGTGCGGCAGGACCCAGTACGCGAAGTAGGCGCCGCCCGCGAACAGCGGGAACCCCACGCCGACGAAGGCCAGCGTGTACTTCTTCTCGTTCTTGTGCAGGCCGGGGGCGAGGAACGCCCACAGCTGGTACAGCCACACCGGCGCGGCGACCACCACACCGGTGGCCAGCGAGATCTTCAACGCGGTGGAGAACGGCGAGAGCACACCGGTCTGCACCAGGGCACCGTTGCCGCACTGGGTGGCGCCGGTGCCCTTGATCGTGGTCAACCCGCAGACGGGTTTGACCAGGAACGCGCCGATCTCCTTGTAGTAGATCGCGGCGACGATGGTCACGACGATGATGGCCAGGAGCGCCTTGACGAGGCGGTTGCGCAGTTCGCGCAAGTGCTCCATGAGGGGCATGCGCCCCTCGGCGTCCTTGATCTTCTTCTGTTTCGGGCCGGACCTGCGTCCTCGCCCTGCCTTGTCAAGCACCTCGAGGGCCGACTCCTAAACAGGCGCGTGTGGACTCAGCGACGGTTGTGGTCGGGCTCGCCGACCGGCCGCGCCTCGTTCACGTCGCCCGGAGCGGCCGAGATGGTGCGCGGCGGCGCCTCGGTGGTCTTGGCACCCTTGTCGGACGCGGGGGCCTCGGCCGCCCCGTCCTCCTTCATCGCCTTGGTCTCGCTCTTGAGGATGCGCAGCGAGCGACCCAGCGCCCGCGCCGTGTCCGGCAGACGCTTGGCGCCGAACAACAGCACGACGACAACCAGGATCAGGATGATCTCGGGCCAACCGAGCTTGCCAAACATAGTCAGTACCTCATTGCCGGGGCCGGGGGGGTTACGGGTTCGATCGTACGCCGGTGCGGATGACGCACGTGCAACGCAATGGTGGCGAACAACTGCACCGGGCGTAACCCCCAGGGGTCACGCGGGCGAATCAATGCCGGTGCGCGGACGCGGACCGCGGGTGCGGTACGACGTCCTCTCGCGCCGTGGGGCGGCCCGCCGCGTCCAGCTCGGCCGCCGCCCGGGACAACCGGTCGGCGGCGTCGGCGGCGGTTCCACCCAATCGGCGAACGTCACCGAACAACCGCACGGCGAACCAGGCGAGGACGCCGAGTCCGACGAGCACGAGCACGAGGAAGAGCAGGACCCACGGCAACATGCGGCGACCCTAACAGCCCGCGAAGGCCCCGCTCAGCGTGCCACCTGCATGGACGACACCCCGCCGTCGGTGAGCAGTTCGACGATCCGCTCACCGGCCGGGCGGCGCACCGAGTCCGCGCAGGTGGGGCAGCGGAAGAGGTAGAAGGACTTGTTCGGTCGCAGCACCAGCCGTAGCTGATCCGCCGTCAGCTCCACCCGTCCGCATACCGGGCAGCGCGCCGTGAACGTCGACACCGTGGGCCTCCTCGCAAGGTCGGGAAGGTTGTCGTCGGTGGTACCGGGAGGTGCCGGCGGACCGGATCCCGGGGCGTGTGCCGTTTTTGGACAGTCGCCCGCGGACCCGGCCGCTCGGTCTAGTCCGCGTAGGCCGCGAGCGCGGCCGACGCGGTGCGTCGTACATCGTCGACCAGCTCCGGCGGAGAGATCACCCTGCCGTGTCCGCCCAGGCGCAGCGCCAACCGCCGGATCCCGGCGGGGTCGGGCGTGCGCAGGGTCAGCCGCAGACCGCCGTCGGCCAACTCCTCGACCTTGTCGTAGCGGTAGTACTCGGTGACCCAGCGCCCGCCGGGCCCCAGTTCGAGCACCACCTCGATGCCGTCGGCGGCGGTCGGCGCGAAGCCGTCGGCCAGGTCGAGCGGTTCGATCGGCTGCGGCTCGGACGCCTCGTCCAGCAGCACCGCCTCGGCGACCCGGTCGAGCCGGAACAACCGGCGCCCCTCGGCCTGGCGACACCACGCCACCAGGTAGGTGTGTCCGTCGACCAGGACCAGCCGGATCGGGTCCACCTCGCGCTCGGTGATCTCGTCCCGGCGCGGCACGTAGTAGCGCAGCCGCAACCGGCGCTTCTCGCTCACCGCGCGGTCCATCGTGGCGAACGCCGACTCCTGGGCCGCGTCGTCGCCCTCGAACTCGACGGTCACCCCCTCGGCGGCGCGCGCCGCCTCGCCGGCCGCGTCCTCCAGCTTGGCGGTCACCCGACCCAGCGCCACCTTGTCCCGCTCGCGCAGCCCGGACAGCCCGGCCAGCGCGCGCAGCGCCACAAGGAGCGCCAACGCCTCGTGCGGAGCCAGGCGCACCGGGCGCACCGGGGCGTCGGCGTTGTCCAGGAAGACCCGGCCCTCGAAGTCGACGTGCGGCTCCAGGAGGTCGTCGGCCATGAAGCTGGTGCCGCACATGTGCAGGGTGCCCAGGTCCGCCTCGACCTGGGTCACCGGCAGACCGAAGGCGCGCGCCACGTCGTCGAGTTGGGTGCCCGGGCGCTCGCGCAGGTAGGCCACCAGGGACAACAACCGTCGGGTGTCGTCGATCGCGTTGCTCATCCGACCTTCACCTGTCCCGTCGCCCCGTGGGCGGCCTCGCGCAGTTGCG
Organism: Embleya sp. NPDC056575; assembly: GCF_042793325.1. Classification (NCBI taxonomy): domain Bacteria; kingdom Bacillati; phylum Actinomycetota; class Actinomycetes; order Kitasatosporales; family Streptomycetaceae; genus Embleya; species Embleya sp. NPDC056575. Next base: position 9,024 of record NZ_JBHTVA010000118.1, read on the forward strand.
CGACCACGGCGTCGCGCAGGTGGGGCGGCTCCAGCACGACCACGTCGGGGCCGAACTCGGCGAGCCAGTGGTGCAGTCCGTGTCCGTGACTCATCTCCAGCTCGTCCCAGCCCTCGCCGGCCGGACGCACCGCGCTCGCGCGCGCCCGCAGCGGGAACCCCGCGCCGGTGCGCACCCGGATCCGGGCGATGCCCTCGCCGCCCTCGCCGGCGAAGCGCGCGACCTGGGCGCGCACGTCCACCTTCGCCGGCACCTCGGCCGAGAACGGCTCCTTCAGCGGTTTCGGCTTGGGCTTGTCGGCAATCCGGTCCAGCCGGAACACCCGCTGCTCGCCCCGGTCGCGGGCGAAGCCCACCAGGTACCAGCGGCCTCGCCAGCAGCTCATCCCCCACGGCTCGACCACCCGCACGGTGACCTCCGCGGCGCCCGAGCGGCGGTAGGCGAACTGGATCGGCCGGCGGGTGCGCAGCGCGTCCAGGAGCGGACCGAACGCCGGCTCGCGGGCAGTGACCCTCGGCTCGACGCTGGTCAGCGGGGCCGAGTCGATCTCCACGCCCGCGGCCTTGAGCTTGTACAACGCGCCGGTGGCGGCGCCGGCCAGCGCGGACTGCTGCCAGGCGCCGGCGGCCAGGGCGAGCGCCGCGGCCTCCTCCGGGTCCAGCTCCACCGGGGGCAGCGTGTTCGCCTCGGGACGGATGCGGTAGCCGTCGGCCGACTCGATCAGCGGGTCGTTGGCACCGGTCTCGACGATGAAGCCGAGCTCGCGTACGTCGTCCTTGTCCCGCTCGAACATGCGGTCGAAGGCCTCGTCGGACGTGCACAGCCGATACGACTCGATCGACTGCCGCAACTCTTCCTTGGTGACGTAGCGACGGGCGGCGAGCAGGCACATGACCAGACTCACCAACCGCTCCTGCTTCGGAATCGCCATCAGATCCCAGTCCCTCCCACACGGCGCAGCCCCGACCGTACCGCGTTCGGCGCGCGGGTTGGTCCCGGCCGCCGATCTGCCCCCCGAGTTCGCCCGCCGCAGGCCGGCGCCGTTAGGCTCTCGGACCGTGATCACCTGGCGACGCGGCGAAGTGACGGCGATCCGACGGGCCTGGCGCGGGGCCGTGGAGGTGACGGTGGCGGTGCCCGAACCCGAGCCCGCCCGCACGTTGCGCGCGATCGCCTACCCGCACCTGACCGGCACCCCCGAGGTCGGCGACGCGGTGCTGCTCAACACCACCGCGCAGGACATGGGCCTGGGCACCGGCGGCTACGCGCTGGTGGTGGCGCTGCCCGAGCGGCTGCCCGCGGACCCGCCGCCCGGGCCGGGGCATGTGGTCAAGGCCCGCTACACCCCGATGCAGGCGGTGGTGCTCGGCGTCGACGAGCAGGACTCGCCGCACCACGCCACGCTCGGCGCGGCCGACTCGCTCGACGGCATGCCGGTGGTGGTCGCCGACCTGCACTCGGCGCTGCCCGCGATCTGCGCCGGGATCCGCGCCGAGCGCCCGGACGCGAGGGTGGTGTACGTGATGACCGACGGCGGCACACTGCCGCTGTGGTTCTCGATGACCGTCGACACGCTGCGCACGCACGGATGGCTGGCCGCCTCGATCACCGTCGGCCAGGCGCTGGGCGGCGACCTGGAGGCGGTCACCCTGCACACCGGCCTGCTGGCCGCGCGCCATGTCGAGCGCGCCGACGTGGCGATCGTCGCGCAGGGCCCGGGCAACCTGGGCACGGGCACCCGGTGGGGCTTCTCCGGGGTCGCGGCGGGCGAGGCGATCAACGCGATCGCCACCCTCGGCGGGCGCCCGGTCGCGTCGCTGCGCATCTCCGACGCCGACGGCCGTGAACGCCACCGCGGCGTCTCCCACCACAGCCTCACCGCGTACGGCCGAGTAGCCCTGGCCGCGGCAGACGTGATCGTCCCGATCCTCCCCGAACCCCTGGCCGCCCAGGTGGCAGCCGACATCACCCCGCTCCGCACCCGCCACCGCATCCACGTACAACCCACCGACGGCCTGACCGAAGCCCTACAAACCAGCCCGACCCCCCTGTCCACCATGGGCCGCAACCTGGAAGCCGACCACGCCTACTTCCTGGCAGCGGCAGCCGCTGGCCACTGGGCCGCAACCCACCTCCCCACCTGACCCACCCCATCCCACCCGACACACAAGAACAGGCCCGCAAAACCCAGCCCACCCGGCGTTCGAGCACAGCAGACCGCAGGCCGACCGACACCCAACCCGCCGAGCGCACGAGAACACGCACGCGCAACCCAGCCCGTCCGGCGCCCGAGGACAGGCACGTCAAACCCAGCCCGTCCGGCGTTCGAGGACAGCAGGCCGCAGGCCGGCCAACACCGAGCCCGCCCGACGCACGAAGGCAGGCACACAAAACCCAGCCCGTCCGGCGCACGAGAACAGGCACGTCAAACCCAGCCCGCCCGGCGCACGAAGACAGGCACGCGCAACCCAGCCCGTCCGGCGTTTGAGGACAGCGGGCCGCAGGCCGGCCGACACCCAACCCACCGAGCGCACGAGAACAGGCCGGCCAAGAACGCAAACGGCCCCGATCCGCGCAGCGTGCGCACGAACCGGGGCCGTCGACGCGTGCGGCTAGCGCACGCCCAGCAGGTCCACCACGAAGATCAGCGTCTCGCCCGGCGCGATCGCCCCCGGCGATCCGCGGTCCCCGTAGGCCAGGTGCGCCGGAATGACCAGCTTGCGCCGACCCCCGACCTTCATCCCCTGCACGCCGCGGTCCCAGCCCTCGATGACCTGACCGACGCCGAGCCGGAAGTCCAGCGGCCGGCCACGGTTCCAGGACGCGTCGAACTCCTCACCGGAGGAGAACGACACGCCGACGTAGTGCACGCTGACGTCCTGGCCCGCCCGGGCCACCGCGCCGTCGCCCTCCCAGATCTCGGTGATCTCCAGGTCGGCGGGCACGCCGCCCTCGGGGAAGTCGATCTCGGGCTTCGTAAGCTCGCTCACAGCGGTATCCGTATCCGTTCGAGTACTGAATGCGCGTCCAACGTACCGGGCAACCCGCCCGGTACGACCACCACACCGCCCGTCAGGCGGTCGTGCCGCCCAGCGCGTCGACGATGTCCACGACGAACACCAGCGTCGAGTTGGCCGGGATTGTCGGCGGCTTGCCCTCGGCGCCGTAGCCCTTGTCCGCGGGCAGCACCAGCAGGAGGCGGCTGCCGACCTTCTGGCCCACCAGACCCTCGTCCCACCCGGGCACGACCTGGCCGACACCGATCTTGAACGCGGTCGCGCCGTTGTGGTCCCACGACGAGTCGAACTTGGTGCCCTTGTCGAAGAGCGCGCCGGTGTACTGCGCCACCAGCGTCTGGCCCTTTTGGACCACCGGGCCGGTGCCCTCGATCAGCGGCTGCACGACCAGCTTGGTCGGCGCGGCGGTGCCCGGCGGGATGGAGATCTCCGCGGCCTTGCCCGACTCGACCTTCGCGACCGGCAGACCGGCCGGCGGGGTCACCGCGGCGCCCTTGGCCTCGGCCTTGCTGTCGATCGTCTTGGTCGACTTCAGGTCCAGCATCAGCACGACGGCCTGCTTTTCCTGGGTGACCTTGGCCGGGACCACCACGAGCATCCGGGTGCCGACCTTCTTGCCGATTATCCCCTGCCCGATCTCCTTCAGGAGCTCCGCGCTGCCCGCCTGGAAGACCTCGGGGGTCTTGGTGTCGTACGAGTTGCCCGCGTCCGTGCCGTCCCAGTTCTTGCCGACGGTGTCCGCGACGACGTAATCGTCCTTCTTGATCACATCGCCCGTGCCCTCGATGAGGATCTTGGTCGTCGTCTTGTCGCCGGACTTCCCCTTCGGGATCTTGATGTCCGGCTTCTGCCCGAAGGCACCGGTCACGATGGGTGTAACGGTTTTTCCTCCGTCGTCATCGCCACACGCGACCGCGGTGAAGGCCAGTGCGGGGACCAGAAGGAGCGCAGCGAGACGGCGCACGATGTTCCTCTGCTGAGATGGACAAGGACCGGGACACTCTATGGGGTCCCGATGTGAGGGCGACGTGAAGACGACAATCGCGTTCAGGCCACTTCGCGACCCGGCCGGCGCAACCGCGCCGCCCAGCGCCCGTCCTCGGCGCGCACCGTCAACGGAATCCCGAAACACTCGCTGAGGTTGGCGTCGGTCATCACCTCGCGCACCGGCCCCGCGGCCACCGTCGCGCCGCGCCGCAGCAACAACGCGTGGGACACCGCGGTGGGCAACTCCTCCAGGTGGTGCGTCACGATCACCAGGGTCAACCGCGGATATTCGCGCGTCAGCGAGTCGATCGCCTCGAGCAGTTCCTCACGGCTGGGCAGATCCAGCGCGTTGGCCGGCTCGTCGAGCAGCAGCAGCCGGGGATCGGGCATCAGCGCCCGGGCGATCCGGGCCCGGCCGCGCTCGCCCTGCGAACACACCGCGATCTCGCGCCGCGCCAACCGCTCCAGACCGAGCAGCGCGATCAACTCCGCCGCCCGGGCGTGTTCGGCCGGCCCGTACTTGCCGTACAGGGGCTGCACCGTGCCGCTCGCGCCGGTGAGCACATAGTCGGTCACCGTCAGGTATTCGGGCACCCGCAGCGCCGCGTTGACCGCGCCCACCTGCGCCCGGACCTCGCGCACGTCGACCTTGCCGAGCCGCTTGCCCAGCACCGTCACCGCGCCGTTGCCCGGAAAGCGCAACGCGCCCGCCAACGCCAAGATCGTGCTCTTGCCCGCGCCGTTGTGCCCCAGCAGCGCCCAGCGCTCGCCCTCGCGGACCGTCCAGTCCACGCCGACGAGCATGTCGGTGCGCCCGGCGGGCCCGTGCGCCCACACATCCACCCCTTCGAGCTCGAAGACGGGCGGAGCGATGTCCCATGCAGGTGTATCGACCATCGATCAAGCATGCCGGCCGCCCCCCCCGCGCCCCACGCGGGGGGGGGGGGGGGGCGGCCGCGGCTCACAAGCCGGCCGGCGCGGGGCGGGACGGCCCGCTCACAAGCTGGCGATCAACAAATCACCGCGGTCGTCCACCGACCGGAAGGGGTCCTTGCACAGCACGGTGCGCTGCGCCTGGTCGTTGAGCTTGAGGTGCACCCAGTCGACGGTGAAGTCGCGCCGCTGCTCCTGGGCCTTCTTGATGAACTCGCCGCGCAGCCGCGCCCGAGTGGTCTGCGGCGGCAGCGACTTCGCCTCGAAGATCTTCAGGTCGTTGCCGATCCGGTCGACCTGTCCGCGTCGCTCCATCAGGTAGTAGAGCCCTCGGCGCCGGTGGATGTCGTGGTAGGCGAGGTCTATCTGCGCCACCCGCGGCGAGGACATGGGCAGGTTGTGCTTGGCCCGGTAGCGCTCGATCAACTGATACTTGATCACCCAGTCGATCTCGCGCCCGACCAGATCGAGATTGCCGGTGTCGATCGCCTCCAGGGTGCGCTCCCACAGATCGAGCACCTTCTCGACCGTGCCGGTGCGGATGCCCCGGCGATCGGCGAACTCCTGCGCCTTGGTCAGGTATTCGCGCTGGATGTCCAACGCGCTGGCCTCGCGGCCGTTGGCCAGCCGCACCTTGCGCGAGCCGGTCATGTCGTGGCTGACCTCGCGGATCGCCCGGATCGGGTTCTCCAGGGTCAGGTCGCGCATGACGATCCCGGCCTCGATCATCCGCAACACCAGGTCGGTCGAGCCGACCTTGAGCAGCGTGGTGGGCTCGGCCATGTTGGAGTCGCCGACGATCACATGCAGCCGCCGATAGCGCTCGGCGTCGGCATGCGGTTCGTCGCGCGTGTTGATTATCGGACGGGAACGGGTCGTGGCGGAACTGACGCCCTCCCAAATGTGTTCGGCGCGCTGACTCACGCAGTACACCGCACCGCGCGGCGTCTGGAGCACCTTGCCCGCACCGCACAACATCTGACGGGTCACCAGGAACGGGATGAGCACGTCGGCGAGCCGGGAGAATTCCCCGTGCCGCGCCACACAATAGTTCTCGTGGCAACCGTAGGAGTTGCCGGCGGAATCGGTGTTGTTCTTGAAGAGATACACGTCACCCGCGATGCCCTCTTCGTGCAGCCGCCGTTCGGCGTCGACGAGAAGACCCTCGAGAATGCGCTCACCGGCCTTGTCGTGCACGACAAGTTCCGGCACCGAGTCGCACTCGGGCGTCGCGTATTCGGGGTGGCTGCCCACGTCCAGATACAGCCGGGCCCCATTGCGTAGGAAGACATTGCTGCTTCGGCCCCACGAAACGACTCGGCGGAAGAGGTACCGCGCCACCTCGTCCGGGGAGAGCCTGCGCTGCCCCCGGAACGTACAGGTGACGCCGTACTCGTTCTCCAGCCCGAAGATGCGGCGGTCCATGCTGCAACATTACGCCGACGACGCGCCGTTCCGGGACAACTCCGCGTCGGTGGTTTTCACAAGTTGGATCACGTTTGGGATCAGCCGGCCCCGACCGGCCAGCAATACCAGCAATCCGAGCCCCGCGCCGACCCCCGCGACCGCGAACGCACCCCGCGCGCCGGCCACTTCGCCGGCCCAGCCGGCCAGCGCCATGCCCAGCGCCGCGCCCGCGCCCATCGCGGCCACCAGCCACGCGAACGCCTCGGTCACCGTGCCGCGCGGCGCCAACTCGTCGATCAACGTGAACACGCACGCGATCGCCGGCGCCAGGAACACCCCCGACAACACCGCCAACGGCATCATCAACCACGGCCCGGGCACCACGGTCAGCGGCAGGTAACACACCGTCAGCCACCCCATGAACCACAACAACCGGCGGGCCGGCGGGGTACGCCAGGCCCGTACCCCGTGCACGAGACCGCCCAGGAGCGCGCCGAACGACATCGCCGCCAGGAACACCCCCGACAGCGCGTCCGAGCCCTCGCGGTCGGCGTACGCCACCGCCGCCACGCTCAACACGCCCAGCGCGACCCCGGCCAGCGTGAAGGCCGGCAACACCACGCGCAGACCGGGCGAGCGCAGCGCCCCGGCCCAGTGCGGCGTATGCGGCTCGCCGCGCCAGACCCGCGACGGGTGCGAGGTGGCCACGATCAGCGTGCCCGCGACGCCGACCAGCCCGGTCAGCAGCACGGCCAGCTGCGCCGAGCCCAACTGGACGACGACCACCACGATCAGCGGCCCCACGGTGAACAGCACCTCCTGGGCGGCGGCGTCCAGCGCGTAGGCGGCCTGCACCCGCTCGGGGGTGAGCACCGAGGGCCACAACGCCCGCAACCCGGCCTCCAGCGGCGGCGTGGTGAAGCCCGCCACCAGCACCGCCGCCACCGCCACCGGGAGCGGATGCGCGCCCACCAGCGCGAACACCGCGTAGGCCAGCGCGGACACCGTCGCCGAACCGATCAACACCCCGGTCTGCCCGCGCCGGTCCATCCACCGCCCGAGCACCGGCTGCCCCGCCGCACTGGCCAGCCCGTACACCGCGGACAACGCGCCCGCCAGGCCGTAGCCGCCACCGTCCGCGCGCACCAGCAGCAGCACCGCCAACGCGCCCATGCCGTTGGGCAGTCGCCCGAACAGCGTCCCGCCGAGCAGCCGCCCCGCGTAGGGCACGCGCAGCAGCTCCAGATAGGTCCGCATCCGCGGATACCGCCCTCCCGTGCCGCACCCGACACATCCGCTCATCCCGACGTCATACGTATGACTATCCCGTATCACTGTGCCCGCCCGGTCGGCCGCATGGCAAGCGCGTTCTAGGCTGGACCCGCCCCGCCACCGCGTCCCGCCAGCACCCGCCACCCCGCCCCGACTCCGCCGCCCGAGGTCACCGTGCCGCCGCCCCCGCCCCCCGCCGGTCGCCCGACCAGCAAGGACGTCGCCCGACACGCCGGCGTGTCGCAGTCCACCGTGTCCCTCGTCCTCGCCGGCAAATGGCGCGGCCGGGTCTCCCCCGCCACCGTCGAGACCGTGCGCGAGGCGGCCGCGGCCCTCGACTACCGGCCCAACACCTCGGCGCGGTCGCTGCGCCTGGGCCGCACCCGCACGGTGATGCTCGTCGTACCCGTGCTCACCTCGCCGTTCTTCGGCGCCGTGCACAGCGGCGCCGCCCGGGTGGCGGCCGAACGCGACTTCGGCGTCGTCGTCTACCCCACCCTCGACGGCGCCGACCTGGCCCCCAACGCCTTCTCCCCGGCCGCCATCGACGGCGTACTCGCCTCCTCGATGGCCGCCGAACCACTCGACGTGCTGCGCTCCGCCGGACCCGGCACCGGCCACCTGCCCCTGGTCATGCTCGACAGCGAACCCGGACACGGCCTGCCGACGGTCAACCACGACGTCGCCGAGGGCATGCGCACGATCGCGCGGCACGTGATCGGCCTCGGCCACCGGCGCGTGGCCCGGCTGCGCTCCACCGTGCGGACCTGGACGTTCGAGGCCCGCGACGCGGCCTTTCGCGCCGCGCTCGGCCCCGCCGAGGTGGTCGCCGAGGGGTGCGCCCCGCTGACCCTGGACGGCGGGCGCGAGGCGGCACTGAGCCTGCTCGCCGCGCCCGCCCGACCCACCGCGCTGGTGTGCGACGACGACCTCCAGGCGGCCGGCGCCTACAAGGCGGCCCGCACACTGGGCCTGCGCGTGCCCGACGACCTGTCCGTCACCGGCTTCGACGACATGCGCTACGCGCGCGTGGTCGAGCCCGAACTGACCACCTTCCGGCTGCCGGCCGTCGAACTGGGCGCTCGCGGCATGAGCGCGCTGCTCGACCTGCTCGACACCGGCGACGCGGGCCCCGACGTGGTCCTGCCCGGCGAGCTGGTCATCCGCGGCTCCACCGCGCCCCCGACACCGGCCTGACCCCGCCGGCGCCGCCCACACGCGTCAGGGCCCGCACACCGAGGCGGTGTACGGGCCCTGTGACGGGATCCGGGCGGACGGGGCGCCCGGGAGCGGAAAACCCGCGGAACTACTCCTCGCCGGCCTCGGGAGCGGTCCCCGGCGCGGCCTCGGCCGCCCCCTCCCCCGCCGCCGCCGCCTCGCCGGTCGGCTCGGCCTCGCCGAGCAGGCGGGTCAGCTGACCGCCCACCAGACGCTTGAACTTGCGCTGCTGCGGCCTGGTGCGGTCCAGCGTCGCGACCTCCAGCTGCGAGGCCGTGATGGAGCGTTTCTCGCCGACACCGTCGCGCGAGAGGGCGTCGACCGCCACCTTGAGCGCTTCCTCCAGCGACAGCCCCTCGCGGTGCCGGCGCTTGAGCTGGTCGGTGATCTGCTCGACGTTGCCGCCCATCGCCACGTAGTTGTGCTCGTCGGCGACCGAACCGTCGTAGGTGAGCCGATAGATCTGGTCGTCCTCGGGCGCGGCGCCCACCTCGGCGACGATCAGCTCCACCTCGTAGGGCTTCTCCCCCCCGCTGGAGAAGATCGTGCCCAGCGTCTGCGCGTACACGTTCGCCAGGCCGCGGGCGGTGACGTCGTTGCGCGCGTACGAGTAGCCGCGGATGTCGGCGTAGCGCACGCCGCCGATCCGCAGGTTCTCGAACTCGTTGTACTTGCCCACCGCGGCGAACGCGATGCGGTCGTAGATCTCACTGATCTTGTGCAGGGCGCGAGAGTAGTTCTCCGCCACGAACAGGATGCCGTCCGCGTAGGTCAGCACGACCACGCTGCGGCCCCGGGCGATGCCCTTGCGGGCATAGTCGGCCCGGTCCGCCATGGCCTGCTGCGGCGACACATAGAAGGGCGTCGTCACCGTGGAGTCCTTTTCGTCGAAGCCGGTCTCGAAGGGTCGGCTGGTGGGGTCGTCGACATCGACGTCAGGTCAGCGGGGCGGTCGGGCCGTCGGGGGCGTCCATACGGGCGTTCACCACGGTCCGGACGATGGCACCCACCTCGTCGGAGGAGAGCCGCCGGATACCGTCCTCGGTCACCAGGGTGACCACCGGGTAGATCCGTCGGGTCAGGTCGGGACCACCGGTGGCGGAGTCGTCGTCGGCCGCGTCGTAGAGCGCCTGGATGCACACCTGCACGATGCCGTCGGCGTCCAGGCCGGAGCGGTAGAGCTTCTTCAGCGCGCCCCGGGCGAACAACGAGCCCGAACCCACCGCGTGGAAGCCGTACTCCTCCGACCGGCCGCCGGTGACGTCGTAACTGAAGATCCGCCCGACCCCGCCGTCCACGTCGAAGCCGGCGAACAGCGGAACCACCGCGAGGCCCTGCATGGCCATGCCGAGGTTGCCGCGGATCATCTGCGACAGCCGGTTGGCCTTGCCCTCCAGCGAGAGCGTGGTGCCCTCGATCTTCTCGTAGTGCTCGAGTTCGACCTGGAACAGCCGGACCATCTCGACCGCGAGCCCGGCGGTGCCGGCGATGCCCACGACCGAGTACTCGTCGGCCGGGAACACCTTCTCGATGTCCCGCTGTGCGATCAGGTTCCCCATCGTGGCCCGCCGGTCGCCGGCCATCACCACGCCACCGTCGAACGTCGCGGTCACGATCGTCGTACCGTGCGGCGCCTCGATCGTCACGGGCTGCAGCGGCGGCGTCCTACGCGCGGGCAACAGCTCGGGCCGATACGCGTCGAGGAATTCGGCGAACGAGGACGACCCGGGGGTCAGGAAGGCAGCCGGTAGACGCCCGGTGCCACGAGTGTTGGCTTCCACACGATCCCTTCCACATAGGTTGCGGCCCGGCGCAACGCGTCGGGTCGATCCTTGAACATGCCCAGTGCGGCATTGCAGTTGAAGCAGAGTACGGCTCGGACCCTACCGGTTTCGTGATCATGATCGACGTGCTCGGGCCGGGTGGACTGACAGATCGGACATACGCCCATTTGGTCGGCGACCATGGCCCGATAATCAGCCTCGGTCATGCCGTACTTGCGCTTGAGATGCCCGGCCCGACTTTCGACCTTGCGACAAGCCTTACAGGCCGCCGCCAAACCGTCCCATTGTCGGGAACTTTTATGCCATTCGGAATGCGGCTCGATCTCTTCACATTTCGGGCAGCGCTTATGTCCGTCCGGCACGGCGACTTTGGGCCGCACCTTGAATCCGGCACGCTCCCGCCGTGCGCGGTAGGACGCCGAATTACGCTGCCGATTACACCCAAGGCAATAGAATGAAAGCCCGTCCGGGCTCTTCACGTTGGATCCGAAGTCCCGGACGGGTTTCCACTCCTTGCAATCAGGGCAATTCTTGCCCGATCTCAAATCGGACATTTACCCCTATTCACCACCTTTTTGGACAAATCCACGTACGAATTCCTCGGCATTCTCCTCTAGCACCTCGTCGATTTCGTCCAATACCGAGTCGACGTCGTCCGTCAACTTTTCGTGCCGCTCCTGCACGTCCGACTGGGCCTCGGCGGTGGTCTCCTCGACCTCTTCCGAGCGCTTTGTCGCGCGCTGTTGACCGCCGCTGTCCTTAGTGGCCATGTCACTCACCCCACCTTGAGATCATTTCCTTGAACCGGTGCTTATCCATTCCCCGGAGGATCCACACCCCCGATCCCGAAGGATCGGGGGTGTAAGTGCCAACGAGTGTCGGATGCCCGGTGTTCCGGAACACGATTTATCCGTCCGTTCGCTTTGTTCCCGCGAACGGGCGAGGTCACCCACCCGTGAGCGCGCGGACCAGATCCTCGGCGGTGCGGCAGCGGTCGAGCAGGTCCTTCACGTGGGCCTTCGTCCCGCGCAGCGGCTCCAGGGTGGGCACCCGCTGGAGCGAGTCGTGACCGGCGACGTCGAAGATCACCGAGTCCCACGAGGCCGCCGCCACCTCGTCGGCGTACTGCTCCAGACACCGGCCGCGGAAGTAGGCCCTGGTGTCCTCCGGCGGCAGATGCACCGCGCGCTGCACCTCGGCCTCGCCGGCGATCCGCTCGAAGCGGTCCTCCAGCTTGTTGTACAGCCCCTTGTCGGGCCGTACGTCGGCGTACTGGAGGTCGACCAGGTGCAGCCTCGGCGCGTCCCAGTCGAGGGCGTCCCGCTGCCGGTAGCCCTCCAGGAGTTGGAGCTTGGCCACCCAGTCCAGCTCGCGCGCCAGCGACATCGGATCGGTCTCCAGGCGGGCGAGCACCGACTCCCAGCGGTCGAGCACGTCCGTGGTGTCGGCGTCGACGTCCTTGCCGAACCGGTTCTCGACGTACTTCCGGGCCAACTCGAGGTATTCGAGCTGGAGCTGGATCGCGGTCAGCTTCCGGCCGCTGCGCAGCGTGATCAGCTGCTTGAGGGTCGGGTCGTGGGACACCTCGTGCAGCGTGCGCACCGGCTGGTCGACGGTCAGGTCGTTGCCGAGGAAGCGGTCCTCGACCATCGACAGGACCAGCGCGGTGGTGCCGAGCTTGAGGTAGGTGGACACCTCGGACAGGTTGGCGTCGCCGATGATCACGTGCAGGCGCCGGTACTTCTCCGCGTCGGCGTGCGGTTCGTCGCGGGTGTTGATGATCGGCCGCTTGAGCGTGGTCTCCAGGCCGACCTCGACCTCGAAGTAGTCCGCGCGCTGGCTGATCTGGAAGCCGTGCGTGGAGCCGTCCTGGCCGATGCCCACCCGGCCCGCGCCGCAGATCACCTGCCGGGAGACGAAGAACGGGGTCAGGTGCCGGACGATGTCGGCGAACGGCGTGGCGCGCTGCATGAGGTAGTTCTCATGGGTGCCGTAGGACGCGCCCTTGTTGTCGGTGTTGTTCTTGTAGAGCAGGATCTGCTGCCCGCCGGGCAGCTCGCCGGCCCGGCGCGCGGCCTCGGCCATGATCCGCTCGCCGGCCTTGTCCCAGATCACCGCGTCGCGCGGGTTGGTGGTCTCGGGCGCGCTGTACTCCGGGTGGGCGTGGTCGACGTAGAGCCGAGCGCCGTTGGTCAGGATCACGTTGGCCAGACCGACGTCCTCGTCGGTCAGCTGGCTCGAGTCGGCCAGCTCGCGCGCCAGGTCGAACCCGCGCGCGTCGCGCAGCGGATTCTCCTCCTCGAAGTCCCAGCGGGCCCGGCGGGCCCGCTGCATCGCTGCGGCGTACGCGTTCACGATCTGGGAAGACGTCAACATCGCGTTGGCGTTCGGATGTCCGGGTACGGAGATCCCGTACTCGGTTTCGATGCCCATCACACGCCGGACGGTCATGCGACCCCCTCGTCCCTCACCCGGCCGGTACCCGTCCCACACTCTCCGTGGTCGGGGTACACCCTGGTCATGCTGCCGAGCCTATTGCCGTTGGATTGCCTTGGGGATACGGCCGGAACTATTGCCCTGTGCGGAAGTGTCGTGCCGGCACGGCGCCGGGGGCCCGGGGGGGCCCGCGCCAACCGGGGCCCCGGGGGGGGGGCAAAAGACTCGGAGAGGGGGGCTAAGTCAAAGAC
>NZ_JBHTVA010000119.1:0-21852 GCF_042793325.1 Embleya sp. NPDC056575
GCGACGACTGCGGCGTGTGCGGCGTCCCAGCGGGCCTGGGCGTCGGTGAGGCTGGGTGTGCTGTCGTGCGTGTCGTGCATCCGTGCGACGCTACCCGCCGGGTCCGACACCGCGGCGGTGGGCGCGGCCGGCGTCCGGGTGGCGTGGCCTCAGAGCCCGCGAAGTCGGTGCAGCATGAGCAGGGCGGCCACGGCGTTGGCGGAGCGGATCTCCCCGCGCGCGACCAGGTCTGGCACTTCCTTGAGCGGCACCCACTCGACCCGGTCCGACTCGAACGCGTCCTCGGGCTCGCCCACATGCTCGCCGCTGTCCGACCAGTAGACGTGGTGGACCGCGTCCGAGAGGCCGTTCGAGGGCTCGACGCTGAGCAGGTGCCGGAGCGGGCCCGGTCGCCAGCCGGTCTCCTCCAGCATCTCCCTTGCGGCGGCGTCCTCGACCGTCTCTCCCGCCTGTTCCTCGACCACTCCGGCGGCGAGTTCCCAGCCCCAGGTGTCGGTGATGAACCGATGGCGCCACAGCAGGAGGACCCGGTCCTGGTCGTCGACGATGGTCGCGAGCGCGACGGGCCGCTGCCGGATGAGGTAGTGGTCGAGGTGGCGTCCGTCGGGGAGTTCGACGTCGGCGAGGCGGATGGTGAACCATCGGTTGCCGTAGACGTCGGTCTCGCTGTGCTTGATCCACTTCATGCGCGTCTCCTCGCGGGCAGGGTGCTGCCCGTCAGTAGGGCATCGCCAGGACAGTCTCGACCTTCTCGGCCACCTCGCGCACGGCCGGCACGCCCGTGTGGGGTGCGAGCTTGCGGTGCATGCCGTGGAGGCGATCGGTGAGGCGCCGGGACTCCATGCCCTGTGCGGCGTCCAGGGTGGCCGCTGCGGATACCGAGGCCCGGTCGAGATCGCGGCAGGCCACCGCCACTGAGGTGAGGGTGGCGAGTCGGTGTACGCGACCGCGGGCGTGGGTCTGTGCATCGACCGCCTCCTCGGCGTACCGGAGCGCGGGCCGATGGTCACCGAGGCTGAGGAGCGCTTCCGCGCCTTGCGCCTCGACCAGGCCGGGCTGGACGTAGCCGGTTTCGGGCGGCTCCTCCGCGCGCCGGATTCTGCCGTATGCCTGCTCGGCGCGGCCAAGGCTGTCGCGGGCGGCGGCGGGATGCCGCATGCGGGCGAACGCCTTGGCCTGCATGGCGAACAGGTCGGCGGCGAGTCCCGGGGAGATGTGGGGGCCGGCGGTGCGGAGTCCCGCTTCGGCGAACGCGGTGGCCTGCCGGTAGTCGCGCAGGTAGATGGCCTGGTTGACGAGCAGGGCGATGACGTAGCCGCCGAACGCGTGGTCGCCGGACGCCTTCGCCATGCGCAACGCTTGGTGGAAATAGCGCTGGGCGAGCCCCTGTTGGTCGGAGTCGTAGGAGCAGATGCCCGCGACCGCAACCAGGCCGCCTGCGGCACGGAACAGCTCACGGCCGACCCGGTCGGGGTAGCTGCCGCGCATGGCCGGCGTCACCTGCTCGGCAAGGAACCGGATCACGCGCGGCCGGGCGGCCAGGCCGCCGACCTGCTGGTACATGCGCACGTAGTGGCCGCGGGCGCCGCGCAGCATCTCCAGGTCCTCGGCTCCGACGCGGGCGGGTCCGCGGTGGGAGACGTCGGCGTCGTGGGGCGGGTTCTCCCACTCCCACACCGGGGCGATCGCGGCCATGCCGGTGACGGCCGGGGTCTCCTGTGCGGTGGGCGCGTTGCGGTGGTCGGAGGTCCACAGGGCGGGCGCGCGCTCGACGAACGCCGGCAGGGCGGTCCCGGCCGCCCCGTCCGTGCCGGTGTCGAGGTCGATGTCCTGGGGTGTGATGACGCGGCCCAGGCGCTCACTGAGGACGGCGCACACCAGCTCGACGGAACGGCCGCGCGGGCGCTGGCCTTTCAGCCACCTGCCGACGGAGGTGTGGTCGTAGCGGAGAGGGATGCCGGATGCCGCGCCGAGGTCGTTGACGCGTTGTGCGAGTCCGGCGCGGGACATGCCCGCGTCGTCGAGTGCGCCTGCGAGCAGGTGGTTCGGGCTCATCGGGTCCCCTTGTGTCGCATGTCAAGCCCTGGCTGTCGAGCCTAACGATTCGCGATTCACACCCTGTGTGAATCGCCCACGCGGACGGCTGGTTCTCACACCTCCCGCGCCCACCACCGATCGCGCGAGGCTGTCTCCACGGCAGTCGACCAGGCGAGGAGATCTCGGTGACGTACAGGCCGCTCATGGTTCAGGTGCTGGCGTCGGGCGACGTGGTGCGACCCATCCGGCTCATGCTCGATGTCGGTGACGAGGGCGACGCCTCGGGCTACGACCTCGACCGTGACCAAGCTCGGTTCCTCGTGCACCAGTTGCAGGTGGAGCTGGCCGAGACGTCCCGGCTCCCGCCTGCCGGTCGACTCTCGAACTCGGGCGGCTGACAAGCCGCTCCTCCTGCCGCGATGCACGGGCATGCTCGCGGCCTCCGGCCCGGCCCGCGACCCCCACCGCGTCGCCGGGCCGGCCCCCAGCGGGCCGACCGCATCATCCGTTCTGCGGACGGCCCTGGCCCGGCGAGGTTTCGCATACGCCGCCGGGCCCCACACCCCCGCCCGGTCGTCGTCACCCCGTCGGCGGCCGGGCGGGCACCCGCGGGGCTGCGGCTGGTTCACCGCAGCCCCGCATCCACCACTCACTCACGATGGAGACCACGATGGCCGACCGACCGCTCCAGCGAGGCGACAAGGTCGAGTACGACCCCCCGAGCGGCCGACGCCTGGCGGGGATCCTCCTTACGGACGACCCTGAGGCGGATGTCCTCGAGGTGCTCGGGTATCCGCCTCACCCCCAGCGCTGGACCGCTCCTCGTGCGGACGTGCGACCGCGGCGCGCGGACATCTAGGCCGGGCCTGCTCCGTGACCGAGCGGAGTCGGCCGACCGCATGATCTTGCCCAGTCACATGCCACAGGGCTAGGAATGTGGAGCGCGACATTCCGGATGGATCACACCGGGGGCACACAGACCACCGTCCGACCGGGCGGTGCCGCACGGGCGGGGTCTGAGCTACGCAGGCAAGGGACCCCGCCCGATTCCCTCGTTCTACTCCATCCAGGTGATTCGCGCACGCATGATGACCAACCCATCTGGCTCAACGCGGTGTTCCAAAGATTCCGTGAGTCCGTCTACGACAACCAGCCGCGGATACTCGGCCAGGTCGGTCGCTTCAACCGCCCGTGAGCGTTGCCGTTCGTGTGAGATCACCACGACGGTGCACTCTCCCGAGGAAGGGATGAGGTCCACGCTGATGGTGCCCTCTGCTCCTTGCGCCAAGGCTTCGGCAATGAGTTCCGAGGTGACGTATTCGACAGGTCGTACGCCCGCTACGGAACCGAGGGTGAGACGAACCCAGGCGCGAGCCAAACCCCCGCTCTCGGGCGTTGCCGGGATGGTCAGCCGTGCGGAATCCAAGAGGGTTCTCCAGCCGCCGAGGCCTCTGATGGTCACACACCGTACACGTTGTAGGCATAACTGGAAGCCCTTGCTAAAGCTGACATCCTTAGTCACGCCGAGTGGCAGGAGGAGTCATGGCCGGTGTCCCGCATGGGGAGACGCCCGCCTATATGCGAGTCGCGAACGCGCTGCGCGAGCGCATCCAAGCAGGCGAGTTTCCCCCGGGGTCGCGCATCCCCTCACGCGCCGAGATCACCGCGACGTACCGCGTTGGCAACACGTCGGCCCTGGAGGCCCTGCGTGTACTAACCAGCGAAGGTCTGGTCGAAGGCCGGCAAGGCAGTGGGACGTACGTGCGCGCCCGCCGGGCGGAGGTGCACCTCGTGCGCCACTGGACTGAGGACATCGGGCATCGCATGCCCTACACGATGGCAATGGCCGAGCGGCCTGATGCCTCGCCGACTTGGACGGTGAACACCGAGACGCATGCCGCAGCTCCCGAGAACATCGCGCACCGTCTCGATATCGCGCCCAACGACCGCTGCGTGCGCAGCGTGTATCTGTTTCGTATCGACGGCGATGTGGTGATGTGGCACTCGAGCTGGGAACCCTACGCCATCACGGCCGGCACCCCGATCCTGCTGCCCGAACGGGGTCCCCTTGCGGGCGCCGGCGTACCGGCGCGCATGGCGGCGATCGGACACGTGATCACGCACACGATCGAGGATTTGACTGCCAGGCCGGCACTGGCCGAGGAGGCCAGGGTGCTAGAGGTCCAAACCGGGACCAGCCTGCTGGTGATTCGGCGAACGTGGCGTACGGACGCGGGCCCGGTCGAGACGGCCGACATCCTGATCCCCGGCGGCATGAACGAGGTGCGCTACGAGCTTCCGGTCCGCGATCCCGGTGCTCAACGCCAGGAAACGCCCAGGGACGCCACAGGGATTTCCGGGACTCCAGAGGGACGAAACTAGCTCTCGTGAGTCAACGCGTGCAAACGCCAGGGAACGGTATTAATGCAGATCACCTGGCATTCGCACACCTCGTCCACAGGCCAGCGGCTCAATGCATGATGTAGTGCAGGATGACGTCGTGCACGTGCCGGCCCTTGTCGTCGCTGCGGAACTCCACGCTGTAGGTCTGCGTGCCGACGTGGATCGCGATCTCGCTGGAGCTCAGGTAGGAGCCGGTGAAGCTCTTGTTGGAGACCATGCTGACGCTGCTGATCTTCGAGTAGGGCAGCGAGGTGATCGCGACCTTCTTGCCCACGAAGCTGTTGTCCTGGATGATCGCGCGCCGATCGGTCAGGCCGATGAACCCGGTGCCGACACCCTTCGCGTCGTAGACCGCGATGATCTGCTCGCCCGGGAGCAGACCGCTCTGGATCTTCTCCAACTGCTCACGCTTGTCGAAGACGACGTTTCCCGCCCCGCTCATCCCGTGCTCCTCCCGGTGGACCTGCGACACCCAGCCTAAGGCCGCCCGATCAGCGCCATTCGCCCGTGTCGTGGAAGTGGGTCAAGGTCGCCTCGGATGCGGTGAGATCCAGCTCCTGGCGGGCCAACCACTCGTCCGAGTAGTACGAGTGCGCGTAGCGCTCGCCGCCGTCGCACAACAGCGTCACGATCGAGCCGGTACGCCCCGCGGCGCGCATCTCGGCGACCAGGCGCAGCGCGCCCCAGAGGTTGGTGCCGGTCGAGCCGCCGGCCTTGTGGCCGGTGCGGCGGTGCAGTTCGCGCATCGCCGCCACCGACGCGGCGTCGGGGACCTTGATCATGCGGTCGACGATGTTCGGCATGAAGCTGGCCTCGACCCGCGGCCTGCCGATGCCCTCGATCCGCGACGAGCACGGCTCGGCGTACGCCGGGTCATGCGTGCGCCACCCCTCGAAGAAGGCCGAGTTCTCGGGGTCCACGACGCAGATCTTGGAGTGGTGTCGGCGATAGCGCACGTAGCGGCCCATCGTCGCGCTGGTGCCCCCGGTGCCGGCGCCGACGACGATCCACTCGGGGATGGGGTGCCGCTCCTCCGACATCTGCTCGAACACCGACTCGGCGATGTTGTTGTTGCCCCGCCAGTCGGTGGCGCGCTCGGCGTAGGTGAACTGGTCCATGAAGTGGCCGCCGGTCTCCGCCGCGAGCGAGCGCGAGACGTCGTAGACCGTGGCGGCGTCGTCGACGAGGTGACATCGTCCGCCGTGGAACTCGATCAGCTCGATCTTCTCGGGGCTGGTCGTGGCGGGCATGACCGCCACGAAGGGCAGGCCGATCTGGTTGGCGAAGTACGCCTCCGAGACGGCCGTGGAGCCCGAGGACGCCTCGATCACGGTGGTGCCCTCCTCGATCCACCCGTTGCACAGGGCGTAGAGGAACAACGACCGCGCGAGGCGGTGCTTGAGCGAGCCCGTGGGGTGGGTGGACTCGTCCTTGAGGTAGAGGTCGATGCCCCACTCGGTGGGCACCGGATAGGCGAGCAGGTGGGTGTCGGCGGAGCGGTTCGCGTCGGCGCTCACCTTGCGGATCGCCTCGTCCACCCAGTCCCGGGTCTTCGTGCTGAAACGGTCCACATCGTTGCCCACCGGCGTCACGTCGACTCCCCTGGCTGGTTCCTGGCCCCCGTGCCGGGCGTGGATGACGAGGGCTGTGGGATCGATGGTCATCGATCGCCGCCCAGGCTACGGGCCGACCCGCCATCTGCGGGACCAACCCCTTGAAAGGCCTATGAGCTGCACATACGTATTCTCGGCCGGAACGTGTGACGTGTCGGGGGGTCCGCCGCGTCTATGGGGTGGGTACGCGCGAGGGCGCGTAGGGACGAGGAGGGCCTATGGCGGGCTTCGACGCTGAGCCGGCCGATTTCCTGGAGTTCGCCAACGCGTGCAGCGGTCGGCTGTTCCGAACGGCGTGGCTCCTGTGTGGCGATTGGCATCTCGCCGAGGACCTCGTGCAGACGACGCTGGGCAAGCTGTACCGGGCCTGGAAGCGGGTCAGCCGGGCCGACAGCCCGGAGGCGTACGCGCGCACCGTGCTCACGCGTACGTATCTGTCCCATCGGCGCAGGCTGAGCAGCACCGAGCAGCCGTACGCGGACTTGCCGGAGGGCGCCGGTCCCGAGGAGGACCAGGCGTTGCGGCTGACCCTCCTGAAGAGCCTGGCCGAACTGCCGCCCAAGGATCGGGCGGTGTTGGTCCTGCGCTACTGGGAGGACCTGAGCGTGGAGCAGACGGCACGGCAGATGGGCGTGTCCGAGGGAGCCGTGCGCAGTAGGTCCATGCGGGCGCTGGAGAAATTGCGGAGCCTGCTCGGGAGCGAGTCCGGCTGGCTTTCCGCCGCATGAGGGGTCGACGAGTGCACCGCCGGCACGGCCGTACGGCTGGTGAACGAGACGACCCGGGTTCATACGGATGGCGAGGAGACGGTACGTCTATGGGTTCCGAGGAAAAGGAACTGGCGGCCGCGATGCGGACGTCGGCGTCGGGGCTGGTGCCCCCGACGGGATTGGTCGCGGGCGGCATCGCCCGAGGCAGACGGATGAAGCTGGTCCGCCGTCTCCAGGTGGGCGCGTCCGCCGCGGCGGTGCTCGCCGTGGCGGGCACGACCGTCCTCGCCGTCTCCGGCGGGGACGACGGTGGCGACCGGCATGTCACGGGCCCGGCCGGCATCGCGACGGAGATCCCCGCCCCGCCGACCGCGACGGCGCCCAAACCCGGGCCAACCCTGTCCGCACCGACCGGCCTGGTGCCCGTCCTGCCGCCGGTGCTGCTGCAAAACCTCCTGCAGCGTGTGCCGCAGGGCCTCTTGCGCTCCGGAGTCACCGGATCGGATCAAACCGCCAAAACCTCCGCGGGCATCCACAGCGCGGGCTCGTCGGTCTCGTTGGTCCTCGACGACTCGTCCGGCCCCACTTTGTTCTCGGTGACGGTACGGCAGGACGCCGAGAAATCCGACGAGCCCAACTGTCCGCCGCAGGACGGCAGCACCAAGGCCACGTGCACGGACCGCAAGACGGGGAACGGCACCCGTGTGGTCGAGCGTCAGGACTGGGTCTACCCCGCGTCCGCGGACACCCCGGCAAACCGTGCCGACGGCAAGGCCGGTCCGTCGGGAAGAGGACCGAGGGACTGGTCCGTGCGCGTCGAGCGCCCCGACGGCGTCGTGGTCGAGATCAGGGAGATCGCCTCCCGCGAGGAGAAAGGCCCCATCAGCCGGGAGACGCCGATCTTCCAGATGGACACGTTGCGCGGGTTCGCGCTCGATCCGGTCTGGAGGGTATGGATCCCACCCGAGATCAACAAGATCGCCGACAGCGCCCTGCCGCTGTTCGTCCGCACTTCTTCCTCGGGCGCGAAGTACGAGCCGCCGCCGCCGAACACGCCGTCCGGTGCGACGGGCGGCGGTGGGACGGTCCCGCCCGCGGAACCGTTCACGGGAACATGGTCGGAACACACCCGCGGCACCGCGCCGGGGTCCGCGTCTCCCAGCACGTCGACCCCCGGCCCTGGAAACGGCGGCTGAAGATCTCCGCCGCCTGTCGGGCATGACCCGGCGGTGTCCGGGCAGGCGCCGGACGTCGAGCCCCCGAGCGCCTCTGACTCCCCCTCACGCTTCGGGGGCTCGATGCCGCCCGCAGCCGGACGTCTGGGATCCTGACGCGGGGTCCTGCCGACCCCGCGGATACTCGAGAGAGGCGGTCGCGATGACCGGGGGCATAGGTATCGGTCTGGGCGGCGTGGGGTTCGAGGGTGGCTACGCGCAGTACGGCCCGACGGACGCCGAGGAACGTGCCCGGCACATCCTGCAGGTCTTCGACCGCGCCTTCGGCGCGCTGATCGACGGCGACGCGGCGGCGTTTCGGGTGAAGTTCCGCAAGATGGCCGCCTCGGCGTTCGCGTTCTACCGGGGCACGGCCTGCCTGTTCTACGCCGACCTGGACGGCCGCGAGGATCCCTTCCTCGACGAGCGCACCTCGCGGGTGTGGATCCACGGCGACCTGCACGCCGAGAACTTCGGCACGTACATGAACGCGGACGGCAAGCTCGTGTTCAACGTCAACGACTTCGACGAGGCGTACGTCGGCCCCTGGACCTGGGACGTCAAGCGGTTCGCCGCCAGCCTGGCGCTGATCGGGCACGGCAAGGCGCTGAGCGACGACACCATCGCGTCCCTGGTCGCCGCCTACGGCGCGGCCTACCTCGACCAGCTTCGCCTGCTGACCGACAAGACCACGCCACAAGACTCCGCGCTGACCCTGGCGACGACCGAGGGTCCGCTGCTGGAGGTCCTGCGCCGCGCCCGCCTGCAAACCCGCATCGAGTTGTTGCGCTCGGAGACGGTCGTGGCCGACCACGAACGGCGGTTCGCCTTGTCGGGCGGCGCGTTCGAGCTGCCGGACGATGTCAAGGCGACAGTCCTGGAGGCATTCGGTCGCTACCTCGACACATTGCCCCCCGCGACTCGGCAGCGGCCGGACACCTACGACGTCAAGGACGTCGTGGGTCGGCGCGGAGTCGGCATTGGCAGCGCCGGTCTGCCCTCGTACAACCTGCTGATCGAGGGGAACACGGAGGCGCTGGAGAACGACGTGATCCTGTACATGAAGCAGGGCCAGACGCCTTCGGTCAGCCATCACGTCACCGATCCCGAGGTGCGCTCCTACTTCGAGCACGAGGGACACCGCACGGTCATCTCCCAGCGCGCCCTGCAGGCGCACGCCGACCCGTGGCTCGGCTACACCGACATCGACGGGATCGGACAACTGGTCGCCGAGGTCTCGCCCTACGCGAACGACCTGGACTGGTCCGACCTCAACGAGGTCGACACGATCACGGAGGTCGTGGAGTACCTGGGCCGCGCCACCGCGACGATGCACGCCGTCGCGGACGAGGAGAGTGGTCACACGCTCGTACCCTTCTCGACCGAGGACGCCATCCGCACGGCGATCGAGCGCGACGAGGACGGCTTCATCACGTCGCTGGTGGACTTCGCACACGCCTACGGCGCACGCGCCCGGGCCGACCACGCGATCTTCGTGGACCTCTTCCGCAACGGCCTGATCCGGGGTCTGTAGCCCCGCCTCCAGGCCCGGAGGGGCACCCACGCCGGCGTCCGATTCCCGCCGGCCCCCGGGTCGGGAACGGGTGACACTGGTCGACGTGATGGACGACGAGCAGTGCTACCGAGCGTGCAGCAGCCGGGACAGTCGGTTCGACGGCTGGTTCTACATGGCGGTCACGAGCACCGACATCTACTGCCGGCCGAGTTGCCCCGCGGTCAAGCCGAAGCGGGAGAACGCGAGGTTCTACCCCTCCGCGGCGGCCGCGCAGGCGGCGGGTTTCCGGGCGTGCAAGCGCTGCCGTCCGGACACCTCGCCGGGATCGCCGGAGTGGGACGTGCGCGCCGACGTGGTCGGCCGGGCGATGCGCCTGATCGCGGACGGCGTCGTGGACCGCGAGGGTGTCGGCGGCCTGGCGGGCCGCCTCGGCTACAGCGACCGCCAACTGAACCGCCTGCTGATGGCCGAGGTCGGCGCGGGCCCCCTCGCGCTGGCCCGGGCCCGGCGGGCGCAGACGGCCAGGGTCTTGTTGGAGACCTCCGATCTCCAGATCGCACAGGTCGCGTTCGCGGCCGGCTTCGCGAGCGTGCGCCAGTTCAACGACACGGTGCGCGAAGTGTTCGGGCGCACTCCGACGGAGGTGCGCGGGCGCGCCGGCGCGCGAGGCGTGGAGCCCGGCGAGATCCGGCTGCGCCTGCCCTACCGGGAGCCGATCGCGCTCGCACACGCGCTCGACTTCCTGGGACTGCGGGCGGTGCCCGGCGTCGAGGAGTACGCGGACGGCGTCTATCGCAGGGTGCTGTCGCTCCCGCACGGCACCGGAGTGGTCGAACTCTCCCCCGGTCCCTCCTGGGTGTGGTGCCGGCTGGTCCTGGCCGATCTGCGCGACTTGGGCGCCGCCGTGCAGCGCTGCCGCCGCCTGCTCGACCTGGACGCGGACCCGCTCGCGGTGGACGAGGCACTGGGCAACGCCGAACTCGCCGACGGCGCTCTGACCGCCCTGGTGCGGGCCACGCCCGGGCTGCGCTCGCCGGGCCATGTGGACCCCGACGAACTCGCCGTGCGGGCGGTGCTCGGCCAGCAGGTCTCGGTCGCGGGCGCGCGCACGATCGCGGGTCGACTGACCTCCCTGTACGGCAAGCCGCTGCCCGCACCTCAGGGCACGCTCACTCACGCCTTCCCGACGGCCGCCGCGCTGGCGGACGCGGATCCGGCCGACCTGCCGATGCCCAACGCACGTAAAAAGGCGCTCTTCGCGCTCACCGGCGCACTCGCGTCCGGCGCCGTTCGCCTCGACCCGGGGGTCGATCGTCGGGCCGCCGAGGCGGCTTTGTTGGCCCTTCCGGGCATCGGCCCCTGGACGGCGTCGTACATTCGACTGCGGGCACTCGGCGATCCGGACGTGTTCCTGCCGACGGATCTTGGCGTCAAGCACGCGCTCGCGGGCTTGAACCTCACGATCTCGGCGGCGCAGTCGTGGTCCCCGTGGCGCTCGTACGCACTGCACCACCTGTGGGCGAGCCTGTCCGCAACGTCCACCGTCTCGGTGAAGGAAGTCGCATGAACCAGGACGCCCTGTTCGAGGCCGTCGAAGCGCCCGACCCCAACGTGCCTCCCGCCGTGTTCAACACCCCCCTCGACGGCCCTCGCCGATACGCGACGATGGACTCCCCCGTCGGCGAGCTGCTCATGATCGGCGACGGCCGCTCGCTCACCGCCCTGTTCATGGGCGCGACGCCAAAAGCGGACTGGGTGCACGATCCCGGTGCGTTCGGTGAGACGAAGGCGCAGTTGAGCGCTTACTTCGCCGGCGAACTGCGCGAGTTCGACCTGCCGTTGGCGCCGGTCGGCACGGCCTTCCAGCTCAAGGTCTGGTCTGCCCTGACCACCATCCCGTTCGGGCACACCATGTCCTACGGCGGCCTCGCGACGAGGTTCCTCGGCCAACCGACCGCCTCCCGAGCGGTCGGGCTCGCCAACGGTCGCAACCCGATCAGCATCATCATCCCGTGCCACCGGGTGATCGGCGCGAACGGCACGTTGACCGGCTACGCAGGCGGACTTCCGCGCAAGCAACGCCTGTTGGCCTTGGAGAACGTCCGCGTCACGGGATAGCGGGGCCGCCCTCGACGACACCACCGCGCGCACGGGACTCACGACTGGAACGCTCGCCGCACGAGCGCGGCCACCCGTCCCCGGCGGAGCGTGTCGTGCCAGGTGAAACGCAGCACCAGGGCGCCCACGAGGGCGAGTTCGTTGGCCCTGGCCCGATCGCGAAACAGCGCGTCGGGCCGCGAGTGCACGTCCACCCCGTCCGCCTCCGCGAAGACGGGCCGCAAGCCGGTGAGCCACGCGAGGTCCACCCGGGCCCGACCGCCGCCGGGCAGGGCGACCTCGTGTTGCAACTCGTCCGGCGCGACCCCGCCGCGCACGCAGTCGAGCCGTACCCGCGACTCCAACGGGCTCTCGGCTCGCCCGTCCGCGATCGCGAGCAGTGGTCGCACCCGGCCCGCGCCGGGACGGCCCGCCGACGCCCGCTCGATCCCCGCGAGGTCCGCCTCCTCCACCAGCCCCAGGTGCAGCGCCGAGTCGAGCACCGCGAGACCTTCCTCGGGCGACAATCTCGGGACGAGGTCGGCGAGCGTGCGCACCGGCGTCGTCACCGGCAGGCCGTCCACCGTCACGGTCTCGTCGGCTCGCAACCGGCGGCGATACGCCACGATCCCCGGCCCACCACGACGCGAGGCGGTGTCGGGCGTCGCCACGTGCGCACATGCCTCGTGTGGCACGCCACGCATCCCGTGCACATGGGCCGCACTGTGCAATACGGCGACGGCCCGCTCTCCATACGCCGCGAGCCCGGCGCGCAACAACCCGCGCGAGGAGAGCACACATCGATCGGCATCGACGTGCCCCACGCCGCGTGCGATCTCGCGCACCTTCCCAGCGTTCACGAGCCTTCGCCACACCTGTCCGGACACTCCGGCGGATGTCGCTCGTTCCCGTGTCACCACTCCGTCGTACTGCCATGCCAGCTCCCGCAGGACTCGTAGGGCCTCTTCCATTCCCGGATCCTGGTCGGTGCGGCCGGCCGCGTGCTGCCGGCGACGGGGAGCTGTGGACAACCGGGCACTTGTGGACAACTTGAGGCGCACTTTGCCGGATTCGTGGATGATCTTCAGCTGCTCGACATCTTCATGATCATCGAGGGCCGCCGAACGGCCGGCCCCAACCGGTGTGATGGGCGCGTCCCCCGCTGCCTCCTGTCCCGAGGATCGCCATGCCCGACATCCGCAAGCACCGGCGCGTCGCCGCCGTGTGCGCCGCGCTCGCCCTCACCGCGGGCGCGAGCGCCGCGTACGCCGAGAGCCGCCCCGCCCCCCGCGCAGCCGCCCCCGCGAGCGCGGCCCCCGCCGCGCCCGCCAAGGTGTCCTTCAACGTCGTCAGCGACGTCCAGGGCGACCTGGCGGACTTCGGCCGGGCACTCGACCAGATGAAGCTCGTCAACCCCGACAGCCGCGCGCTCGTGGTCAACGGCGACATCACGCCGCGCGGCTACAAGGCCGAGTACGACCAGGTGAAGCAGGTCCTGAACTCGCGCCCGCACCCGGCGAACACGTACTTCACGATCGGCAACCACGAGTTCTACGTGCCCAAGTACTGCAACCCGGACAAGCTGTGCCAGGAGACCTGGCCGAACGGCACGACCGAGCAGTCGCTGTTCCAGAACTTCTACGACTTCACCGGCCTCGACAAGGTCTACTACGAGCGCGTCGTCGACGGTATGCCGATGTTGTTCCTCGGCACCGAGAAGTACATGAAGTACAGCGACCCGTCCAAGTGGGACGAGGTGTGGTTCAGCGAGGAGCAGTTGACCTGGCTCGAGCAGCGGATGAACTACTGGGAGGCGCAGGGCAAGCCCACGTTCGTGTTCTCGCACCACGTCCTTCCGGACACGGTG
Source organism: Embleya sp. NPDC056575 (assembly GCF_042793325.1). Lineage (NCBI taxonomy): Bacteria > Bacillati > Actinomycetota > Actinomycetes > Kitasatosporales > Streptomycetaceae > Embleya > Embleya sp. NPDC056575. The sequence goes on from NZ_JBHTVA010000119.1 coordinate 13,458, forward strand.
TCGGGCACGCGCAACAAGCTCTACAAGTCGGACTACCTCCAGGCCGACCGGCTCATGAGCATCCTGGGCGCCCACAAGGACGCCGTGCTGTTCACGTCCCACACGCACTGGGATCTGAACCTGTCCGACTGGGCCGTGCGCAAGGTCGTGCCGGGGAGCGGCAACCTCGAAGGCTTCACGGTCGTCAACACCGGCGCCGTGCAGACCCAGTGGACCGACAACGGCTCCGGCGGCGAGAGCGCGCTGGACGGGCTGGAGAACAGCGGGCTTCAGGTCGAGGTCGCGAACGACCGGGTGACGATCAAGGCACGCGACTTCCGGCGCAACCAGTGGATCAAGGAGCTGAACGTCCAGCTTCACACCAAGTGCGCGGCGGCCAAGCCGTGGACGGAGTCGATGACGTACAACAACGGCGACACCGTGGTGTGGAACAACCGCACCTGGCGCGCCAAGTGGTGGACGCGCGGTGAGACGCCGGGCACGACCGGCCCGTGGGGTGTGTGGGAGGACCAGGGCGCCTGCTGATCAGCTGCGACCGAGCCGATGGGGGTGGGACCGTGCCGCGGGCGGTCCCACCCCCATCCGTGTCGCCGAATCCGCGGACAGCGGTGGGATGACGGCGCGGGCCACGTGTTCTGCGCGTCGGTCGAGCGCACGCGAGCGCCACCGGGCCCCGGCACGAGGTCCGGCCGTTGTCGGACCGGGCGGCGCGGGCGGGACTTCCGCCGCGAGAGCCGGCTCCGCGTCGGAGGTCGAGGTCACCGGCATTCGAGGCGGCCCGATCGTGGGTTCGACCCGCACGAGGGTGAGGTCGCCGTCGGCGAGCACACCCGCCCGCCGGCGCGCGGTCACCCATCGGGCGAGTTCCGAAGGGCCGCTTGCCGCCGGTTCCCGCAGCTCCTCCCACGGCCGGCCGCCCGCCAGCGCCGTGCGCAGGAACCACGCGCCCGCCGTGTCGTTGGCGACGTACAGCAGGTCGCGGTCGGTCCAGGTGCCCCGCGCGCATCGCACCCGTCGGGCGACCGCCTCGGGATCCGCACCGTTGCTGGTCGCGACATCCATTCGCCGAGAGGTGGGGAACACGCGCCAGAGTCGGTCGCCGCGGACCTGGAAAAGGTACGCGTCGCCGAGCACGGCCGCGGCCCACTGGCCCCGTCCCGACAGCCACGGGTGCGGTGCGAGGTGTGCGGCGAGGACCGCGGACGCGTGCGCCCCACGGGTCAACTTGCGGAGTTCGTAGGGCTGTACCGGCATCGCGCGCCGGTCCCGCTCGACCAGGTAGCGCCTGGTCAGATCGGGCCATCGGTCCGCCGCCCGCGCCAACACATCCGCGAAGCCCGTACCTCCGCACAGCAGCGGTGTGGGCGCCGCCCCGCAGGCGCGGACCAGGAGTTCGGCCCAGCGCCGTGCGAGCAAGCTCTCCGCGGCGCCGTCCGCGAGTGCGACGCGCAGTGCGCCGGGTCGGTCCACCCGGGCTCTTCTGCAGGCGGGCCCGGCCGGGGTCAAAAACCCCCGGCCGGCGCCGTCACCGATCCAGACCGCGTCCTCGTACTCGAGTGGTTCGCCTTCGTGCCGGTGCAGCGCCAGGACCGTGACGTTCGCGCGCACCGTGCCGTCTCCTCTGTGGTGGTACGAGAACCTCTCAGCCGCGTACGTCCGCGATCGGGTTGGGGATGTCGACGTAGACGGACTGGGTCTCCAACGGGACTTCGAGTTCGTCGAGACCCGCGACGCGGGTGAGCAGGTTGGCTTTGCACCGCAGTGTGGCACCGTCGAGGAGGCGGTCCACCAGCGGGCGCCCGGCCGGGTGATCGGTGCGGGTACGCACCAGTCGGTCGCGGAAGATCGCGATCAACGCCTGTTCGTCGGCCAGTCCTTGCGCGCCCATCGCGCCCACCAGACCGAGCACGTTGTTGATCGCCAGGTAGTAGCCGAGCCGTTCGTCGATCACATGATCGGGACACCACGTGCCCAGATCCCGACCCGCGCCCGGGAGCCAACGCGCCAGACGGGCGCCCCGTTCGGCGGAAAAGTAGTAGCCCTGGTTGCCCCGATAGCGACCGCCGATGGGGCGGCCGTCGGTGTCCAGTACGACCATCGTGTTCTGCTGATGCGCCTCCAGGCCCAGGCCGTATTCACCGTGCAACCACAGGATCGGCGCGACCAACACGTCCAGATAGCGCCGAAACCACGACTCCGCCGTCTCCCGCAGCGGTGTCGCGGTGCGCGCGGCGAGCGTGTACAGCACATCGGCGAGCATCGACCTGCTCCGCGCCAGGTCCGGGCGCGGAGCGGCCAGGCCCGCGATGCAGTGCACACGATCGCGCGGGCCGAACGGGTTGTCCCGCACCACGAGTTCGAGCCCGGACTCGCCACGCCCACCCGGGATGTCGACGGCGATCCAGCCCAGGTCGCGCAGCACGTCGAAGCCGGGATGGGCCGAATGCATGACCCGCTTGAGGCCCGCGTCGAGCATCCGGTGCACCGCGAGACCGCGGCGCAGTTCACTGCGGTGGTTCTCGCGCCGGGAGTTGGTGATCTCGACGCCGAGCGAGGTCTTGAGCATCACGGGCGCGCCGGAGCGGTACACCGTGCGCAGCGAGGATGTCGCCGACCAGGCGGGGCCGCCGGGTCCCAGGTCGCGCAGGAGGCCGCGATCCAGGAGGGCCGCGATGCCCGGGCGGGCGAGCACGTCCCGGGCCTGCCACGGGTGCGCCGGCAACGCGACCATGCCCGGGGGCAGGTTCACGTCGCCCTCGGCGAGGCCGGCGAGAACGACCGGCACAGGCCGCCCCAGGTCGCCGTCGTGAACCGCGACCGAGGGGTCGACGGCGAACCAGTGCAGCGGGAACGAGCCGCGGAGTTCCGGCGAGTAACGCGTCGAGGATGGTCCGTACATCCCCTGCCGGGATGTGGGTGAGGGGTGCATCGGGTGACCGAGCACGATCGACTGCTCGGTGCTCAGGAACGGTGTGTTCCCGGCAATGTCCTCGGGTGACTTGCGACGCTCGGAGAGGTGGTGTGCGATCCGCCGGGTCGAGTCAATGACCCGGTCCGTCATGTCGGCGATCGCGGTGATCGAACCGATGCGACCGTGCGCGGCCTCGATCGCGAGCAGGACCGCGAGCGTGGTGGCGTCCAGTGCGACGCCGCTGCTCAGTCGGACCGGTCCGAATCGGTGCATGCCCGTCTCGGACCGATACAGGATCGGCGCGACGACGGTGCTGGCGGTCGCGGGCAACGGAAGCCGTAACGGGCCGTCCGCCGGTACCACCGTCCCGCTCTCGCGGATGCGGCAGCGCAGCAGATTTTCGATGGCCGCGTGATCGGCGGCGCGCGCCGGCACGGGATCGAGCAGCGGATCGGTCGAGACCCGGTCACCGGGGCCGGAGAGCCGCGCGACGCCGAGTACCGCGCCGGTGCGCGGATGTTCGGGTTCGACGTGGGCCGGATGGTCACGCGCCGGCGAGGGCTCGTCGCAGGCGGGCCCCGGGGTGGGCTTTCGAGGGCTGCCCGGTCGCGCCGGCTCCGGAAGCGCCTCCGCGGATGTCGACATGTGCGGTACGTACCTCCCCTGGTCTGCACGGCCGTGGGTCGGACTACGGTTCGGATCGTGGACGCGGTCCATTCGCCACCGCTCCGAGGGACGTTCACCGTACGGCAATCCGTCGGTTATCAGAATCATGTCCCGCAACGGGCCCGCGTGTGCGGGCTTTGCGCGATGGCGACCCCTCGTCATGATCCGCGACTCCGGCGGGCACGGCATCGACGGCGGATGCGAACCGCCACCCGAAACGTGGTCACCGAGCGGTCCGGAGGACTCCTCCGCACGATACGAACCTCCCGGTAAAAGCGACGTCGACGGCCGGAACAGGCGGTTCCGAGCCGGTTTTCCGTCCGCCCGCGCCGGCCCGTGAACATGCCGGTGAGCCTGGGGGCGGATCCGCCCATCCGCCGGCGTGGCGATCGGGACGGACGAGGGGAAGCCACGCGGCGCACCCCTCACTTCCACAAGGAGCTTGCACCACTTCGGGACGCCTCGGGGCACTTGTGGAGGATATCCCTGCGACGACCGCCTGATCCGCCGATCGCCATCACGCGTCGCCGTCATGCGGTTACGATACGAATGCCCTTGTCCCGCAGGGGCGCCGTCACCGTCCGACTCGTCCGATCTCACGTGTGCTTACGACGAGTTCGTCCGCACGCGCTCACCATGGGCGCGGTATGCCCGCGCCGTGCCGGGAAGGGGATCAGGCGACCGGCCACGGCAGGATCACCCACAGCGTCTTGCCGTCCGGGTGGGCCTCTATGTGAATCTGACCGGCGAGTTCGGTGACGATGTTGCGGACGATCAGCAGGCCGCGGCCCGACGTGTCGTCGACCGTTTCCAACAGGGCGACCGGACGGTAGGGATGGCGGTCGCGCACACCCAGCCACAGCCAGCCGTCGTGCACGGTGCACGTCACCGAGACCTCCGGTGACAGTACGGCCGCGTGTTCGACGGAGTTGGTGATCAGTTCGGAGGCGACCAACTTGAGGGCGTAGCCCAGGTCGTGCCCGTAGGGCAGTCCCCAGTAGGTCAGATGGTCGGCGAGGGCACGCCGAGCCTGTGCGACGGAGGCGGGTTGGGCGGGCAGGGTGAACCAGCAGGATCGCTCGTATCCCGTTCCCATGTCACCCCTTTCGGCACCGCGCCTCAGCGTACTGACCGGCGCGCTTGCGGGCGCACGGTTGACGATTCGTCATATCGCTACGATTCGATGATCGGTCGCGTGTGTGAGCGAAGGTCGACATGGGCAAGACCATCGCAGTCCACGTCCCTCCCGGCGTGTGATTGTGAGCGCCGAACAACGGCATTCCTTCGCGAATGACCGAATTGTGCACGGTGCGGATTCCAGAAGGGTGACTACCTGTGGTGGAAGATCTCGATGCCGTCGAACAGGCCATGCTGGCCAATCTCCTCGACGGTCGGCGGCCTCGTCGGCGCAGTTCGGAAACGCCGACCCGGTCCAATCGACAACACCAGCCGCCGCAGCAGCGCCGTCAGGCGCAGTCGGTGCCGCGCGCGGTCATCCCGGCGCCGGCGCCCACCGCGGCTCCCAATCGGGACGCTACGCGCGTACTCGACATCGGTCGGGTGATCAAGCAGATCGACCCCCGGACCACACCCGAGCAACGCCACGCGATGGCGACGAGTTGGACCCAGCTGGACCTGACGGCGGCCCAGGTGTTGGCCTGGCTGACCGCCGGCATCCTGCCCACCGAGTACAAGCTCGCGGCCGCGTGCCTGGAGCGAGGCCTGACCCCGCAGGACATGAAGACCCGCCTCGAGGGCGTACGCGTGGTGGAGCGACTGCGCAGCGAGGGCGTCGACGGGGTGGTGGCGCTGCTGCGCAGCGGTGCCGCGTAGGCGGGCCGCATCGAGGCACATCGCGAGCCGGGCCGGGGATGATCATTGACATGGTTCATTACCCAGCCTAGCTTTTAGCGATGTGAAGGATTCGGGGGCGGGTACCGCCGCCCCACCCACTCTGACGCATCGCCAGATCTTGCTGGTCTTTTGCGGGTTGATGCTCGGCGTCATGCTGGCATCGCTCGACGCGACCATCGTTTCGACGGCGATGCCGACGATAGTCGCCGACCTCGGCGGGCTCGAACATCTGGCGTGGGTGACCACCGCGTACACCCTCGCCACCGCCGTCTCGATCCCGCTGTACGGCAAGCTCGGTGACGTACACGGCCGCAAGCGGCTCTTCCAGTTCGCCATCGTGGTCTTCCTCGCGGGCTCGATGTTGTGCGGAATCGCCCAGTCGATGGGGACCCTGATCGCCTTCCGGGTGATCCAGGGGCTCGGCGCCGGCGGGCTCATGAGCAACGCGCAGGCCATCATCGGCGATCTGGTGCCACCTGCGGAGCGCGGTCGCTACCAGGGGTTCATCGCGTCCACGGTCGCCTTCTCGACCGTGTGTGGGCCCCTGATCGGCGGCTTCTTCACCGAGGCGCTGTCGTGGCGGTGGGTGTTCTATGTGAACATCCCACTGGGCGCGGTGGCTCTGATGGTCACGTCGGTGGTGCTCAGGCTGCCGCGCAAGGCGTATACCAAGCGTCCGTTCGACCGGTGCGGGCTCGCGCTGCTCACCTGCGGGACCAGCGCCCTGATCCTGTTCACCAGCTGGGGCGGAACGCAGTACGCCTGGATCTCCGCGCCGAGCCTGGCCCTGGCCGGCACGGCGGTCGCCATGCTCGCGGCATTCGTCCTGGTCGAGCGGCGCGCGGCCGATCCGTTGATCCCCTTGCGGCTGCTCTCGCGCAATACGATCGTGCGCGTCGCATGCCCCCTGACCATGGTCACCGGGTGCCTGACCATCGGGATGAGCACCTTCCTGCCGATCTACCAGCAGATCGTGCGCGGTCACGGGCCCACCGAATCGGGGCTGCTGCTCGCGCCGATGATGCTCTCGATGATGGTCTGTTCGACCCTGACGGGTCGATTGATCTCGCGGATCGGCAAGTACAAGCGTTTTCCCCTGATCGGCACCCTGCTCGCCGCGGCTGGGCTCGCGGTGTTGTCACTGCTCGGCACCGACAGCCCGTATTGGCATTTGCTGATCGGACTGATGGTGCTGGGATTCGGCCTCGGCACGATCGGACCGGTCACCACACTCGCGGTGCAGAACTCGGTCGACCAGGCCGACATCGGCGTGGCCACCGGCCTCAACTCGTTCGCGCGCTCGATCGGTTCGGCGCTGGGCGCGGCCGTGCTCGGAGCGGTGTTCGCGCACGGGCTCGCCGACGGCGCCGTCGCGGGTGGGGCCGGCGAGAGCGGCATGGGCGTGACGCGGCAGGCGATCGACGCGTTGCCGGCGGGGCAACGGGAGGCGACATTGACCGGATTCGCGGACGCTCTGGACGCGGTGTTCCTCGCCGCGATCCCGATCGCGGTGCTCGGCTTCGTACTCGCACTGCTGCTGCGGGAGATCCCGCTGCGCCGGGGACCGAAGCATCTGACGGCCGCGTCAGCGGACAGCGAGCGCAAGCTCTCCGAGGCCGGCTGACAGATCGCGCAGGTCCTCCGCCGCGTCCCAGGCCCAGTGGTGGGGATTGGTGGCGAGCGCCTCGTCGGTCTCCAGTCGGCGCAACGCGAGTCCGGCCAGGTCCGGGACCAGTTCGTGGTGGCCCCGCTCGTTGAGTCGATGTAGCACCGCCACCACGTCGCACACACGTCGGGTCAGGCTGCGTTCGGGAACCCCCTCGATCAGCCGGGACAGGCCGTAACCGGCCATCAGGCCCAGGATCATGCCGCGTATGGCCGGCAGGTCGTGCCGCTCCCGCACCGGTTCGAACCGGCGCCACCAACGCGCCCACGCCTCCGGCTCGGTGGTCGCACGGGCCTCGAAGGTGGTACGGCGTGACGGCGCGGACGAGGAGCGCGTGGATCCGGCGCGCATCAACCGTTCGAGCGCCGCGTCGACCGCGGCCTCCAACTCTGGATGCGGCGAGGGCACGCGGTCGGTGTCTCGAGCCTGCTCGGCGGCCGTCACAGTCATCGTCGTCATGCGATGTATTGGAGCGGAGTGTCGCGTTGCCGCGCCCTGTGATCACTCGAACGAGGGACACTGTGTCGTATGAACGAGTGGGAGCTGTGGCGCCAGGACGACAATGGCGCACGTTTCCGGATCCGGGGTTACGCCGACCGGGTCGGCGCGATCGCCGGGCGGTTGGTGATCGAGTCCGGAATGCCGCACAAGCAGGTGTACTGGGTGGCCGGGCCACGCGTCCCGACCTGCCCGACGCCGGTCGACGCCGCAGACCTGATCGAGGCGCTGTCGGCGACTCCGGAGCCGTCGGCCACCGCGTTCCTCGACGCGTTTCGACGCGTCGGCGAATCGTTGCGAGACGATGGTCGGTTGGAGCCCGACACCATCGCGGCCGTGTTCCGCGCCGCGTGGGACACCGCCGAACCCGCCGCCGGAGAGCGGAAGTCGGGTTCCGATGCCGAATCCAGGCGTGCCGACGATCCCGTGTCCACACTCGGCCGGGCCCGGGAGCATCTCACCCACGCCGCCGTCACGTTGCGGATTCGGGACCCGCAGGCGGTCCTGCGCTGGCAGGATCTGCTCGACCTCGTGACACACGTGCCGCGCTGACGGCGGTCGCCGGGCAGATGGTCGCCGGGGGGGCGACGCCGCGGGGGCAGGGACACCCATCGACTCAGGGGGGAATCGATGCGCGAGCCCCAGGCCGGCGATCCGGCGCGGATCGGGCCCTATACGATCCATGGCCGGCTCGGCGCCGGCGGGATGGGACGGGTCCATCTGGGCCGATCGCCCGGTGGGCGGCCCGTCGCGGTGCCCACCGCTGCGCCGCGTCTCACCGCCGAACTCCGGCGGTGAGA
>NZ_JBHTVA010000120.1:0-20633 GCF_042793325.1 Embleya sp. NPDC056575
GGCGGACCCCGCCGAGGCGGGCGCGGGCGCGGTCGAGGCGCCCGGGGCCGGTGCCGCGGTCGACCCCGACGTCGGGGTGGGGGGTGTCGCCGCGGCCGGGGTCGCGGCGGGGCCGGCTTCCGCCGGGACGGCCCGAGAGCTGTCGTTCATGGCGGTCCTCAAATGCGGTATCCGGCGCCGGGCACCGTCAGGATGACGGGCGGCTCGCCGAGCTTGCGGCGCAGTGTCATCACCGTGACGCGGACGACGTTGGTGAAGGGGTCGGTGTTCTCGTCCCAGGCCTTCTCGAGCAGTTGCTCCGCCGAGACCACCGCGCCGTCGGCGCGCATCAGCACGTCGAGAACGGCGAACTCCTTGGGCGACAGGTGCACCGGCACCCCCTCGCGCAACACCTCGCGCCGGTTCGGGTCGAGCCGGATGCCGGCCCGCTCCAGGACCGGCGGCAGCGGGGAGACTGCCCGCCGGCCGAGCGCGCGCACCCGGGCGATCAACTCGCTGAACGCGAACGGCTTGGGCAGGTAGTCGTCGGCGCCCAACTCCAGGCCCTCGACCCGGTCGCTGACGTCGCCGGCGGCGGTCAGCATCAGCACCCGCATCGGGATGCCGGTGTCCACGACCGCCCGGCACACGTCGTCGCCGTGCACGATCGGCAGGTCCCGGTCGAGCACCACCACGTCGTAGTCGTTGACGGCGATCCGCTCCAGGGCGGCCTCCCCGTCGTATACGACATCGACGGCCATGGCCTCGCGGCGCAACCCGGTAGCGACCGCGTCCGCCAGAAGCTGCTCGTCCTCGACTACGAGAACCCGCACCGGCTGTGCCTCCTGCTCGAAAGACTCGAAAGCTTCGCGGGACGCGAAGGAATCGAGGATGAAGTCGGGGATGGAGATGAGGTGGATCCGTTGTCCATCTTCCCCCGCGGCCCGGTAAAGCCCCGGTAAGCCGGCCCCGGGCCCGATCCGGCCCGGGGCGGGCGCGGCCGGCCCCGGCGCACATGTCCGGTTGCCGACGTTACGGGACCCCCCGAAGGAGGGAAGGATTCCGGTACGCCCCGGAAAGTCCGACACCGGATCGTTGGCTCGCACAAGTCCCCTGGTCAGACCCCTGGACCGAGGGGCCGCAAAGGCCCCGCTTCGGTGGTTTCCCCGGCGTTGCACGGGGGGTAGGACAACCGAAACCGGCGACGACGAGTGACATTGGGGCGGCCTTATGGACGAATTCACGGCCGGCGTACTGCGGCGCATACGTGAGACCGAACAGGCGTTGAAGCAGGCATGCGACACCGGTGACGATTTCCTCGTCGAGGTGGAGCAGTCCGAGTTGGACGATCTTCTGCGGATGGCGTCGGAGCACGGCGTGCGGGTGCTGCCCGAGAGCGCCTGAGCCACACCGGCCACACATCACCGCGGTACAGCAGCAGACACACCCGTTCTTGTTTCCCCCGGCGAGGTCCCCAGCGGACGCCGGGGGTTCGGCTGTCAGGCCGAGACCCGTGAGGCCCGGATCACCCCGATCCGGGCCTCACGCGTGGGCGGCGCTAGGCGTGCAGAGCGGCCAGGGCGCTCTGCAGCTCCGCGCGCAGTCCGGCGGGGGCGGCCAGGCACATCGTCGAGCCGTCCGCCTCGGGCCACAGGTCGACGACCACCTCGGCGTCGGCCTCACGGGCGATCAGCGCGCCGGCCGCGACGTCCCACGGGTTCAGGCCGCGTTCGTAGTAGGCGTCGACCCGGCCGGCCGCCACCGAGCACAGGTCGATCGCGGCCGAGCCCGCCCGGCGCAGGTCGCGCACCCGCGGGAGCAGCGCGGCGATCGCCTCGGCCTGTCGGGTGCGCCGCTCGACGGTGTAGCCGAATCCGGTCGCCACCAGCGCCCGGGCCGCCGGGACCGCGCGCCGGCAGTGGATCGGCTTGCCGTTGCGGAAGGCGCCGCCGTCGCGCACGGCGTGGAAGGTCTCGCCGACCACCGGGACCTCGACCACGCCCAGGAGCGTGCCCTCGGCGGTCTCGGCGGCGATCGACACGCACCAGCCGGGCAGGTCGTACAGGTAGTTGACGGTGCCGTCGATCGGGTCGATCACCCACCGCACCCCGCTGCTGCCCTCGCTCGCGTCGCCCTCCTCGCCGAGGAAGCCGTCGTGCGGTCGATGCGCCCGGATGCGTTCGATGATCAGCTTCTCCGCGGCCGTGTCCATCTCGGTGACCACATCGGTGGGGCTGCTCTTGGTCGCCGCGACGCCGAGGTCGGCGGGGCGCTCGTGCAGCAGGAAGCCCCCGGTGTGGCGCGCCGCGTCGCGGGCGATGGCCAGGAGTTCCGCGGTGTCGATCGTCATGGGTCCATCCTGCCGGAGCGCTCGCCCAGCAGCGCCGCCCCGCGCGGCGCCCGCACGGGCGCCTGCGGGTCGGCGGCCGACGCCCCGGGGCGCGGACGCAGGGTCCTGGGGTCGGGGCAGCAGCCGACCGGGCACACGTCGTGCGCGGCGCCCAGCACGCCCAGCGCGCACCGCGCGGGCGCCTCGCCGCGCACCGTCGCGGCCCGCTCGAGCACGAGTTCGCGCACCGCGGCGGCGAACCTGGGGTCGGCGCCGGTGGTCGCGGCCCGGGCCAGCGGCAGCCCGATCCGGGCGGCCGTGGCGGCGGCCTCGACGTCGAGGTCGTAGACCACCTCCATGTGATCGGACAGGAATCCGATCGGCACCAGCACCACGGCGGGCGCCCCGGCCGCGCCCAGTTCGACGAGGTGGTCGTTGACGTCGGGCTCCAGCCACGGGACCTGCGGGGGGCCGCTGCGGCTGGAGTACACCAGGTCCCAGTCGTGTTCGCGGCCGACCGCGCGCGCGACGCCCTCGGCGACCAGGCGCGCGGTCTCCCGGTGCTGGGTGACGTAGGCGTTGCCGGCCGGGCCCGCGGTGCGTGCGGTGACGGTGGGGATCGAGTGGGTGACCATCACCAGGCGGGTGCCGGCCCGGACCTGCTCGGGCAGCCGCGCCAACGCCTGCGCCGTGTGGTCCACCAGCGGCTCGACGAAGCCCGGGTGGTTGAAGAAGTGCCGCAGCTTGTCGAACACCGGGGCCCGCTCGCCGACTTCGGCGCGGGCCGCGAGCAGGTTCTCGTGGTACTGCGCGCAGCCCGAGTAGGAGCCGTAGGCGCTGGTCACCAGGACCGCGGCGCGTTCGACCCCGTCGTCGGCCATCCGGCGCACGGTGTCCGCCAGGTAGGGGCGCCAGTTGCGGTTGCCCCAGTAGACGGGCAGCCGCACCCCGTGGGCGGCGAGGTCGGCCTCGACGGCCGCGATCAGCGCCCGGTTCTGGGCGTTGATCGGACTGGCGCCGCCGAAGTGCGCGTAGTGCCCGGCCGCCTCCTCGAGGCGTTCGCGGGGGACTCCGCGTCCGGCGGTCACGTTCTCCAGGAACGGCAGCACCTCGTCGGGGGCGTCCGGGCCGCCGAAGGAGAGCACCAAGAGCGCGTCGAACGGCTCGGGGTCGGGGGCCTGTGTCGCGTGCATGCCTGTGATCCTCGCATCGTGCGCCGCGTCCGCCCACATCACACCCCGGGCCGCGGGGGTGCGGCGCGGGTGAGTTGCCGCCCATCCTCCGGCGACCCCTTCCGGGTCCGTTGACCGGCGGGTAATGTCCGGCAGATCCCGCGTCCGACCCCAGGAGGAATCCCGTTGAGCAGCGCCGGCCCCGCCGTCTCCAAGACGCCCCCCGCCTGGCGGAACTGGACCGGGAACCAGTCCGCGCGACCGCACTCGGTGCTCACCCCGGGGTCGGCCGAGGAGATCTCGGCCGCGGTCCGCCGCGCCGCCGCGCAGGGGCTCTCGGTCAAGGCCGTCGGCGCCGGCCACTCGTTCACCTCGATCGCGGTGACCGACGGCGTGCAGATCCGCCCGGAGGGGCTGACCGAGGTGCACGCGCTCGACCGCGCGGCCGGCACCATCACGGTCGGCTCCGGGATGCGGCTCAGCGACTTCAACACGCTGCTCACCGGGTACGGCCTGGCGCTGACCAACATGGGCGACATCGCGGTGCAGAGCCTGGCCGGCGCCACCTCCACCGGCACCCACGGCACGGGTCGGGCGTCCGGCTCGCTGGCGGCGCAGATCCGCGGCATGGAGATCGTGCTGGCCGACGGCGAGATCACCACGTGCTCGCCGACCGAGAACGCCGAGTTGTTCGCGGGTGCCCGGGTCGGCCTGGGTGCGCTGGGCATCGTGACCGCGCTGACCTTCGGCGTCGAGCCGAGCTTCCTGTTGGAGGCGCGCGAGGAGCCGATGCGGTTCGACGCGGTGCTCGCCGACTTCGACGAGCTGTGCGCGGACAACGAGCACTTCGAGTTCTACTGGTTCCCGCACACCGACAACTGCAACGTGAAGCGCAACAACCGGATCGAGGGGCCGGCGAAGCCGCTGTCGAAGGCGCGTTTCCTGCTCGACGACGAGTTGTTGTCCAACGGGGTGTTCTCGCTCGCGTGTCGGGTCGGCCGCGCCGCGCCGCGCACGGTGCCGACCATCGCCCGCCTCTCCAGCCGCGCGTTGTCGGCGCGCACCTACTCGGACACCTCGCACAAGGTGTTCACCAGTCCGCGCCGGGTGCGCTTCATCGAGATGGAGTACGCGCTGCCGCGCGCGGCGGCGACGAAGGCGCTGACCGAGGTGCGCGCGTTCGTGGACGCCGCCGGTCTGCCGATCGGCTTCCCGGTCGAGGTGCGCGTGGCCCCGGCGGACGATCTGTGGATGTCCACCGCGTACGGGCGCGAGACCGCCTACATCGCGGTGCACCTGTACAAGGGGACGCCGCACGAGCGGTACTTCACCGAGGTGGAGAAGATCATGGTCGCCCACGGCGGGCGCCCGCACTGGGGCAAGATGCACACCCGCGACGCGGATTACCTCGCCGACCTCTATCCGAGGTTCGCCGACTTCGCGGCGCTGCGGAACCGGGTGGACCCGGAGCGCCGCTTCGGCAACGACTATCTGCGTCGGGTGCTGGGCGACTGAGGCACCGGGGGGCGCCGGTCGGTCAGCGGGTGCCCGCGCCCGACCCCGCGTTCGCGTTCGTGCCGCCCCGGCCGCCCGCCTCGTTCCCGGCCGCCGCGCCGCCGGGGTCCGTGTCGCCGCCGGCCGAGCCGCCCGCCGGGGGTGTGGTCGGGGACGCGGGCGTGGTCGGCGGCGTGGAGCCGGTCGGGTTCGACGAGGCGCTGCCGCTGGGCCGGGTGGTCGGGGTGGTCGAGGGCACCGAGGTCGCGCCCCCGCCGCCGTTCGGGGGCGAGGTGGCCTTGCCGCCGGTGTCCGGGGCGTGGCTCGACGTCGATCCGGTCGATCCGGTCGGGCCGGGGGTGGCCCCGCCGGGCGACTTCGGGGTGTCGTTTCGGGTGCGCTTGTCGTCGACGATGCGCGAGATGGTCGAGCCGTCGTCGCCGTGCCCGAACAGACTCGCGAAGGAACGGCCGATCGCGGTCTCGGCGAGGGTGACCACGCCCATCGCCACCACGAACACCACCACCGCGCCGACCAGCGAACGGGCCAGCCAGACCCGCCGCTCGCCGGTCGGGGCGGGCCGCGCCCCGGGCGCGGCGCCGGCATCGCCCGGGGTCCGGGTGTACCCGCCGACCGGCAGCACCATCGTCTCGTCGGTCGCCCGCCCCGGATCGGCCACGCCCGTCGGGCGGTCGGGGATCGCGGTCGGCTCGGTGGCCGGCCCGCTCTCGGGCGGCGGGGTCAGCGTCGCGCGCACGTCGCGCAGTTGTTCGCCGGTGCGCCGGAACAGGTGGACGTAGACCGCGCTTCCGACGGTGGCGACCACGCTCGCGAGCGCCGCGCCGATCACCGTCCCGGCGACGCCGAGGGTGGAGAGCAGGAACGCCGAGGAGATGGCCGCCAGGGCGCTGCCCACGACCTGCACCCCATTGACATCGATCCGGCGACGTTCACGCTCGGTCCTTTCCGGCATCACTTTCCTTGCACGTTCGTTCACAACCGGCGGCTAATCATGAAAAACACGACTTCACCCTGGTTACGACTGAACGGCCCAGCGACATCGTTCCAATCGGCCCAATCTTGTGATCGACATCACCCCGGACGGCCGAAAACGACTCGTCCGAACGGGACGCGCCGATGCGGCGCGGTGTGTCCCGGTAGAGCCCCCGAATGGAGTACTGTTCACGCCAGGTTCCGGAAAGACCTGTGCGCGAAGGGGGAGGCGACCGACCGCAGGGGTCAGGGTGGGGCACCGCCCCGGTATCTACCCGAAATGGTGTAACCAAGGCAATTCGGCCAGTCAGGTAATAAATCCGACACGCCGGACAACTCGGTCAGGTTGTGGTCATGCCGAGGCTGGGCAGGTCACACTCGTAGCGGGAGCAACGACGCAGGTGACGTCGGCAGGCACCACCCGGGAGGTCCCCATGCCCGAACTGCGTGTCGTGGCCGTCAGCAACGACGGCACACGGTTGGTGCTGAAGGCTGCCGACGGCACTGAGTACATGTTGCCCATCGACGAGCGGCTCCGCGCCGCCGTCCGGGGCGACCGCGCCAGACTCGGTCAGATCGAGATCGAGGTCGAGAGCCAGCTGCGTCCGCGTGACATCCAGGCCCGGATAAGGGCCGGTGCCACCGCGGAGGAGGTCGCACAGCTCGCCGGCATCCCCGTGGACCGCGTACGGCGGTTCGAGGGTCCGGTGCTCGCCGAGCGTGCCTTCATGGCCGAGCGTGCCCGCAAGACCCCGATCCGCCGGCAGGGCGAGACCACCGGTCCGCTGCTCGGCGAGATCGTCACCGAGCGACTGCACCTGCGCGGCGCCGACTCCGAGTCGGTGCAGTGGGATTCGTGGCGCCGCGACGACGGCAGCTGGGAGATCCTGCTGCTGTACCGCGCCGACGGCGAGATGCGCTCGGCGAGTTGGAGCTTCGACCCGCCCCGCCGCCTGGTCACCACCAACGACGACGAGGCGCGTTCGCTGATCGGCGAGCACCCCGCGGCGTCCGAGACCCCGTTCCCGTTTCGCCCGCGCCTGGCCACCATCCCGCGCGAGAGCGACGACGACGCGATCACCAGCCTGCTCGACGCCGTACCCGGACTGCGTGGCGAGCCGGCCGCACAGGAGCGGCAGGCCTCCCCCGGACCGATGCGGATCGACGTCACCGCGCTGGCCGAGCGCCCGCGCGTGGGCAGCATCGAGCGTACGGAGCGGCCCGAGCGCCCGGAGCGGATCGAACGCGTCGAGCGGCCCGAGCGGATCGAACGCGCGGAGCGGGCGGAACGCCCCGAGCGCGCCGAGCCGATCGAGGAGGAGGAGACCCAGGCCCCCGCCGCGGCGGCGGGCGCGGGCAGCGCCTACGAGAACGTGCTGGTGCCGCGCGGCGTGGTCGGCCCGCATCGCGAGCGGCTGGTCGGCAGCACCGACCGGCAGGCCGAGGCCGACGGGGTGCGCCCCGGCCGCCGGGCGACCGTGCCCAGTTGGGACGAGATCGTCTTCGGCAGCAGGCGCAAACGGCG
Organism: Embleya sp. NPDC056575; assembly: GCF_042793325.1. Classification (NCBI taxonomy): domain Bacteria; kingdom Bacillati; phylum Actinomycetota; class Actinomycetes; order Kitasatosporales; family Streptomycetaceae; genus Embleya; species Embleya sp. NPDC056575. Next base: position 7,493 of record NZ_JBHTVA010000120.1, read on the forward strand.
CGAATAACCACGGACGGCGGGAAAAGACGACGGGAAAAGGAGCCGAGGTCGTCCTCGGCTCCTTTTTCGTGTCCCGTCTCCGGCGGCGCCGATCGTTCGCGGCTACTCGCCCGTGGCCACCGGGCGTTCCGGGTCCGAGATCCAGTCGCTCCACGAACCGGCGTACAGCGCGGCGGGTACGCCGATCAGGTGCAGCGCCAGCACCTCGTGCGCGGCGGTCGCGCCGGAGCCGCAGTAGGCGGCCACCCGCGCGCCGGGAACCACGCCCTTGCTCGCGAAGTATTCCGCCAGCTCGGCGGGTTCGCGGAACCGGCCGTCGGCGTGGGTGTACTCGGTCGCGGGCGCGCTCACCGCGCCGGGGATGTGGCCGGCCTTGGCGTCGATCGGCTCGGTCTCGCCGCGGAAGCGTTCCCCGGCGCGGGCGTCGAGCAGCACGCCGCCGCCCGCCACGAACGCCGCGGTCCGGTCCGCGTCGAGCCGGGTCGTGCCGCCGGGGCGCGGTACGAAGGTGCCCGGCTCGGCGGGTGCGGGCACCACGTCGGTGACCGGCAGGTCCGCCGCCGTCCAGGCGCCGAGGCCGCCGTCGAGCACGCGCACCCGGTCGTGGCCGAAGTGGCGCAACAACCACCACGCGCGCGCCGCGGCGACGCTCTGCCCCGCGTCGTAGACGACCACGTCGGTCTCCGGGCCGATCCCGTACCGCCGCATGGCCGCGCCGAACGCGGCCGGTTCGGGCACGGGATGCCGGCCGCCGGCGCCGGTCGGGGTGTGCGGTCCCGACAACTCCTTCGCGAGGTCGACGAAGTGCGCGCCGGGCACGTGTGCGACCCGGTAGGCGTCGATGCCGGGCGGGCCACCCAGTTGCCAGGAGACGTCGAGCACTATCGGGGGCGACGAACCGTCCAGGGCGGCGGCCAGGTCGGCCGCGCTGATCAGGGAACTCATGACGGCATCCTGCCTCGTGTGACGGCTCGGCGACGAGCACACGCGGCACGCGGCCGGCAGCATCGATGTCGTATCGTCCCCGATTGTCACCTTCTGCCGAGGAGGCAGCGATGAGTGTGTGGACCTCGCGATATCCCACCGGCGTGCCGTGTTGGGTGGACCTGGCCGTGCCCGATGTCGCGGCCGGACTGGCGTTCTATCGCGGACTGCTCGGCTGGGACGACGAGATCGAGCCGGCCCCGCCGGGCGGTTACACGACCTGCACCCTCGGCGGGCGGCCCGTCGCCGGCCTGCTCGACCGACCGCCCGGGCAGCCGGAGCCGATCGCCTGGACCACCCACCTCGCGGCGGACGACATCGACGCGGTGGCCCGCGTGATCCTCGCCGCCGGCGGCGAGGTGACGGTGCCGCCGACGGACGTGCGCACGCTCGGCCGCACGGCGGTGGCCGCCGACCCGACGGGCGGGGTGTTCGCCGTCTGGCAGGCGCGCGAACACATCGGCGCGGGGGTGGTGGACGAGCCCGGCGCCGTGGTGTGGAACGAGTTGTACACACCGGACAGCGACCGGGCGAAGCGGTTCTACGCGGACGTGTTCGGCGTCACCTTCCAGGACATGTCCGACGCCGACTTCGACTACGCCACCTTCCACGTCGACGGTGTACCGCGCGGCGGGCTCGCGGGGGTGCGCAACGGGCCGCCGCCGCGCTGGGCCGTCTACTTCGCGGTGCGCGACGCGGACGAGAGCGTCGCACGGGTCGACGACCTGGGCGGCACCGTGCTGCGCGGGCCCGAGGAGTCCCCGTACGGCCGGGTGGCCGCCATACGGGATCCGCAGGGCGCGCTGTTCAACGTGATCGCGGTGGCCTCGAATCCGAATGGTCCGGAATAGTCGACTGCTCCCGATCCGCCGCCCGGTCGGGCCGGACCGGGCCGCCACTCCGACCGGAAACCGCTCCCCCCTTGAACCAAACGGGTGACGTAGAGTCGAGCTTGACGGGCTTCCGACCGGAGCGGAGTCCGGGATCGTCGGGACCCGTGCGCCTACGTACACACGGGCCGCGTCGCCCGCGACCTTCCCCGACCGGAAGACGCACCATCGTTTCGACCATCGAGGGGGTCCATTTCCATGGGCAAGCTGTTCAAGATCGTCCTGCTGCTCGCCGCCGCCGCGGGTGTCGCGCTCGCTGTGCAGAAGAAGCGCAACCAGGCCTGAACCGGCGGCGATTGGGCACAAAGGGGCGACCCCCATCGGGGCCGCCCCTTTTGCCTGTGCAAGAGCCGCGCTTGCCGAAGAGCCACGCCCGCCGAATCCGGCGCGCGCTAGCTCCGAACTTCGAGCAGCGGGATCAGTTGTTCGGCCGCGGTCATCGAGCCGTGCACGCCGGTGAGTCGGGACTCGCCGGGCTCGCGCCGGGAGGCGACCACCGCGACGTCGCCGAAGGCCGCCGCGACGATGTCGCCGATGCGCTCGCGGACCCGGTCCTCGACCTTGGGCCCGAACCAGCCCGACTCGATCGCCTCGTCGCGGGTGACCACCCACATCCGGTCGCCCAGCATGTCGTCCCAGATCGCGTACACGTCCCGGGTCGCACCGGGCCGGGTGTAGACGTGCCGGGCGCGCGCCTCGCCGCCGAGCAGGGCCACTCCGGCGGACAGGCCGGGGTCGGCGTCCACGTCGACCCGCTGCTCGGGGGCGACGTCGACCATGCCGTGGTCGGCCGTGACGTACAACACCGAGTCGGCGGGCAGCCCCTCGGCCATCGCCCGCACCACCTCGTCGATCCGGCGCAACTCCGCGCGCCACTCGGGCGAGTCGACGCCCATGCCGTGCCCGACGCGGTCCAGCTCACTCGCGTACGTGTAGATCAGCACCGGGCCCGGCTGCGCCAACTGCCGGTGTACCGCCGCGATCCTGGGGGCGCCGAACTCGGCGCCGAAGTAGCGACCGCCGGCGAGCGCGGCCCTGGTCAGCGGCGTGTGCTCGAACATGGCGTCGTTGACCTGCGCGACGGTGATCCCGGCCGCGGCGGCCCGTTCGAGGACGCTCGGATACGGCTGCCACGCCCGGGGTTCGATGTCGCCGACCCAGCGCAGCTGGTTCATCAGCCGGTTCTCGCCGGGCACCGCCACCGCGTAGCCGACCAGGCCGTGCACACCGGGCGTGAGGCCGGTGCCGAACGACGCGAGGCTGGTCGCGGTGGTCGCCGGGAAGCCCGCGGTGAGCGGTGTGCCGCTGCCGGCGAACGAGCCGGCCAGGAGGGAGTGCAGATACGGCGCCTCGACGGGATGCGCCCGCAACAACTCCCAGCCCAGGCCGTCGATCAGGAACACGCACGCGGCGCGCGCGGGCGCGAGGCCGAGGATGTTCCGCTCCCCGGGCATGCCGAGGGAGGCGGCTATGGAGGGCAGCAGGTCGCACAGCGCCCCGGTCCCGTAGCGGGGCAGTGGGACCGGGGGTTGCTCGTCGAGCCAGACGGAGGTGCTCACTGGTTGATGCCGGCCACGGCCTCGGACAGCGCGCGGGCGAAGGTGAGCGTGCGCTCCACCGCCTCGGGCCCGTCGGCGGCCTCGCTCACCCGCAGCGACAGGTCGTCGGCGGTCAACGAGCCGGTGTAGCCGTGGTCGACCTCACAGTTCGGGTCGGCGCACCCGGCCGGTTCGAGGTCGATGCGGCCGACCGCGCCCCAGCCGATGGTGAGCACGGCTTCGCGCGGCGGGGCCCCCGGAACGTATTCGGCGGGGTTGCCCACGACCCGACTGACCACGACCGACTCGAGTCGGTCGATCCGCACGGTCTCGGTGGACGTGGTCGCGTAGGGCGTGGGCGACGTGTCGTCGGGTGCGTGTTCGTCGGTGTGGCTGACCAGGAATCGGCCTGGCGTGAGCACCAGAACGGTGATGTGGCGGCGGACCTCATTGGAATCGAACGTGGTCTCCTGGTGCACCAGGAAAGCGTCGACCGGCTCGGTGCCGATCGTGGACTCGACCGCGTCGGCAACGAGGCTCGGGTAGTAACCGCTGCGCTCGATGGCCGTGCGCAGCCCCTGGGTCGAGGTGGTGGTCTTAGCCATACCCCCCATCCTGGCACCTCCGAGGGCGCCCGTGCGCCATCCACCTCGTCCGAAGATCGGGTCGGATACCGGCCGTTGCCGAATGGTGACGGTTTGTCGACGTAATGACAGGACCGAACGGGTGAGGTGGATGCGCACTGTTGGGGCGCCCTCTACGGATCGCCACCGTGCGCCTTCCGTGCGCCCTCCCGTTCGACGGCTCGGCGGGGTTGACTGATCTCTCGAGAGACCCGGCCGGGGCAACAGGGACGCGCCGTGCAGACGGTGGCACCGGCGGATCTCTCGCGACACTCGTGCCCCCGGGCGGGGGGACGAGTGACACCGCCTCATCGCCGGGGACACTCGGGGAAACGACCGGCGCGGGGCGGCTCGGTCCGGACAGCGTGAACGGCATGAAATGCGCAGCCATGTGGAGGGTAGGCGCGGAGGGGCATGCCGCGGAGCGGATCCGGCCCGGAGCCGCCGCCGTACGTAGGTGCCACAGCTCGGGGTGGCATGTGAGTACGGCGGCGGTTCCACATGTCCGGGCGACGTCGAGGCGTCGGCGAACCCTCGGGGGCTACGGCCGCGACAGTGCCCTCGGGCCCAGGTCGGTGCGCGCCGGCGGGCGGGACAGCCGGATTCGCGCGCCCAGCACGTGTGCGCCCTCGGGCGCCACCACCACCGGGTTCAGCTCGACGGACGTCACCTGCGGCAGGTCGTCGGCGAGCCGGGACAGGCGCAGGAGGACGTCCTCCAGCGCGGGTACGTCCACCGGTCGGGCGCCGCGATACCCGAACAACATCGGCGCCGCCCGTACCTCGCGGACCAGATCCGCCACGTCGTGGTCGGTGGCCGGCACCAGACGGTGGGCCACGTCGCCCAGAAGCTCGCTCGCCGGTCCGGCAAGGCCGAAGGACAACACCGCGCCGAACGACTCGTCGTAGGTGAGCCCGAGCACCGTCGCGATCCCGTGCGGCGCCATCGACTGCACCACGAGTCGGGCCTGGTCCGCGCCGCCGAGGCGGGTGGTCAACTCGCGGAAGACCCGGCGCAGTCCGGCCTCGGCGCCGATGTCCAGGCGCACGCCGTCCACGTCGACCCGGTGGCGCAGGTGTTCGGCGATGGTCTTGAGCGCGACCGGATAGCCCAGTTCGGCCGCCGCGCGCACCGCCGCGTCCTCGCTGTCCACCCGCACCGCCGGGCGCAGCCGAATGCCGTAGCAGTCCAGGAGTTCGGCGGCGTCGGCCGGCGACAGGCCGACCGCGTCCGCGCCGCCGAGCCGGGCCCGGACCAGCGCGCGGGCCTGGTCGGTGCGTACCTCGGCGTGTTCGGGCACCCGGCCCCTGGGCCGCCGGCGCCAGGCGGCGTAGCGCACCACCTCGGCCAGCGCGCGCACCGCGTTCTCCGGGGCCGGATAGGAGGGCACCGAGCCGAACGCGGGCACGCCGTCGGCGTCCAGCCGGCGTAGCTGTGTGGGCAGTCCCTCGTGCGCGAGGTAGGTGGTCAGCAGCGGTTTGCCGATCTCCGCCGCCTGCCCGGCCATCTCCGCGATGGTGTTCGCGACCTCGTCGCCGGAGGTGGTCAGCGGCGGGATGAACACGGTGATCACCGCGTCGGTCTCGGCACTGGCCAGCGCGTCGGCGAGCGCCGCGCGGAAGTCGTCGGCGGTGGCGCCGGTGGTCAGGTCGACCGGGCGCAGCGGGCGCAGGCCCGCGCTCGCGCAGGCGTCCTGGGTGAGCAGGCCGAGCGAGTCGGAGTTGCCGATGATCGCGATCCGGTCGCCGGCGGGCAGGGGTTGGTAGGCGAGCAGTTGGCCGACGTCGAACAGTTCGGCGACGGTGGGCACGCGGATCACGCCGGCCTGGCGAAAGAGCGCGTCGACGGCCGAGTCGGGCAGGGTCAGCGCGCGGGTGACGTGGCCGAGTGGGACGCCCTGGCTGTGCCGTCCGGACTTGACCGCGACCACGGGTTTGGTCCGCGAGATCCGGCGGGCGAGGCGGGTGAACTTGCGCGGGTTGCCGATCGATTCGAGGTGCAGCAGCACCACGTCGGTGGCCGGGTCGTCCTCCCAGTACTGGAGCAGGTCGTTGCCGGAGACGTCGGCGCGGTTGCCGGCGGACACGAAGGTGGAGAGGCCGATCCCGCGACCGACGGTGGATTCGAGGATCGCGATCCCGAGTGCGCCGGACTGGGCGAACATGCCCACCCGGCCGCGGCGCGGCATCCGCGGCGACAGGCTCGCGTTGACCCGCAGGTCGGGGTCGGTGTTCAGCACCCCGAGGCAGTTGGGGCCGATCACCCGCATGCCGCGCCGGCGGGCGGCGCGGACCAGGCGGCGCTGGCGCTCGCGTCCCTCGGGTCCGGTCTCGGCGAAGCCGGAGGACACCACGACCAGGCCGTGCACACCCTTGCGGCCGCATTCGTCGACCACCCGGCGTACCGCGTCGGCCGGGACGGCGACCAGCGCGAGGTCCACGTCGCCGGGGATGTCGGACACCGACGCGTAGGTCGGCACGCCGTCGATCGGCTCGCCGCCCGCCTTCGGGTTGACCGCGTGGATCTCGCCGGTGAATTCGCCCGCGCGCAGGTTGCTCAACAACGTGTGGCCGACCGTGCCCTCGCGCCGGCCGGCGCCGATCACGGCGACCGATCGGGGGGTGAGCAGGCGGGCGATCGAGCGTGCCTCGGCCCGGTGTTCGCGTCCGAGCATCACGCCGAGCGAGGTCTCGGTGGGGGCGAGTTCGAGGTTGAGCCGGACCACGCCGTCCTCGAACGCGGATTGCTGGGTGTAGCCGGCTTCGGTGAACACGGTGACCATGCGCCGGTTCGAGGGCAGTACGTCGGCCACGAAGCGTCGGATGCCACGTTCGCGGGCGACCGCGGCGATGTGTTCGAGCAGGACCGATCCGACGCCGCGGCCCTGCTGGTCGTCCTGGACCAGGAAGGCGACCTCGGCGGTGGACGAGCGGCCCTGCGGACCGGTGCGCACCGAGCGGCCGTCGGGGCCGATCCGGTCGTAGCGCACGATCGCCACCATCTCGTCGCCGACGAACAGCCCCAGGCCCACCCGGTCGACCCAGTCGTGCGTGGTGAAGCGCCGCACGTCGCGGTCGGACAGGCGGGGGTAGGGGGTGAAGAAGCGCAGGTATTTCGACTCGGCGGACACGCGCGCGTAGAAGTCGACGAGGCGACCGGCGTCGTCCGGGCCGACGGGGCGCAGGTGGGCGGTCGCGCCGTCGCGCAGCACGACGTCGGCCTCCCAGTGCTCGGGGGGCTTCGGCGGCGGACCTGCGGTGTCGGTGGGCTCCACGTTTGCGAGGCTAACCCCTGTGTCGTGCCGCCGGCGGATTCGAGGCGCCCCGACTCGGTTGGTGTCCGGCACGCCTGATAGACCATCAGATACCGTTCCCGGTCTCACTCCAGGAGGCAACCCATGTCCGCTCAGGGCCTGTCCGCCGCTTTCCCCGTCGCCGACATGGCCGCAGCGGTGCGGTTCATGACCGCCGTGCTCGGGGCCGAACCGACCTTCGTCGACGGGGAGCGCTGGGCGCAGTTCGACGTGGCCGGCGGCCGACTGGCGCTGGCGGGTACCGACCGCGAGGGCGACGCGGCCTCGGTGATGGTCAAGGTCGCCGACCTGGAGGCGGCGCTCGCGCCGCTGCGCGAGGGCGGGTTCACGGTGGGCGAGCCGGTCGAGGGGCCGCACGAGGTGCGGGTCCGGGTGAGCGGCCCGGACGGCTGGGCGGCCGTGCTGTACCAGCCCCGGCGCTGACCCCGCGTCGGGGTGGAACGGTGAATTGCCATGATCATCGGAGTATCCGAGCGTCGGGGCGAGGCCGAACCGGCACGTCCCGGCGCGTATGCCACCCCGCTGCCGCTCGCGCCCGGTAGCGTCCTTCCGGTGAACGGCTTGCGGATTCTGCCGGAGGTCGCCGACGCGCTGGCCGCGGGCCGGCCGGTGGTCGCGCTGGAGAGCACGATCATCGCGCACGGGCTGCCGCGGCCGGACAATCTGCGGATCGCGCGGGAGATCGAGGGGCGGGTCCGGGCCGCGGGCGCGGTGCCGGCGACGATCGCGGTCGTGCACGGGCGCCCGTCGATCGGCCTGGACGCCGAGACGCTCGAATTCGTGGCCGGTTCCCGGGAGGTGCTCAAGGCCGGGATCCGCGATCTGGCGCCGGTCACCGCGCGGGGCGGGCACGCCGCGACCACCGTGGGGGCGACCGCGCATCTGGCGCATCAGGCCGGGATCCGGGTGTTCGCCACCGGTGGCCTGGGCGGGGTGCATCGCCAGGCCCGGGACAGCTGGGACGAGTCGGCCGACCTGATCGCGCTGACCGGGTGCGGGCTGACCGTGGTGTGTTCGGGGGTCAAGTCGATCCTGGACGTGGGCGCGACGCTGGAGCGGTTGGAATCGCTCAACGTCACGGTCCTCGGCTTCGGTACGCACGCCTTCCCCGGGTTCTATCTGGCCGACTCCGGCCATCGCCTGGAGTGGCGGGTGGACACCGCCGACGAGGTGGCCGACGTGGTGCGCGCGCACGAGGCGCTGGGGTTGGGTCATACCGCCGTGGTGGTGGCCAATCCGGTGCCTCGGGGCGATCAGATGGATCCGGACCTGCACGATCGGGTGCTGGCGCGGGCGCTGGCCGCGCTGGCGGACAGCGGGGTGCGCGGCAAGGCGGTCACCCCGTTCCTGCTGGAGTTCTTCCATCGGGAGACGCGCGGCGCGAGTCTGGCCGCCAACATCGCGCTGATCCTGGGCAACGCCGACCTGGCCGCGCGGATCGCGAGGGCGTTGACCATCACCTGACCGCGCCCGGGATCGATCGTCACCGGACGGCGTGCCGGGTGCGTTCGTCACCCGGCCGGGTCGACCACCCGGGGCCAGGTCGCCCGCAGGCGCGGCACCGCGGGTGCGAACCGCGCGGCCGTGCGCACCGCCTCGCGCATCGACGCGTATTCGGCGGCGCCGGTGCCCGCGATGTCGAACGCGGTGCCGTGGTCCACCGAGGTGCGCAGGATCGGCAGCCCGACGGTGACCGAGACGGTGCCGTCGAAGTCGAAGGTCTTGGCCGCGATGTGGCCCTGGTCGTGGAAGTGCGACAACACCCCCGCCCAGCGCCCGCGCAGCCCCTGGTGGAAGACCGAGTCGGCGGGGATGGGGCCGACCACGGCCAGGCCGCGGTCCCGGGCCCGGGCCACGGCGGGCGCGAGTACCTCGATCTCCTCGTCGCCGAACGCGCCGCCCTCGCCGCCGTGCGGATTGACCGCCGCCACCGCGAGCACCGGGTCGGGCTCGTCGCCGAACACCCGCAGTGCCCGGTGCGCGGCCGTGATCGCCGCGTCCACCCGCTCGGGGGTGAGCAGGTCGAGCGCGGTGCGCAGCGAGGCGTGCCGGGTGGTGAAGAAGATCTTCAGGCCGCCGACCACGAACATCGTGTCGGAGTGGGCGGCGCCGGTGAGTTCGCCGAGCAGTTCGGTGTGGCCCAACTGCCCGGCGCCCGCCGCCCAGATCGATTCCTTGTTGATCGGGGCGGTCGCGATCGCGTCGACCGCGCCGGCCTCGGCGGCCCGGACCGCGAGCCGGATCGCGGCGAGCGCGGCGGCGCCGGCGGGTGCACCGACCCGGCCCCACGGCATCGTGTCGGCGATCTCCGCGTCGGTCACGGTCGCGGTGTCCAGGATGTCGACCACGCCGGGCTCCGGCTCCGGCCGCGTCCCGATCCCGGCCGTGTCGATCGAGCGCACCTTCATCTCCAGGCCGCAGGCCCGGGCACCGCGCCGCAGCGCCGCCGCGTCGCCGACCGCGACACACCGGGCGATGCGCGGCAGGCCCGGGTCGGCCAGGGTGCGCGCGACGATCTCCGGGCCGATCCCGGCCGGATCGCCGAGGGTGAGCGCCACCACGGGCGGCGGGTCGTCGTCGGCGTGGTCCATCGGGTTACCGGCGTGGTCCATCGTCGCTCTCCCCGGTCGTGATCGGTGTCGGCGACGTCGTCGCCGTGACGGTGGAACTCATCCGCAGGTGCAGCGCGCACGCCACCGCCGCGTACGCGTCGCCGACCAGGCCGCCCTTGGCCGCGAACGGCAACCCGTCGTGCGCTCCGCCGACCAGGCGGCCGGCCACCACCAGGGGCTGGACCTCGCTCTCCACCGCCAGCCCGTCGGCGCCGAGCGCCGTGCACACCGCCCCCGCGATGTCCCCGCCGGTGGCGTACACGCCCGCGAACGGCGCGGTGGCCAGCGCGCGTTTGACCGCCTCGCCGAGCAGTACCGGCAGGCGGGCGGCGATCACCGGGTCGACCCGATCGGGTATCCGGGTGCGGATCCCGGTCAGCGCGGCGCCGGTGCGGGCCAGCGCGACCAGGTCGGCGGCGAGCCGGATCGGATCCGGCGCGTCGCCCACGTCCAGCCAGCGCGCGTCCAGGCAGCGCTGGGTCTGCGCGATCTGCTCCCGGCTGAGCCGGCTCAGGCTGCCGGCCACGCCGAGCACCGGGCGGCCGGTGGGCACCGTGCCCAGCGCGCCGGCCAGGGCCGCGCCGAACGGTCCGGGGTCGACCGGCAACCAGCGCAGATCCCCCTCCAGGGCGCGGGCCAGCCCCCGCCGATCGCCGCGCACCACGTCGAGCGGGACGTGCGCGACGGTGTGCTCGCTCGTGGCGAACGTACCGAGCACACAGGAGGACCTGACCGGGTGGAACGGGTCGCGGGCCGCCTCGCTGTCCGCGATCGGCACACCGTGTACGCGGTGCACGCCGCCCTCGGTGGTCCGGCCGGCCTCGGGATGGGCCGGCACCACCAGCGCCCGCACCGGCGGCCCGGGGCGGGCGTCCAGCACGTGCAGCAAAGCGGCGGTCTCCGCCCCCGGGTTGCCGCGCAGCGTGCTGTCCACCCGCTTGGCCACCAGCGGGGTGTCCGGGAACACCGAGGCGCCCGCGACGACCCGGCGCGCGGCCTGGACGCCGGGCAGGTGCCGGGTGGCCAGGTCGAGCACGAGCACGTCGGGGGCGCTGACACACGTGCGCGGCGGCCCGCCGGTGACGAGCGTGCGCATCCCGCGCCGGGCGAAGCGCACCGCGGTGGCGTTGGCGCCGGTGAGGTCGTCGGCCAGGACGAGCACGCGTGGGCCCGATAGCGCCGTACTGTCTGTCAATTACGGTCCCGAATGTCAGATCAAGATCATCTTTGTGCGCTTCGTTCCGTGTCCCCGGGAGTCTGGCCGCCCCGCGCCGGACGGTCAACGCGTATGGCCCGGTCTCGGTCGTTGACCGCTCGAACGGGTGATGCGAGGGTGCGTTTCTGCACGGGCGACGCCGTGTTGCGGTACAGCGAGACCACACGACAGACGGAGGAATTCGGCGATGACGACGGGTGCGACCGAGGCGTTTCGCGCTGCGCGCGACTTCCTGCTCGAACACCGCGAGGATCAGCCCACCGCGTGCCGGGACTTCCCGCGCCCCGAACCCACCGAATTCAACTGGGCACTCGACTGGTTCGACGCGATCGCCCGCGACAACGACACCACCGCGCTGTGGATCGTGGCCGAGGACGGCACCGACACCAAGGTCTCCTTCGCCGAGTTGTCCCGGCGTTCCGACCGGGTCGCCGGGTGGTTGCGGGCGCGCGGGGTGCGGCGCGGCGACCGGATCCTGCTCGTGCTCGGCAACCGGGTCGAGTTGTGGGAGGCGATGCTGGCCGCGATGAAGCTCGGCGCGGTGATCATCCCGGCCACCACGATGCTGGCACCGGCCGACCTGACCGACCGGGTCACCCGGGGCGGCGTCGCGCACGTGATCGCCGAGTCGGCGGTGACGGCGGGCTTCGCCGAGGTGCCGGGCGAGTGGACCCGGATCGTGGTGGGCGAGCCGACCGAGGGCTGGCTGTCGTTCGACGACGCGCGGGAGTCCGACGCCCCGTTCGAGCCCGACGGGCCGACCGCCGCGAGCGATCCGCTGCTGCTCTACTTCACCTCCGGCACCACCGCGCAGCCCAAGCTGGTCGGGCACACCCAGGCGAGCTATCCGATCGGGCACCTGTCCACCATGTACTGGATCGGCCTGCGGCCCGGCGACGTGCACCTGAACATCTCCTCGCCCGGCTGGGCCAAGCACGCCTGGAGCAACTTCTTCGCCCCCTGGAACGCCGGCGCCACGATCTTGATCGTGCGTCAGGAGCGATTCGCCGCCCGCCCGTTGCTGGACACCATGGTGCGCTGCGGGGCGACCTCGTTCTGTGCGCCGCCGACCGTGTGGCGGATGCTGGTCCAGGAGGACCTGGGCGCGTGGCGCACGTCGCTGCGCGAGGTGATCGGCGCGGGCGAGCCGCTGAACCCCGAGGTGATCGAACAGGTGCGGGCCGCCTGGGGGTTGACCATCCGCGACGGCTTCGGGCAGACCGAGACCACCGCGCAGATCGGCAACGCGCCCGGGCAGGAGGTCCGTCCGGGGTCGATGGGCCGCCCGCTGCCCGGATACACGGTGGCGCTGGTCGACCCGATCTCCGGCGAGGTGGTCACCGACACCGGCGCCGAGGGCGAGATCTGCCTCGAACTGGCCGCGCGCCCGCTGGGTCTGATGACGGGCTACCTCGACGACCCGGAGCGCACCGCCGAGTCGATGCGCGACGGCTTCTACCACACGGGCGATGTCGGCACCAGGGACGCGGACGGCTACATCACCTATGTGGGCCGCTCCGACGACGTGTTCAAGGCGTCCGACTACCGGATCTCGCCGTTCGAGTTGGAGAGCGTACTGATCGAGCACGACGCGGTGGCCGAGGCCGCCGTGGTGCCCTCGCCCGATCCGGTCCGGCTCGCGGTGCCCAAGGCGTACGTGGTGCTCGCCCCGGGGCACGAGCCCACCCGGGAGACGGCACTGTCGATCCTGCGGCACGCGCGCGCGGCGCTCTCGCCGTACAAGCGGGTGCGCCGGATCGAGTTCGCGCAGTTGCCCAAGACCATCTCCGGCAAGATCCGCCGGGTCGAACTACGGGGTCGCGAGCGCGAGTTGCACGACGAGGACCTGGCCTCGCGCGGCACCCTGGAATGGTTCGAGGAGGACTTCCCCGAGCTCAAGGGCAGCTGACCCCGGGAGTACGAACCGCCGGGATCGCGCGGGGGCCGGGCCGGGCCCGGCCCCCG
>NZ_JBHTVA010000121.1:0-19945 GCF_042793325.1 Embleya sp. NPDC056575
GCTCCGGACCGCCACCGCGCCCGGGCCGGCCGCCCCAGCCGCCGCGCCCCAGCGCGCCGCCGAGCGCGCCGCCCACCAAGCCGAACCGCGAGCCCGCGCGCGAGGCGGGCCGCGACCCGCAGCGCCCGACCGCCGGCGGTCGGCGGCTGATCCTGGGCCGCGACGCCGACGACGCGGCGGAGATGTCGCGGCTGTCGCGGATGGCCCCCTCACAACTTCCGGACCTGCTGCGGTCCACCATCAAGATGCGCCTGACCGCGCTCTACGGCGGCATGTTCGTGATCGCCGGGGTGCTCCTGCTCGCCACCGTCTACCTGCTGGTGCGGCAGAGCCTGAACGAGGGCCGGCTGAATCTGACCCTGGCCCCGAACACCTTGATGACCATCAACGGTGTGCCGATGACGCCCGAGCAGTTCGACCAGTGGCAGAGCCTCCAGCAGATCCACCAGCGCGACGCGGCGCTGAACTCGCTCCTGCAGCAGTCGCTGCTCGCACTGCTGCTGCTCTCGGTGATCGCCTTCGGCTTCGGCTACGTGATGGCGGGCCGGGTGTTGCGCCCGCTGGGGCGGATCACCTCCATCGCCCGCGAGGTGGCCGGATCCAACCTGCACCGGCGCATCGACCTGGAGGGGCCCGACGACGAGTTCAAGGAGCTGGCCGACACCTTCGACGACATGCTCGACCGGTTGGACCGCTCGCTGGAGTCGCAGCGCAAGTTCGTCGCCAACGCCTCGCACGAGCTGCGCACGCCGCTGGCGATCAACCGCACCCTCCTGGAGGTCGCGCTCGGCGACCCGGAGGCGTCGGTCGAGCTCAAACAGCTCGGCAAGACCCTGCTGGCCACCAACGAGCGCAGCGAGGGGCTGATCGAGGGCCTGCTGCTGCTGGCCCGCAGCGACAACGAGCTGACCGAGCGCAAGCCGGTGGACCTGGCCGAGGTGGCCCGCCGCGCGGTGGACCAGACCGGCGCCGAGGCGGCCGAGCGCAAGGTGACGCTGCACGACGAGCTGGGTCCGGCCGTGCTCCAGGGCAACGGGGTGTTGTTGGAGCGGGTCGCGATGAACCTGATCCAGAACGCGGTGCGCTACAACCGGGCCGGCGGCACCGTCGACATCTCCACCGAGTCCGGCGCGGGGGTCGCGGTGCTGACCGTGACCAACACCGGACCGGTGGTGCCCGGCTACGAGGTGGACAACATGTTCGAGCCGTTCCGGCGGCTGCGGACCGAGCGGATCGCCAGCGACAAGGGCGTGGGCCTGGGGCTGTCCATCGTGCGTTCGATCGTGCGCGCGCACGGCGGCTGGATCGAGGTCGAGCCCCGGGAAGAGGGCGGGCTGATGATGCGGATCGGTTTCCCGATCGGCTGATCGCCCGCTCGTCACCGACTGTTTCCGGCCGGCGGCGGCCCGCTGTCGAGGGCCGCCGCGAGCGCCCGTATTCGTACGCGTGTACGAGAGTCGGGGATCACATTTCCGTCTGAGGGTGGAACCAACCTACGCTGTCGTAAGTTACGGGAACGTAGGGACGCGTCGTGCGGGCGATGCACAGCGTCGTCCTCCCTGTCTGCCGCTGCACGACGCCGTCTGCCTATGCACTGGAGTGCCGATGAATCTTCTCGCCGCCGCACCGACCGGCCCGCACCTGCTTCGTGAGTTGGAGCAGGTCGTCGCCGTCGAGCTCGACCGCCATCTCGCCGTGGCCAAGGAGTGGTTCCCGCACGAGTACGTGCCGTGGAGCGCGGGTCGCGACTTCGACGGCGTACTCGGCGGCGAGGCGTGGACTCCGCAGGAGTCGGGGCTCACCGACGTCGGCCGGATAGCGCTGACGCTGAACCTGCTGACCGAGGACAACCTGCCCAGCTACCACTACGAGATCGCGGCGATGTTCGGCCGCGACGGCGCGTGGGGCACATGGGTGCACCGGTGGACGGCCGAGGAGGGCCGGCACGGCATCGCGATCCGTGACTACCTGATGGCCGCCCGGGCGGTGGACCCGGTCGCGCTGGAGCGTTCGCGGATGGAACACATGGAGGCCGGCTACCAGGGCGACCACATGGACAATCCGCTGCACGTGATCGCCTACGTGACCTTCCAGGAGCTGGCCACCCGGGTCTCGCACCGAAACTCGGGCCGCACCTGCGGCGACCCGATCGCCGAGCAGCTGCTCGCGAAGGTGGCCACCGACGAGAACCTGCACATGGTCTTCTACCGGAACCTGCTCAGGGCCGCCTTCGAGATCGCGCCCGACCAGGCGATGCGCGCGGTGACCGACATGGTCACCGACTTCCGGATGCCCGGACACGGGATCAGCGGCTTCGAGCGCGCGGCGGCCAAGCTCGCCGTGGGCGGCGTGTACAACCTGCCGATCCACCAGAACGACGTGCTCCTGCCGGTGCTGCGCAACCTCAAGGTGATGGAGCGCACCGACCTGGGCCCCGAGGGCGAGAAGGCCCGCGAGGAGCTCGCGGTGTTCCTGGGCGGCCTGAACACCCAGGCGACCCGCTTCGAGGAGCGCCGACTGGCCCTGGAGGCCCGCAAGGCGGCCAACCGCGCCTGACCGGCACCACGACGCGCGACGGGCCCGCCGCCTCCCGATCGGAGGCGGTGGGCCCGTCGCACGCGGTGCCCGGGTCGAGCCCTGCCCGACGTCGCGCGCGGCGCCCGGGTCAGTCCTTGCGGGCCGCGCCGAGGGACTCCCTGAAGCCGACCTTGCCGCCCATCCGCAACACCGCGCCCTCGTACATCCGGGCCGCGAGCCGAACCAGCCCCACCAGCGCCAGCAGCGCGATCGCGAAGGCGACCAGGTTCTCCACCACCGACACCTCGTCGGCGGCGGTCATCGCCGGCTGGAGCATCGCCGAGAACGGCGGCACGTAGGCCAGCACGTGGGCGATCGTGCCGCCCTTTTGCCCGAGGAAGACGGCGGCCAGGAACGAGCCGATCAACAGCGAGGTCATCGGCGTGATCACGTTCTGCAGATCCTCCTGGCGGGACACCCGCGCCGCCGCCGCGGCGAACATGCACGCGTAGAGCGCGTAGCCCACCACGAACCACAGCAGCACCAGTGCCACCGGATAGATCATCGCCCCGGTCAACTCGACGCTGCCGAGCGCGGACGCCGCGGCCAGCCCGACCACCGCGGTCACCAGCATCTGCAGCAGCCCGAGCAGGCCGATCCCGAGGATCTTGCCGGTCAG
This sequence comes from Embleya sp. NPDC056575, assembly GCF_042793325.1. Lineage (NCBI taxonomy): Bacteria > Bacillati > Actinomycetota > Actinomycetes > Kitasatosporales > Streptomycetaceae > Embleya > Embleya sp. NPDC056575. Next base: position 3,197 of record NZ_JBHTVA010000121.1, read on the forward strand.
CAGGGCCCGGGCGGGCACGGTGGCCAACAGGATCTCCACGATCCGGCTCGACTTCTCCTCCACCACGCCACTGGCCACCCACATGCAGAAGAGCATCAACATGCCGTAGAGCACCAGGGTGCCGACGAAGGCGATGCCCTTGCGCGCGTCGCGCTGGTCGGCGTCGGGATCCAGCGTGGTCTTGGGCATCGGCTGGATCGCCGAGGCCTGGTTCACCGCGCTCGGGTCGATGCCGCGCGCGCTCAGCCGCAGATCGCGCTCCACGGTGGCCCAGGCGCTCTGCAGCACGGCCGCCAGCGGGTCGGAGAGCTTGGAGTCCACCAGGATCCGGCCGTCGTCCACGACCGCGTCCAGTTTGCCGTCGGCCAGCGCCTTCTCCGCCGCCGCGCGGTCGGCCACCGTGCCCACGCGCACGTCCACGTCGAGCAGCGCCGCCTGGCGCTCGGCGGTCTGCGCCAGCTGCGTGCGCTGCGGACCGAGGAAGGCCACGTCGTACTTGTCCGAGCCGCCGCCGATCGCGGCCGGGATGGCCACCGAGGCGAGCAGGATCACCAGCATGACGCCCACCGAGATCTGGAAACCCCGGTCCCGGATGCGCTCGGTGAACTCGCGGCGCGCGACCAGACGCACGGCGGACCAAAACGTGCTGCCGCCGGTGTTCACGCGCCGACCTCCGATTCCTCGCCGACCGGTGGGTTCGAGCCCGCGGTGCCGCCCGTCTCCTCCGGGTTCGAGGCCGGCGGGTCGCCTGCCTCCGGGTCGGCGCCCTCGCCGCCCACCACCTCGCGGAAGAGTTCGGCCAGGGAGGGGGCGGCGGGCGCGAAGGCGAGCACCCGGCCCGCCGCCCGGGCCGCGTCCAACAGCGCCTGCTCGCTCGTCCCCGGGAGCAGTTCGACCAGCACCGCGTCCTCCTCCGCCGGGCCGAGCACCCGCACGCCGGGCAGCGCGTTCGCCCAGCCCGCGGGCGCCCCCACCACGCGCACCCGATAGCGCACCGCGCGATCGTCGCCGCGCAATTCGGCCACCGTGCCCGAGGCGTGCATGCGCCCGCCGTTGATGATCCCCACCGCGTCGCAGAGCGACTCGACCAGTTCGAGCTGATGGCTGGAGAAGACCACCGAGGCCCCCGCCGCGGTGCGCTCGCGCAACACGCCGGCCATCACGTCCACGCCGACCGGGTCCAGGCCGGAGAACGGCTCGTCCAGGACCAGCAGCTCCGGCTCGTGCACCAGCGCGGCGGCCAGCTGCACACGCTGCTGATTGCCCAGCGACAGGGTCTCCAGGCGGTCCCCGGGAGCGCCGGTCACCCGCAGCCGGGTCAACCAGCGCGTGGCCGACGCCTGCGCCTGGGTCCGCGACATCCCGTGCAGCTCGGCCAGGTAGACCAGCTGGTCCCGGATGCGCATCTTCGGATACAGGCCGCGTTCCTCCGGCATGTATCCCCAGCGTCGTCGCACGTCCCGGTCCACCGGGGCACCCCGCCAGCGGATCTCGCCCCGATCGGCCGCCAACACGCCCAGCGCGATGCGCATGGTCGTGGTCTTGCCCGCCCCATTGGTGCCGACGAATCCGAACATCTGGCCCGGCTGTACGGTCAGCGAGAGGTCGTCGAGGACGACCTTCGCGCCGAACCGTTTGTCCAGGCCGGCCAACTCGAGCACGTATCTCCCCGTATGGATCCAACCCCCCGTGTCGCACTTATATACGGGTCGATCCGGGCATTCAAACCCGCGCCCGCGTGTGCGATCGGACACATCCGGTCGGCGCGGCCGGCGGTCGCGGATCAGTCCACGCGGCGCAGGTCGCGACGGAAACGGCGGCCGTTCTCGACGTAGCTGCGCACCGCCTCGGCGAACGCCCCGGGCTTGACCGCGTTCTCCCGAATCTTCGCCGGCACCCCGAGCGCCATCGCGTAGGACGGCACCTCGATCCGATTTCCGACCACCGCACCCGCTCCCACCAGGGCACCCGTGCGCACCACGGCCTGATGCATGACCACCGCGCCGTTGCCGACCAGGCACCGATCCTCGATCACGCAGCCCTCCAAATGCACAATGTGACCGATCACGCACTCGTCGCCCACTACCGTCGGCCACGGCGCCGTGGTGTGCAGGACGCACCCGTCCTGTACCGACGTGCGCTCGCCGATCACGATGCGGCCGTGGTCGGCGCGCACTACGGCGCCCGGCCACACCGTAGAATCCGCGCCGATCTCCACGCTGCCGATCACGACCGCGTCCGGGTGCACATACGCATCGGGCTGCACCTTGGGTACTTGATCACCCAGCGCGTAGACCGTCACGATTCCTCCTGGTTGTGCAGGGCGGTACGGGGTTACAGTGGCCCCCCATCCAACCAAGTCACCTCTTTGGGGGTTCGGTTGGGTGTCGATTGCGTAACGAGCCTTGATGTAAGGCAAAATCTGCGCTTCGGGTCGGGCACAACTCCGGCCCCTCGCGCGTTACGTGCGCTGAAGGCATCGTCCAATGAAGGTTCAGGGGCGGTGCCTGCACGACTGAGCACCGCAGATCCACCCGGAGGGGGAGAGGTACATGGCAACCGACTACGACACCCCGCGTAAGACCGACGACGACATCAACGAAGACAGCATCGAGGAGCTGAAGGCTCGGCGCGTGGACAAGTCGGCCGGTTCGGTCGACGTCGACGAGTTCGAGCAGGCCGAGTCTCTCGAGCTTCCCGGCGCGGACCTCTCCAATGAGGAGCTGTCCGTCCGGGTCGTCCCGAAGCAGGCCGACGAGTTCACCTGCTCCAGTTGCTTCCTGGTGCACCACCGCAGCCAGCTGGCCAAGGAAAAGGACGGCCAGCCGATCTGCAGCGACTGCGCCTGACCGTGTTCGGTCGAGGACGACCGGCGATGAACGGCAACCCTGCACACGCCACACGGGTACCGGCAGGAGTTGGACCGTCGACGTTCGCCGAGCGTCCTTGAACACAGGGACACGACACGGGGCACACGAGACACCGAAGACGCACGCATGACGTACGAAGTCGAACGTCCGCCGGCACAGGGCGGGCGTTCTTGACTGTCGGCGCCGGTCCGGATCGAGCCCCTTCGGCTCGATCGAGCCGGACCGGGCCCGCCCGCGACCGGGTCAGGCGCGGGCGCGCAGCGCGGCCACCACGTCGACCAGACGCTGGGGGTTGCGCGAGGACAGGTAGAGGTAGGGCGTCGGATCGGCCGGGTCGACGACCTCGATCCGCGCCGCCCCGGGAATGTAGGCGCGCAGCAGCATGAACGCGCGCGGGTCGGCGTTCTCCATCCGCAACGAGCGCGCCTGCTCGGCGTCGAGCGCCACACCCGCGCCCAGCGCGCTCAGCGGCACCCGCGCACGCCCCGCGCACACCTCGGTCTCGGTCACGGTGATCCGCGCCGAGCCGTAGGCGCCGGTGGCCCACGCGGTCAGCGCGCCCAGGACCAGGGCGAGCACGATGGTCGGCACGATCCCGAAGGCCAGGCCCACCAGGCCGCCCGAGACGGCCATGAGCACGGTCAGGGCCCACCACGAGGCCGGCACGCCGAGTCGTTCGCTGTACGCCTGCATGGCCCCAGCCTGTCATGGGCGGCCCGCGGGTTTCAGCGGGGGCCGTGCCGCCGGGTCAACCGGGCGAGGGCGCGGGTGACCCGCTCCGGGGGCGTACGCAGGCCCGTCGCCACTCCTTTGGCGTAATCCGAAAGCGCGGTCGGGGCCAGCAGGTCCAGCGCCGCCCCGGCCCGGGCGTCATTGCCCACCAGGTAGCGCGGGCGCGGCCGGGGCACGCTCAGCGCGGTGCGCACCGCGTGCGCCACCGGAGCCGGATCGGGCAGCGTCTTGGCCCGCCGCAACACCTCGTCGGCGACCTCGTAGGAGTCGTGGTACGCCGACGTCTTGCGCGGCGGCATCCGGGCCATGCTCCGCTCCCAGATGTCGGTGCCGAAGCTGCCCGGCTCGATCAGCACCACCTTGACGCCGAAACCGGCGGTCTCGATCCGCAGCGCGTGCGAGATCGCCGCCAGGCCCTGCTTGCTCGCGCAGTACCAGCCCACGAAGGGCGAGGAGACCCGGCCGGAGATCGAGGAGATGTTGACGATCCGCCCGTCCCGGCGACGGCGCATCTGCGGCAGGACCAGGCGCGCGATCCGCGCGGGCGCGACCAGGTTGGTCTCCAGCTGCGCGCGGACCCCCTCGTCGTCCACGTCCTCGATCGCGCCCGGCTGGGCGATGCCGGCGTTGTTGACCACCGCCCACGGGCCGCCGTCGGTCATCTGGGCGATCTCGGTGAAGGCCCGCACCGTCGAGGTGGCGTCGGCGACGTCGAGCAGGACCGTGCGCACGCCCACCTCGGCCCGCTCGGCGCTCTCGCGCAGCCGCTCGGCCTTCTCCCGGGTCCGGGCGGTGCCGATCACGTCGAACCCGGAACCGGCCAGTTCCAGGGCGACGGCCAGGCCGATCCCACCGGTCGCCCCGGTGACGACCACACTCTTGGTCATGCGCTTCCTTCCGTCCCGCGACCCTCTCGGGCCGCGGCGCTCGAGGCCCCCGAGCCTCTGCGCAGGTGTCGGTCGGAACGACGGTAGTGTCCTTCGGCGTGAGTCGACCAACATCCCTGACCCCGCCTCCGGAAGCGGTGGTGCCCCAGCCCCACCCGGACGCCCCGTCGCCCGGCACCGAGCTGGGCGAGCACTACAGCGACTGCTTCGGCTGCGGCGAGGCCGCCCCGGGCGGGCTGCGCCTTCGTACGCGCGCCGGCGAGGGCGTATCCGTGGACGCCGAGTTCACCGTCACCACCCAGCACCAGGGCGCCCCGGGCCTGGCCCACGGCGGGCTGCTGACCTGCGCGTTCGACGAGGCGCTCGGGGCGATCGGATACATGCTGCACACCACGGCGGTGACCGGGCACCTGGAGACGGACTTCCGCCGCCCGGTGCCGGTGGGCAGCACCCTGTACATCCACGCCTGGTGCGAGGCGGTGGCCGGCCGCAAGATCTACTCGCGTGCGGTGGGCCGGCTCGACGCCGCGGACGGACCGATCGCGGTCGAGGCGGCCGCGTTGTTCGTCAGCGTCGGACTCGAGCACTTCGTCGACAATGGACGTGCGGAGGAAGTCCGGCGCGTGCTGGACAACCCCGATTTGATCAAGGCAGGCCGAGCGTTCGAGGTGAACCCGTGAGCACGAGTGTGGACGTCCTGGTGCGTCGGCTCGACCCCGAATTGCCGCTGCCCGCGTACGAGCACCCCGGCGACGCCGGCGCCGACCTGGTGACCGCGCAGGACGCGGAGATCCCCCCAGGCGAGCGCGTGGTGCTGCCCACGGGCATCGCGATCGCGCTGCCCGACGGCTACGCCGCGTTCGTGCATCCGCGCTCGGGACTCGCCGCGCGGTGCGGAGTATCGCTGGTGAACGCCCCGGGCACGGTCGATGCGGGATACCGTGGCGAAATCAAGGTTGTCGTGGTCAATCACGACCTGCGTACGCCGGTCGTCTTCCGACGCGGCGACCGCATCGCCCAACTCGTGATCCAACGGGTCGAGCGAGCGGGGTTCCACGAGGTCGCCGAACTGCCCGGTTCCGGGCGGGGCGAAGGCGGCTTCGGTTCCACCGGCGGGCACGCGGCGGTCGGCGTTTCGAGCGTCGGCGCGGCGGGCAGCGCGGGCATCGTGCAACACTCGGCTTCCGACAGGGAAGGACTGTGACGTGTTCGGTCGTCGCCGACGCAGCGAAAAGGATGATCTGCCCGTCGAGGAGCGCGAAGACCTCGACGAGATCATCGAGGACGAGGACGATGCCGACGAGGCGCCCGACGCCGGAGCCGCATCGGACTCCGACGACGCGGACCTCGACGAGCTGAGTCGACCGGTCCCGCCCGCGCCCCGGCCGGACGGACCGTGGGACGTCGACGAACTCGAGGATCCGCACGAGGATCGCATCGACCTCGGCGGGATGCTCATCCCGGCCGATCCGCGGATGGAGCTGCGGGTCGAGGTCTCCAACGACATGATCATCGCGGCCACCGTGGTGCTGGAGGACAGCGGCCTGCAGCTGCAGGCCTTCGCGGCCCCGCGCAACGAGAGCATCTGGCACGAGGTGCGCGCCGAGATCGCCTCCGGCATCACCCAGCAGGGTGGCGTCGTGGACGAGCAGGACGCGGGCCTGGGTTGGGAGCTGCGGGCCCAGGTGCCGGTCCAGCTCCCCGACGGCACGCAGGGCCACCAGCTGGTCCGGTTCGTCGGCTGCGACGGCCCGCGCTGGTTCCTGCGCGGGGTGATCTCCGGCCGGGCCGCGGTCGATCCCGCCGTGGGCGCCGACCTGGAGGCCATGTTCCGCGACACCGTCGTGGTCCGCGGCAACGACCCGATGGCGCCGCGCGACCCGATCCTGCTGCGCCTGCCGGAGAACGCCCAGGTGGACCCGAACAGCGGGCTCGCGGTGCCGCAGCAGGGCGCCGAGGACAACCGCTTCGCGGGCGACCTGGATCCCTTCCAGCGCGGTCCGGAGATCACCGAGGTGCGCTAGCCCCACCGCTCGACCGCTGTACCCCCAGGACACCGAAGCCCGGTTCCGCCGAAAGGCGGAACCGGGCTTTGTGCGTATGCGATTCCGGACACTCGCGAATCTTGATGTCAAGGGCACGTCAAGAAGGCATATAAGCACGTTAGGGCGCCGCCAACGCTTTCGGTTTTGCCCCTTTTATGGCGACTTTTGACGGCTTGGAACTGCTATCAATGAGCTCGCCACGGGCGATCAAGCGCCCGTCTGTTCCAAGGAGTACCCGCGATGGCTGATCTGGCCTTCGTATGCCTGACGATCGCGTTCTTCGCGCTGGTCGTCGTGATCGCCAAGGGGGTGGCGAAGCTGTGAACGCGGACGGAATCGTCGGCCTGAGCGTCGCCATCGCCCTGCTCGGCTACCTGATCCTGGCCCTGATCTTCCCCGAGAGGTTCTAGGTGAGCGTCACGCTCGCGGGGATACTCCAGCTGTCCCTGCTGATAGCCGTCCTGGCCGCGGTGCATCGCCCCTTCGGCGACTACATGGCCCGCGTGTACTCCAGTGACGAACACCTGCGCGGCGAGCGCGTCCTGTACAGGCTGATCGGCGCCGATCCGAACGCCGAACAGCGCTGGACCGTCTACCTGCGCAGCGTGCTCGGGTTCTCCATGTTCTCGCTGCTCGGGCTCTACGCCCTGCAGCGGTTCCAGAACCACCTGCCGTTCGACCTCGGGATGAAGCCGATCACGCCGGACCAGGCGTTCAACACCGCGGCGTCGTTCACGGCGAACACGAACTGGCAGTCGTACTCCGGTGAGACCGCCATGGGCCACACGGTCCAGATGGTCGGCCTGACCGTGCAGAACTTCGTGTCGGCGGCCGTGGGCATGGCCGTGGCGATCGCGCTGGTGCGCGGATTCGTGCGGGTCCGCTCGGGTGAGATCGGCAACTTCTGGGTCGACCTGATCCGCGGTTCGATCCGGATCCTGCTGCCCATCGCGATCATCGGCACGATCGTGCTCGTCGCGTCCGGCACGATCCAAAACCTCTCCGACCCGCACACCGTGCAGACGTTGTCGGGCGGGACGCAGACCATCCCCGGCGGTCCGGTGGCCTCGCAGGAGGTGATCAAGGAGCTGGGCACCAACGGTGGCGGCTTCTTCAACGCCAATTCGGCGCACCCGTTCGAGAACCCGAACGCGTTCACCAACCTGTTCGAGATCTTCCTGATCCTGGTCATCCCGTTCTCCATGCCGCGCGCCTTCGGCCGGCTCGTGGGCAACCTCAAGCAGGGCTACGCGATCCTCGCCGCGATGTTCGTGATCTGGTTCGTCGCGGTCTGCCTGATGTGGTGGACCGAGGCGCACGGCAACGGCGCCGCGCCGGAACTGGCCGGCGGCGCGATGGAGGGCAAGGAACAGCGGTTCGGCATCCCCGGCTCGTCGGTCTTCGCGGTCTCCACCACGATGACCTCCACCGGCGCGGTCAACTCGTTCCACTCCTCGTTCACCGGCCTCGGCGGCGGCATCACCATGCTGGGCATGATGCTCGGCGAGATCACGCCGGGCGGCGTCGGCTCGGGCCTGTACGGGATCCTGATCATGGCGATCCTGGCGGTCTTCGTGGCCGGTCTGATGGTCGGCCGCACGCCCGAATACCTGGGCAAGAAGATCGGCGCCGGCGAGATGAAGCTGGTCGCGATGTACATCCTCGTGGTGCCGGCGACCATCCTGACCTTCACCGGCATCGCCATCGCGCTGCCCGGCGAACAGGCGGCGATCCTCAACTCCGATTCGCCACACGGCATCTCGGAGGTGCTGTACGCGTTCACCTCGGGGGCGAACAACAACGGCAGCGCGTTCGCCGGGCTCGGCGCGAACACCGAGTTCTACAACACGATGATCGGGTTGGCCATGCTGATCGGCCGGTTCGTGCCGATCGCACTGGTGCTGGCCCTGGCCGGTCGACTCGCCGAACAAAAGAGCGTCCCCGACACCGCGGGCACCCTGCAGACGTACAAGCCCCTGTTCGTGGGCCAACTCGTCGGCGTGATCCTGATCATCACCGGCCTCACCTTCTTCCCCGCCCTGGCCCTCGGGCCGCTTGCCGAGGGATTGGCATGACAGACACCGCGATACGCCCCACCGAAGAACACGTCGACACCCCCGCCGGCCCCGGCCGCGTCTCGGCCGGCCTGTTCGACCCCCGTCAACTGCCGAAGTCGCTGCCCGGCGCGCTGCGCAAGCTCGACCCCCGGATCATGGTCCGCACCCCGGTCATGTTCGTGGTCGAGATCGGCTCGGTGATCACCACCGTCATGGCGATCAAGGACCCGAGCACCTTCGCCTGGCTGGTCGCCGTCTGGCTGTGGCTGACCGTGGTGTTCGCCAACCTGGCCGAGGCGGTCGCCGAAGGACGCGGCAAGGCGCAGGCGGACACGCTGCGCAAGGCCAAGACCGACACGGTCGCCCGTCGCCTGGTCGACGGCCGCGAGGAGCGGGTCGCGGCCACCGCGTTGGCCATCGGCGACCTGGTGGTCTGCGAGGCCGGCGACGTCATCCCCGGTGACGGCGACGTCGTCGACGGGGTCGCGAGTGTGGACGAGTCGGCGATCACCGGCGAGTCCGCGCCGGTGATCCGCGAATCGGGCGGGGACCGCTCGGCGGTCACCGGCGGCACGAAGGTGCTGTCGGACCGGATCGTCGTCAAGATCACCACCGAGCCCGGCAAGACCTTCATCGACCGGATGATCGCCCTCGTCGAGGGCGCCGCCCGGCAGAAGACGCCGAACGAGATCGCGCTCGACATCCTGCTCGCGTCGCTGACGATCATCTTCCTGTTCGCGGTCGTCACGCTGCAGCCGATGGCGATCTACGCGCACGCCGAGCAGTCGATGATCATCCTCGTCGCGCTGCTGATCTGCCTGATCCCGACCACCATCGGGGCGCTGCTGTCGGCGATCGGCATCGCCGGCATGGACCGATTGGTGCAGCGCAACGTGCTGGCCATGTCGGGACGCGCGGTGGAGGCAGCGGGCGACGTGTCGACGCTGCTGCTCGACAAGACCGGCACGATCACGCTGGGCAACCGGCAGGCGTCGGAGTTCGTCCCCGTGGACGGGGTCGAGGAGGCGGAACTGGCCGACGCGGCGCAACTGTCCTCGCTCGCCGACGAGACGCCCGAGGGCCGCTCGATCGTGGTGCTGGCCAAGGAGCGCTACGGGCTGCGCGAGCGGCACCAGGGCGAACTCGCCCACGCCGAGTGGATCGCGTTCACCGCGCAGACCCGGATGTCGGGCGTGGACCTCGGCGACGAACGCGGCGTGCGCATGGTCCGCAAGGGCGCCGCCTCCGCGATCAACGCCTGGGTCCGCGAGCGCGGCGGCAACGTCCCCACCCGGTCCGGCGAACTGGTCGACGCCATCTCCGCCGCCGGCGGCACGCCGCTCCTGGTCGCGGTCGAGGACACCGAGGGCGCCCGGATCCTGGGCGTCATCCACCTCAAGGACGTGGTCAAGGAGGGCATGCGGGAGCGGTTCGACGAGCTGCGCCGGATGGGCATCCGCACGGTGATGATCACCGGCGACAACCCGCTGACCGCCAAGGCGATCGCGGACGAGGCGGGCGTGGACGACTTCCTCGCCGAGGCCACCCCCGAGGACAAGCTCGCGCTGATCAAGCGCGAGCAGGCGGGCGGCAAGCTGGTCGCGATGACCGGCGACGGCACCAACGACGCGCCGGCGCTGGCCCAGGCCGACGTCGGCGTGGCGATGAACACCGGCACGTCGGCGGCCAAAGAGGCCGGGAACATGGTCGACCTCGACTCGAACCCGACCAAGCTGATCGAGATCGTGGAGATCGGCAAGCAGTTGCTGATCACGCGCGGCGCGCTGACCACGTTCTCCATCGCCAACGACGTCGCGAAGTACTTCGCGATCATCCCGGCCATGTTCGCGAGCATCAAGGGCGCCGAGGCCCTGGGCCCGCTGGACAAGCTCAACATCATGCAGCTCGCCACCCCCGAGTCGGCGATCATCTCGGCGGTGATCTTCAACGCCCTGATCATCGTCGCCCTGATCCCGCTGGCCCTGCGCGGTGTGCGCTATCGGCCGATGTCGGCCGACAAGCTGCTCGCCCGCAACCTGCGGATCTACGGCCTCGGCGGCCTGATCGCCCCGTTCGTCGGGATCAAGATCATCGACCTGCTCGTCTCGCTCATCCCCGGAATCGGTTGATTCAGATGGCCACCAACTTCGGTACCCGCATCCGCGTCCTGGGCGCGGCCCTGCGCGCCTTCCTCGTCCTCACCGTGCTCCTGGGCATCCTGTATCCGCTGTCGATGACCGGGATCGCCCAGGCGCTGTTCAAGGACAACGCCGACGGCTCGATGGTCGGCGTCGACGGCAAGGACGTCGGCTCCAGCCTGATCGGCCAGTCCTTCGACCTCGTCGACGCCCAGGGCAACCCGCGCAAGTTCGACGCGGACGGCCGCGAGGTGTCGGCGACGGCGGACGGCGCCGGATACACCTACCTCCAGGGCGGCGCCACGCTGACCGCCGAGCAGGCGGCCGGCGTCGGTACGCTCCCCGACCCCAAGTGGTTCCAGCCGCGTCCGTCGGCCGCGAACTACGACGGCCTCGGCTCGGGCGCGTCCAACTACGGCCCCGAGAACCCGACCTTCGTCAAGCTCGTCGCCGACCGCAAGGCACAGGTGGCCAAGTTCAACGGCGTCGGCGAGGACCGGGTCCCCGTGGACGCGGTCACCGCGAGCGGATCCGGCCTGGACCCGCACATCTCCAGGGCGTACGCGCTGATCCAGGTCGAGCGGGTGGCCAAGGAGCGCAACCTGGGCGTGGCCGAGGTGCGCGCGCTGGTCGACGGGCACGAGGACGGACGCAACCTCGGCTTCCTCGGCCAGGAGCGGGTGAACGTGCTCGAGCTCAACATCGCCCTCGTCAAGCTCGCGCGCTGACGAGGCGCTCACGATGTTCGCGGGTCGGAGCGTGCCGGTGTCGGCACCCTCCGGCCCGAGACAGAGAATGGATGTCATGGCACGCGGCAAGCTCCGGATCTATCTCGGTGCGGCGCCCGGCGTCGGCAAGACCTACGCGATGTTGGGCGAGGGGCAACGTCGGCGAGGGCGCGGCAGCGACGTCGTGGTCGGTTTCGTGGAATGCCACGGCCGGCCCGGCACCGAGGAGGCACTTCGGGGTCTGGAGGTGGTCCCCCGGCGGGACATGGCCCACCGAGGCGGCTCGTTCACCGAGATGGACGTGGACGCGGTGATCACCCGGCGGCCGAAAATCGCCCTCGTCGACGAACTCGCGCACACCAATGTGCCAGGTTCGCGCAACGAGAAGCGCTGGCAGGACATCGAGGAACTCCTCGACGCGGGGATCGACGTGATCTCCACGGTCAACGTGCAGCACCTCGAATCGCTCAACGACGTGGTCGAGTCGATCACCGGCGTGCCCCAGCGCGAGACCGTGCCCGACGAGGTGGTCCGCCGGGCCGACCAGATCGAACTGGTCGACATGGCGCCGGAGGCGCTGCGCAGGCGGATGGCACACGGCAACGTGTACGCGCCGGAGAAGGTCGACGCGGCGCTGTCCAACTACTTCCGGGTCGGCAACCTGACCGCGCTGCGCGAGTTGGCGCTGCTGTGGACCGCGGACCGGGTGGACGAATACCTCCAGCGGTACCGCAGCGAACACCAGATCGACGCGACCTGGCCGGCGCGCGAGCGCATCGTCGTCGGCCTGACCGGCGGCCCCGAGGGCGAGACGCTGCTGCGCCGCGCCGCGCGGATCGCCACCCGTGGCTCCGGCGGCGAACTGCTCGCCGTCTACGTCTCGCGCAGCGACGGCCTCACCGGCGCCTCCCCGGAGGCGCTGGCCCGCCAGCGCGCGCTGGTCGAGTCGCTCGGCGGCACCTTCCACTCGGTGGTCGGCGAGAACGTGCCCACCGCGCTGCTGTCCTTCGCGCGCGGCGTCAACGCGACGCAGATCGTGCTCGGCAGCAGCCGGCGCAAGCCCTGGCAGTACCTGTTCGGCCCCGGCGTGGGCGCCACCGTCGCCGCGCAGTCCGGCGACATCGACACGCACATCGTCACCCACGAACACGCGGGCGTGGGGCGGGTGCTGCGCCCGCTGCGCTCACCGCTGGGGCGCGGCAGGCGGCTCACGTCGTGGGCGGTGACGGTGATCGGGCCGGTCGCGCTCACCTTCATCCTGGACGCGACGCGCGGCAGCCACGGGTTGTCCACCGAGGTGTTGCTGTTCCTGACGGTCACCGTCGCGGTCGCCCTCATCGGCGGCCTGTGGGCCTCGATCCTGACCGCCGTGGTGTCCTCGGTCCTGCTCAACTACTACTTCACGCCGCCGCTGCACAACCTGACCATCGCCGACCCGGAGAACATGCTCGCGCTCGGCATCTTCGTGCTCGTCGCGCTGTCGGTGGCCTCGGTGGTGGACCTGGCGGCCAGGCGCACCCACCAGGCCGCGCGCAGCCAGGCCGAGGCGCAGACCCTGAGCTTTTTGGCGGGCAGCGTGCTGCGCGGCGAACAGGCGCTGCCGGCGCTGCTCGACCGTGTGCGCGAGACGTTCGGGATGGAGTCGGTCGCGCTGCTCCAGCGCGAGGAACACCACAGCCCGTGGTCGTGCGTCGGCAGCGTGGGACCGCATCCCGCGATCAGGCCCGACGACGCCGACGTGGACGTGCCGGTGTCCGACTCGCTCGCGCTCACCCTGTCCGGGCGGGTGCTGCCGGCCGAGGACCGGCGGGTGCTCGGGGCGTTCGCGGCGCAGGCCGCGGTGGTCCTGGAGCGCCGGCAACTGGTCGCGGAGGCGGCGCAGGCGCGGCAGCTCAAGGAGGGCAACCGGATCCGCACCGCGCTGCTCGCCGCCGTCTCGCACGACCTGCGCACCCCGCTGGCCACGATCAAGGCGAGCGTGTCCAGCCTGCGGGCCGAGGACGTGAGCTGGTCGGAGGAGGACGAGGCGGAACTGCTCGCGGCGATCGAGTTCGGCGCCGATCGGCTGGACACGCTGATCGGCAATCTGCTCGACATGAGCCGGTTGCAGACGGGTACGGTCACCCCGCTGATGGGCGACATCGGTCTGGACGAGGTGGTGCCGGGCGCGCTGGCCGGGGTGGCCGAGGAGCGGGTGGTGCTGGACATCCCCGAGACACTGCCGGCGGTGTGCGCGGACGCGGGGCTGTTGGAGCGCGTACTGGCCAACGTGATCGAGAACGCGGTCAAGCACAACCCACCGGGCCGCCGGGTACACGTGTCGGCCGGCGCGCTCAGGGACCGGGTCGAACTGCGGGTGGCCGACCGCGGTCCGGGCGTGCCGGACGAGTCGAAGGAGCGGATCTTCGAACCGTTCCAACGCCTGGGTGACGCGCCGAAGGGCAACGGGGTGGGACTCGGGCTCGCGGTCGCCCGCGGCTTCGCGGAGGCCATGGACGGCACACTGACCGCGGAGGACACCCCCGGTGGCGGATTGACGATGGTGCTGGCGCTGCGCACGGCCGGATCGCCGGCCGGCGGCGCGGTCGCGGGATCCACCCCCGCGGCCGAGGAACGAACCACTTGGGAGGAACAACGATGACACGGGTCCTGGTCGTCGACGACGAGCCACAGATCGTGCGGGCCCTGGCCATCAACCTCAAGGCCCGCGGCTACGACGTGGACACCGCGGGCGACGGTACGGCGGCGCTGACCGCCGCCGCGGACCGGCATCCGGACGTGGTGCTGCTGGACCTGGGGCTGCCGGACATCGACGGGGTCGAGGTGATCAAGGGTCTGCGCGGGTGGACCAGGATCCCGATCATCGTGCTGTCCGCGCGGCACGCCTCGGCCGAGAAGGTCGCGGCCCTGGACGCGGGCGCGGACGACTATGTGACGAAGCCGTTCGGGATGGACGAGCTGCTGGCCCGGTTGCGGGCGGCGGTGCGGCGCGCGGTGCCGGAGGAGGAGGCACCGGTCGTGGTCACCGAATCGTTCACGGTGGACCTCGCGGCCAAGCGGGTCTCGCGCGACGGCGCGGACGTGCGACTGACGCCGACCGAGTGGCATCTGCTGGAGGTGCTGGTGCGGCACGCGGGCCGGCTGGTCAGCCAGCGGGCGCTGTTGCAGGAGGTGTGGGGGCCGCAGTACGGGACGGAGACGAACTATCTGCGGGTCTACATGGCGCAGTTGCGGCGCAAGCTGGAGCACGACCCGTCGCACCCCAGGCATCTGCTGACCGAGCCCGGGATGGGGTATCGGTTCGAGGGTTAGCGTGTGTCGGCGGCGCGGTGCGGTTCGTGGACCGCGGGCGTGGCGCGACGCGGCGGCCGGGTCCGGGGCCGGTGGTGTCGGTCGGGCCGTGGGGGCCGATGGTGGGTGGGAGGTTTCGGACCTCGGAGGGCCGTGGGATAGGCGGTACCCTTGCCGGCATGAGTGGTAGCGCAGCCGGCGTGGAGCGTAGATCCGGGCGATTGCGGCGGATGTTGGATCGATGGACGTCGACCCATGAGGAGTTGCACGCCGAGGAGCTGCTGCACGACACCCAGCGGCTGGGCTGCACGAAGATCATGGACGTGGTCGAGCGGGATCTGATCACGGTCGGCGGCACGCTGCGCACGGTGACCTTCCGGCCGCGGGCGGGCGTACCCGCGCTCGAGGCGGAGATCTACGACGGATCGGGCGCGTTGTCGGTGGTCTGGTTGGGTCGGCGGCGAATAGCCGGGATCGAACCGGGGCGGCAGTTGGTCGCCCACGGTCGGGTCAGCACCACTCAGGGGCGGCCCGTTCTGTTCAACCCCAGGTATGAACTGCGCCCCGTCGGCCGAGAGTGAACGAGTGACCGCCTCCATGGATAAACCCGCTTCCGGCGTGCCCGGCGACCGCCCGGCCCCCACCGACAGTGCGGCCTCGATGATCGCCGCCTTCGGCGGTGTTCGGGGCATGATCGACATGACCGTGCCGGGGCTGGTCTTCGTGATCGCCTACACGATCAGTCGGTCCACCTGGACGGCGGCGATGACCGCCGGTGGTGTCGCACTGGCGTTCGCGGTGGTGCGCATCATCCGCCGGGAGACCCTGCAGCACGCGCTCGGCGGCTTCCTGGGCGTCGCGCTGGCCGGGTGGATCGCGGTGAAGTCCGGCAAGGCGGAGAACTTCTACGCGTTCGGGATGCTGTTGTCGGGCGGCTACGCGCTCGCCTACCTGATCTCGATCCTGGTCCGCTGGCCGATCATCGGCGTCCTGCTCGGCCCGATGCTGGGCGAGAACTTCACCTGGCGGCGGATCCCGGCCCGCTACGCGGCGTACCGCAAGGCCACCTGGGTCTGGTTCGTCATGTTCGTGCTGCGCATCGTGATCCAGATCCCGATCTACTGGACGGGCAACGTCACGGCTCTGGGCATCGCGAAGGTCGCGCTGGGTGTGCCGCCGTTCCTGGTGGCCTGCTACATCACCTGGCTGATCATGTCCAAGGCTCCGCCGCCGGTGAAGGTCGCCGACGAGGAGGACGCGGACGAGGACGAGGGTGCGAAGGGCGAGCGCGCCGCCAGCGTGGAGTCGGGCGCGGCTGCGGTGATGGAGCAGCGCGACAAGCGGCGGGAAGACCGCGTCGCGGACTGAGCGGGGGCGGGTCGAGCCCGGAGGGGGCGAGTCCGGCATTCGTCCGGGCTCGCCATTTCGGCCCAGTGCGCTCGTATTTTCGGCTTGTGTTTCCGGCTCTTTTTTCCGGCTCCTTTTTCCGGACCGCGTTTTCGGCCGGCGGCTCGACGAGCGTCGTGGCGTGTGTGCGGATTTCCGCTTCGACCCCGGCTCCCGCTTCGATTTCGGCTACCGTTGTCCGGCTGTCGGAGTTTATTATCGGAAGATTTGCCGAATTGGTCGCTCGAGTGATCATTCCTGTCGAGAACTCCGGTCGATTCCGGAGAATTTGGACCAGCTGCGGTCGAATCAGTCATTACCGCATGATCCCGTAACTGTGCGATTAGCGTCCCGTTAGACCTCCAGTGGACGAAGGAGGCGGGGACGGTGGCCGGAAACGGTGACCTCATCGCATTGGTGACACAAGCCGGTCTCTCCCGGCGCGAACTGGCCCGCTGGGTCAACGTGGTGGCCGAGCGCCGCGGGCTGCACCTCGGGTGCAGCCACACCTCGGTGGCCCGATGGCTCGAAGGCGCGCAGCCGCGGTGGCCGATTCCCGAGCTGTTGGCGGAGGCCCTGGGCCGACGTCTGGGCTGCGAACTGACCGTCGCGGAC
>NZ_JBHTVA010000122.1:0-19114 GCF_042793325.1 Embleya sp. NPDC056575
GGTCCCAGGACCCCGCCCGCGCGGCCCGTACACCTACGCTGGCAGCGTGAAACCCGCACCCCTGGGCCTCCGCGCCGGCACACCCCGCCCGGACATCGAGACCCGCGCCGACCTGGAAACCCTCCTGCGCCGTTTCTACCGAGTCGCCTTCGCCGACCCCGTCATCGGCGCGCACTTCACCGAGATCGCCGGCACCAACCTCGAGACCCACCTCCCACGGATCACCGACTTCTGGGACCGCGCCCTGCTACGCGGCGCCGACTACCGAGGCGACCCACTCGCCATCCACCGCACCCTCCACGAGGCCGCCCCCCTCACGGCCCGCCACTTCGGCCGCTGGCTCCAGCTGTGGCACGCGGCGGTGGACGGCGCCCACACAGGCACCCGAGCGGAGCGCGCGAAGTCCCAAGCCGACCGCATAGCCCAATCCATGCTCCGCCACCTACCGGCCCCCAACACCGCGGCCGAACACCCCCAGCCCGGCTTCATCCCGCTGACCACATTCCACCTACGCCACCCCAACACATAAGCACAACGCCAAAACCCACCGGCCCCCACCCGGCGCCCGAGAACAGCCGAGCCGCAGCCCGCCCCCGGAGCCGAACCGGCCCCCATCCAACGTCCGAGAACAGCCGAGCCCCAGCCCGCCCCCGGAGCCGAACCGGCCCTCACCCAGCCCGCCCGGCGCTTGAGGACACCCGGGCCGCAGCCCGCCCCAGCCGGCGACTCGGATCCCCCTCAGCTTGTCCGGCGTTTGAGGACAGCCGGGCCGCAGCCCCGCCCCCGCAGCCGCCCGGGCCTCATCCAGCCCGTCCGGCGTTCGAGGGACGCCCGGGCCGGAGGCCGGCGAGCAGGCGACTCGACTCCCATCCAGCCCGTCCGGCGCTTGACGACACTCGGGCCGCAGCCCGCCCAGCAGGCGACTCGGCTCCATTCAGCCCGTCCGGCGCTTGAGGACGCCCGGGCTGGAGGCCGGCCCAGCCGGCGACTCGGCTCCCATTTGTCCGGCGCTTGAAGACAGCCGGGCCGCAGCCCGCTCCCGCAGCCGCCCGGGCCCCCCATCCAGCCCATCCGGCATCCGAGAACGGCCGGGCCGCAGCCAGCCCCCGGAGCCGCCCGGGCCCCCATCCAGCCCGTCCGGCGTCCGAGGACGGCCGGGCCGCAGCCCGGCCCTGGAAACGCCCCGGCTCCCATCCAGCCGGTCCGGCGTTTGAGGACACCAGGGCCGCAGCCCGACCCACCAGGCGGCTCGACCCCATTCAGCCCGTCCGGCGTTTGAGGACAGCCGGGCCGCAGCCCGGCCCCGGGGGCGACACGGCCCCATTCAGCCCGTCCGGCGTTTGAGGACACCCCGGGCCGGAGGCCGGCCGCCCCCGCCGACGCGACCAGCGTGAGTGCCCCCACCGCCCCAGCCCCATCAGGGCCATGTGGCCGCGAGCCTTTCACCCCTCCGGCTGATCACCCTTACGCTTCAAATACCGCTCGAACTCCGCCGCGATCGCATCGCCCGACGCCTCCGGCAGATCCTCGGTGTCCCGCGCCGCCTCCAGCGACCGCACATACTCGGCCACCTCGGTGTCCTCGGCCGCGAGCTGATCCACGCCCACCTGCCACGCCCGCGCGTCCTCCGCGAGCTCGCCCATCGGCACGTTCACGTCGAGGAAGTCCTCCAGCCGCCGCAACAGCGCCAGCGTGGCCTTCGGCGACGGCGGCTGCGCCACGTAGTGCGGAACCGAGGCCCAAAACGTCAGCGCCGGCATGCCCGCGTGCGCGCACGCCTCCTGGAACACGCCCACGATCCCGGTCGGCCCCTCGTACCGCGACTGCTCCAGCCCCACATTGCGCGCCACCACCGGGTCGGAGGTCGTTCCGTTGACCGGGACGGGCCGCGAGTGCGGCGCGTCGCCCAGCATCGCGCCCAGCACCACCACCGTCTCCACGCCCAACTCGTGCGCGAAGCCCAGCAGTTCGTTGCAGAACGAGCGCCAACGCAGGTTCGGCTCTATCCCGTGCACCAGCACCAGGTCACGACGCGGCTCGGTCAGCCGGACCACCGACAGCCGCGTGGTCGGCCAGGTGATCCGCCGGGTTTCGCCGTCGAGCCATATGGTCGGTCGATTAACCTGGAAGTCGTAATAGTCCTCGGCGTCAAGCGCCGCGAACACCTCGCCCTTCCAGACCCGGTCCAGGTGCTCGATCGCGGCGGAAGCGGCGTCGCCGGCGTCGTTCCAGCCCTCGAACGCGGCCACCATGACGGGGTCGATCAGCTCGGGCAGGTCGTCGAGCTCGATCACCCAGTGCCTCCTTCCGGCCGGGGCCGGGATCCGTGCGCCGCGGCCGACCGTACGTGGGGACCGCGAGAGCTGTACGGTCCCCACATTACGGGTTGCGGCACCCGCGACCAGACCCGCCGGCGCCGACTTCGCCCACAGTGAAATCCGCGCCACGCCCACCGACCCGCGCGGCCAACGCACCACAAACGGCCCGGTAAACGTGTGTGACCACACGGTGACCAGTGGGACACGTCACCCGCGAGTCATCGAGCTCCCGACGAGGATCGCATTAAGCTGGCGCTCTGGCCCGAGCCGTCACGACGGCACCGGGCAAGCCGACAGCCGTCGCACCCATCGGAGACGCATATCTCATGACAGCCACCCCGCAGCAGCTTCGCGAAGCACTCGCCACCCGCGTCGTCGTCGCCGATGGAGCGATGGGAACCATGCTCCAGGCCCAGGATCCCAGCCTGGACGATTTCCAGGGCCACGAAGGCTGCAACGAGATCCTGAACGTCACCCGACCCGACATCGTGCGCAACGTGCACAAGGAATACTTCGACGTCGGCGTGGACTGCGTCGAAACCAACACCTTCGGCGCCAACCTCGGCAACCTGGGCGAGTACGACATCCAGGACCGAATCTACGAACTCGCCGAAGCCGGCGCCCGGATCGCCCGTGAAGTGGCCGACGGCTACACCACGCCCGACCACCCCCGCTGGGTGCTCGGCTCGATCGGCCCCGGCACCAAGCTGCCCAGCCTCGGCCACGTGCCCTTCGCCACGCTGCGAGACGCGTTCGAGGTCAACGCCGCCGGCCTCATCGACGGCGGCGCGCACGCCCTGCTCATCGAGACCAGCCAGGACCTGCTGCAGACCAAGGCGTCCATCATCGGCGCCCAGCGCGCCCTGAAGAAGGCCGGCGTCGACCTGCCGATCTTCGCCCAGGTCACCGTCGAGACCACCGGCGCCATGCTGATGGGCTCCGAGATCGGCGCCGCGCTCACCGCGCTGGAGCCGCTGGGCATCGACTTCATCGGCCTCAACTGCGCCACCGGCCCGGTCGAGATGAGCGAGCACCTGCGCCACCTCTCCCAGCACGCCGGCATCGGCGTCACCGCGATGCCCAACGCCGGCCTGCCGATCCTGACCAAGGACGGCGCGCACTACCCGCTCAGCCCCGACGAACTGGCCGACGCGCACGACACCTTCACCCGCGACTACGGCCTGGCCCTGGTCGGCGGCTGCTGCGGCACCACCCCCGCGCACCTGAAGGCCGTCGTCGAGCGGGTGCACGGGCGCGAGCTGACCCCGCGCAACCCCCGCCACGAGCCCGCCGCCGCCTCGCTCTACCAGTCGGTGCCCTTCCGCCAGGACCTGTCGTACCTGTCCATCGGCGAGCGCACCAACGCCAACGGCTCCAAGGCGTTCCGCGAGGCCATGCTCGAAGGCCGCTACGACGACTGCCTCGACATCGCCCGCGACCAGACCCGCGACGGCGCGCACATGCTCGACCTCAACGTCGACTACGTCGGCCGCGACGGCGTCGCCGACATGCGCGAACTCGCCGGCCGCCTCGCCACCGCCTCCACCCTGCCGATCATGCTCGACTCCACCGAGCCCGAGGTGCTCGAAGCGGGCCTGGAACTGCTCGGCGGTCGCGCCGTGGTCAACTCGGTCAACTACGAGGACGGCGACGGCCCCACCTCTCGCTTCCGGCGCATCATGCCGCTGGTCAAGGAGCACGGCGCGGCCGTGGTCGCGCTGACCATCGACGAGGAGGGCCAGGCCCGCACCGCCGAATGGAAGGTCCGCGTCGCCGAACGGCTGATCACCGCCCTCACCGGCGAGTGGGGGATCAAGGTCTCCGACATCATCATCGACGCGCTCACCTTCCCCATCGGCACCGGCCAGGAGGAGACCCGCCGCGACGGCATCGAAACCATCGAGGCGATCCGCGAGATCAAGCGCCGACACCCCGAGGTGCAGACCACCCTCGGCCTGTCCAACGTCTCCTTCGGCCTCAACCCGGCCGCGCGCATCGTGCTCAACTCGGTCTTCCTCAACGAGTGCATCGAAGCCGGCCTCGACTCGGCGATCGTGCACGCCAGCAAGATCCTGCCGATGGCGCGCATCCCCGAGGAACAGCGCGAGGTCGCCCTCGACATGGTCTACGACCGCCGGCGCGAGGACTACGACCCGCTCCAGCGCTTCCTGGAGCTGTTCGACGGCGTCGACGCCAAGTCCGTACGCGCCACCCGCGCCCAGGAGCTGGCCGCACTCCCGCTGAACGAACGCCTGGAACGGCGGATCATCGACGGCGAACGCGCCGGCCTGGAGGAAGACCTCGACGAGGCGCTGCGCGAACGCGGCGCGCTGGTCATCATCAACGACACCCTCCTCGCCGGCATGAAGGTCGTCGGCGAGCTGTTCGGCTCCGGCCAGATGCAGCTGCCGTTCGTGCTCCAGTCCGCCGAGGTGATGAAGTCCGCCGTCGCGCACCTGGAACCGCACATCGAAAAGGTCGAGGGCGAGGACGGCAAGGGCACCATCGTGCTCGCCACCGTCAAGGGCGACGTGCACGACATCGGCAAGAACCTCGTCGACATCATCCTGTCCAACAACGGCTACAACGTGGTCAACATCGGCATCAAGCAGCCGGTGTCCGCCATCCTCGAAGCAGCCGAGGAACACCGCGCCGACGTGATCGGGATGTCCGGCCTGCTGGTCAAGTCCACCGTGATCATGAAGGAAAACCTCCAGGAGCTGAACACCCGCGGCCTGGCCGCCGGCTACCCCGTCATCCTCGGCGGCGCCGCCCTCACCCGCGCCTACGTCGAAGAGGACCTGTACGACATCTACGCCGGCGAGGTCCGCTACGCCCGCGACGCCTTCGAGGGCCTGCGCCTGATGGACGCCCTGATGGGCGTCAAGCGCGGCGTTCCCGGCGTGGAGCTGCCCGCGCTGCGCCGGCGCAAGGTCGCCGCCGCCAAGGTGATCGAGACCGAGCCCGAGGAGATGCCCGCCCGCTCCGACGTGGCGACCGACAACCCCGTGCCCACCCCACCGTTCTGGGGCGACCGCGTGGTCAAGGGCATCCAGCTGAACGACTACGCGTCCTGGCTGGACGAGCGTGCCACCTTCATGGGCCAGTGGGGCCTCAAGCCCACCCGCGGCGGCGACGGGCCCTCCTACGAGGAACTCGTCGAAACCGAGGGCCGCCCGCGCCTGCGCTACTGGCTCGACCGCATCGTCACCGACAACCTCCTCGACGCGGGCGTGGTCTACGGCTACTTCCCGTGCGTGTCCAAGGGCGACGACCTGATCGTGCTCGACGACTCCGGCAACGAGCGCACCCGCTTCACCTTCCCGCGCCAACGCCGCGACCGGCACCTGTGCCTGGCCGACTTCTTCCGCCCCGAGGAATCCGGCGAGATCGACGTCGTCGGCTTCCAGATCGCCACCATGGGCCCGCGCCTGTCCGGCGCCACCGCCGAACTGTTCGCGGACAACTCCTACCGCGACTACCTCGAACTGCACGGGCTGTCCGTACAACTCGCCGAAGCCCTCGCCGAATACTGGCACGCACGCGTACGCGCCGAACTCGGCTTCGCCGGCGAGGACCCCGCCGACCTCGACGGCATGCTCAAGCTGCACTACCGCGGCGCGCGCTTCTCGCTCGGCTACGGCGCCTGCCCCGACCTCGAGGACCGGGCCAAGATCACCGCACTGCTCAGGCCCGAGCGCATCGGCGTCGAACTGTCCGAGGAGTTCCAACTCCACCCCGAACAGTCCACCGACGCCATCGTGCTCCACCACCCCGAGGCGAACTACTTCAACGCCCGCTGACCCACCCGTCCACACCGGCCACGGCCGGGGCACCCACCGCCCCGGCCGCACCGGCGGCCCGAACGAGGCACATGCTCGGCGACGTCCTGCACACCCTCGCCTGCCCGCACTGCGGCGCCGACCTGGCGGGGGAGGACCCCGGCCTGCGCTGCGCCGCCGGGCACACCTTCGACATCGCCCGCCAGGGCTACGTCAACCTGCTCACCGGCAGCGGCCCCACCGGCACCGCCGACACCGCCGCCATGGTCGCCGCCCGGGTCGACTTCCTCGGCGCCGGCCACTACGACCGGCTCGGCGACGCGCTCGCCGCCGCCTGCGCCGACGCACCCCCCGGCACCCTCGTCGACGTCGGCGCCGGCACCGGACACCACCTCGCGCGCGTCCTCGACGCCCTGCCGGACCGCCGCGGGCTCGCCCTGGACATCTCCAAATACGCGCTGCGCCGCGCCGCCCGCGCACACCCCCGCATGGGCGCGGCCGTCTGCGACGCCTGGCGCCCGCTGCCGGTGCGCGATGGCGTCGCCGCCCGCGTACTCAACGTGTTCGCCCCGCGCAACCCGCCCGAACTGCACCGCGTCCTCCACCCCGACGGGGCCCTGATCGTCGCCGCCCCCGCCCCCGGACACCTGGGCGAACTCGTCCCCGCCCTCGACCTGCTCCGCGTCGACACGGACAAGCAGGAGCGGATCGACGCCAAACTCGCCCCCTGGTTCACCCCGCGCGACCGGCGCACCCTCACCTACCCCATGACGCTCGACCACACCGCGATCGCCACCGTGGTCGCGATGGGCCCCAGCGCCTGGCACACCGACCCCGAGCAGCTGCGCACACGGCTCGCCACCCTGGCGAACCCGCAGGTCGTGACCGCTTCGATCACTGTTTCCGCATACGACCCCGTTCGGCGGTTGCCCAATCCCTGACGACGCCGCACAATCGAGGACCCGCCGGAGCCAACCGGCGGATCCGACCCCTGGAGAACCCGCGTGAGGAGATTCACCCACCCCATCCACACCACCACGCCGCGAACCGGCGGAGAGGCGGCCACCCGATGACGGCAGCGCTGACGACCACCACCGGAGCCCGCCCGGGCCACGGCCTCCAAGCCGTCCTGTTCGACATGGACGGCACCCTGGTCGACACCGAACGCCACTGGTTCGCCACCGAGACCGCGGTCATGGCCGACCTCGGCTTCACCCTCACCGCGCAACACGCCGAGCAACTCCTCGGCAGCCCCATGGAGCGCGCGGTCGCCTACCTGCTCTCGGCCTCCGGCCTGGACGTGCCGCCCGGCGAACTGGAGCACCGGATCAACACCGACATGGTGCGCCGCCTGCGCGACGGCGTCGACCTGCGCCCCGGCGCCAAACGACTGCTCGCCGAGGTCGACGACGCGGGCGTACCGTGCGCGCTCGTCACCGCCTCCCAGCGGCTGATCGTGGACGCCGTCCTGCCCTCGATCGGCGCCCACCACTTCCGCCTCACCCTCGCCGGCGACGAGATCGCGCGCACCAAGCCGCACCCCGACCCGTACCTGACCGCGGCCCGCCGGCTCGACGCCGAACCCTGGGCCTGCGTGGTCGTCGAGGACTCGCCCACCGGGATCGCCGCCGGCGAGGCCGCCGGGTGCGCCGTGCTGGCCGTGCCGAGCATGACGCCCATCCCGCCCGCGCCCACGCGCACCGTGGTCGACTCCCTCGAAGAGGTCGACCTCGCGTACCTGCGCGACCTGGCCCGGGCCCGCGTCGCCCGCTGACCGGCGGCGCCGCCGCACCCGCGGCCGCCACACCCGCAAACAGGTGGGAGCGGGCGGCCCCGAAGGCCCGCCCGCTCCCACATCCCCGTGTTTCCCCGTACTGCTTTGCCCGTTCCCCGCGGTTCCCCCGAACCGCGGTTCCCGTACTCCCCGGATTCGTTCCCCGCGATTCCCCCGAATCGCGGTTCCCGGGTCCCCGTGTTCCCCCGAATCGGAGCCCCCGTGCTCCGACCCGCAGTTCCCCGTCGGACCTGTCGACCTCCCGGCGGCGGTTTCCCCCGTCCCCGTGACCACCGAGAGGTCTCCCGGTCGTGCTCCGCCCGATCCCCGAAGGAATCGGACCCCCGTAGTACTACCCCCGTAGTACTGCCCGTGGTTCCCGTTGCCGGGTTCCCCGTGTGATGTCCAGTGTTCGCGATCGGAAAGGGCAGGGCTTCAGGGAAGTCCCTCGCGTTGTCCCGCACTCCCTCACGCGCCCCGCCACACCGTTGAGTACGGACCGCGACTCCGCCCCTGGGAGGAGATCGCCCCACCGCTCCTCCCAGGGGACGAGACCAAGGCCCCAGGGGGTCAAAACCCCCGGCCGGGGGCCCTACCGTAAGAGACGTGCGCGCCGTGACCCCCGACCCGGACACCCCCACCGGGACCCCAGACCGACCCGCCCCGAGCGATCTCGCGCCCCGGGTCGTGCGACCACGCGCCGGCCTCGCCGACATCGTCCACGAACTCGGCCGCGACGCGCGGCAACCCTGGCCGCGCCCCACCGTGCTCGACCTGGCCCTGGTGGTCCTGCTGTCGGTCTTCGCCGTCGGCGGCCTGTACTTTCGCGAACTCGGCATGCGCGACGTGCGCGACCCCGACGTGTGGGGCGTACTGCTCGCCCTGCTGACCGCCGTGCCGCTGCTGTGGCGCGCCGCGCACTCGCTGCGCGTGCTCGTCGCCGTCAGCGCCGCCGGGCTGCTCCTCGCCGGCGCGCACTACGAGTCCGCGGGCGCCGGCATCGGCCAGATCGTCGCGCTGTACGCCGTCGCCGTCGGCCGCTCCCGCGTGCCCGCCGCCGTCGCGCTCGGCTTCACCGAGAGCGCCACCGTCGTCTGGCTCGCGCTCCGCGACAGCGACATCGTCTTCCTCGACCTGGTGGCCAACCTCGCCGCGATCTTCGCCGTCTGGGCCTTCGCCCGCAGCGTCGGCTTCCGCCGCGCCTACACCGCCGAACTCGAGGCCCGCGCCGAACGCCTGGAACGCACCCGCGAAGCCGACACCCGCGCCGCGATCGCCGAGGAACGCGGCCGCATCGCCCGCGAACTGCACGACGTCGTCGCCCACCACGTCTCGGTGATGACCGTGCAGGCCTCCGCCGCGCAGCGCATGGTCGCGCGCAACCCCGACCGGGCCAAGGAGGCGATGGCCGCCGTCGAACAGACCGGCCGCGGCGCCCTCGTCGAGATGCGCCGCCTCGTCGGCATCCTGCGCGACACCACCGACGCCGTCGGCGGCCCCAACGAGGGACACAACGCCCCCCAACCCGGCCTGGACCAACTCGACACCCTCGTCACCCAGGTCCGCGAGGCCGGCCTGCCCGTCGAGCTGTCCCTGGAGGGCGCCCCCTGCGCCCTGCCGCCCGGCATCGACCTCGCCGCCTACCGGATCGTCCAGGAAGCCCTCACGAACACGCTCAAGCACGCCGGCCCCGCCGAGGCCCGGGTGCTGCTGCGCTACAGCCGCACCGAACTCCTGGTCCGCGTCGCCGACGACGGCCGCGGCGGCAGCACCGCGCCCACCGGCGAACGCACCGGACACGGCCTGCTCGGCATGCGTGAGAGGGTCTCCCTTTACGGTGGACGCCTGTACGCAGGCCCCCGCGCCCAGGACGGCTTCGAAGTCCTGGCCCGCATCCCCCTGTCCGCCACGAACCCCACCGACACCGACGGCCCGCCGGACCGTGTCGCCCCCGACCGACTGGAGCAGACCCGCCCATGACGATCCGCGTCATCCTGGTCGACGATCAGCCGCTGCTGCGCACCGGCTTCCGGATGATCCTGGAGGCCGAGCCCGACATCGCCGTCGTCGGCGAGGCCGCCGACGGCGAACAGGCCGTCGAACAGGTCCGCGCCCTACAGCCCGACGTCGTGCTGATGGACATCCGCATGCCCCGGATGGACGGCGTCGAGGCCACCCGCCGGATCGCCGGATCGGGCCGCGACGGGGAAAACGCCGCCCGCGTCCTCGTACTCACCACGTTCGACCTCGACGAATACGTGGTCGAGGCGCTGCGCGCGGGCGCCAGCGGCTTCCTGCTCAAGGACGTGCCCGCCGACGACCTCGTCGCCGCCATCCGGGTCATCGCCGAGGGCGAGGCGCTGCTCGCGCCCAGCATCACCCGGCGCCTGCTCGACATGTACGCCGCCCGGCTGCCCTCCGCCGAGGACCCCACCCCCGACACGCTCGCGATGCTCACCGAGCGCGAGGTGGAGGTGCTGCGCCTGGTCGCGCGCGGCATGTCCAACGCGGAGATCGCCGCCGAGCTGTACGTCAGCGAGACCACCGTCAAGACGCACGTCGGCCACGTACTGACCAAACTCGGCCTGCGCGACCGGGTCCAGGCCGCCGTGTACGCCTACGAGAGCGGCCTGGTGCGCCCCGGCGCCATCTGAAGCGCCCGCCCCGTCGGACAGGACCGCTACGGGGCCGGCACCACCGGCAGCGGATACACCGGGGGTGTGCCACCGAACTCGGGGCACACCTCCCGGTGGTCGCACCACCCGCACAACTTCGACTTCCGCGGCAGCCACTCGCCCGTGCGCGTGGCCAGGTCGATCGCCTCCCACAGCGCGCGCAGCTTGCGCTCGACCGCGAGCAGCTCGCCCTCGTCCGGGTCGTAGGTGATCACGTCGCCGCTGCCCAGATAGACCAGCTGCAACCGGCGCGGCACCCGGCCGTGCCGGCGCCACAACACCAGGGCGTAGAACTTCATCTGGAACAGCGGCTTGTCCTGGAACATCGGCGACGGCGCCTTGCCCGTCTTGTAGTCCACCACCCGCAGATCACCCGCCGGCGCCACATCCAGCCGGTCCACCACACCGCGCAGCACCAGGCCGTTGTCCAGCGTGGTCTGCACGTACAACTCGCGCCGGGCGGGTTCCAGGCGGTTCGGGTCCTCCAGCGTGAAGTAGCGCTCCACCAGCTTGTCGGCGTCGGCCAGCCACGCACCCAGACCCGCGACGTCCTCGCCGAACAACTCGGCCAGCTCCGGCCGCTCGGCCAACAACGCGTCCCACGCCGGCCGCACCATCGCCACCGCCCGCTCCGGCGTGCGCTGCCCGCTCGGCAGATCGAACAGCCGCTCCAGGACGGTGTGCACCACCGTGCCGCGCGTGGCCGCCGCGCTCGGCTTCTCCGGCAGCTTGTCGATCACCCGCAGCCGATACAGCAGCGGGCACTGCATGAAGTCGGCCGCCCGCGACGGAGACAACGACACCGGCGGCCGCGACTCCCGCGCACCGGCCTGGGCGGGCACCGCGACACTCGGCGCGGCGGCGGGATCGACATCGGCCGACGCGACGCCGGCGGCTTCGGAGGAGCTGGCACTCATGCCGCACACCCTATGCGCGCACGGCGACACCCTGTGCGCCCGCGCGGACCGAAGGCCCTGTCCATCGTGACTACCAGTCAGTAGAGTCCGGCTCCGCGAGGCGCGATACCGGCCCGCGAGCTCCACGCACGCCCTCCCCGTCCCCCACCCCTCGTCACGACGGAGGCCCCATGCGCGTCCCCACCCGCACCCGACTGCTCGGCGCCGCGACACTCGCCGGCGGCCTGCTCCTGGCGGGCCTGCCCGGCCCCGCGTACGCGCAGGGCGGGCACCACGGCCGCGGACCCGACAAGATCACCGTCGGCGACCGCACCTTCATCGCCGACGAGCACGGGCGGGCCACCCAGTGGCGCGGCTTCAACATCGGCGACAAGGCCCACCGCGGCGCCCAGGCGTTCAAGGACGTCACCGAGAACGAGTTCCGCGAACTGTCCTCGCGCGGCTTCAACCTCGCCCGGGTGCTGTTCTTCTGGGACGACCTGGAACCGCGCCCGGGCCGCTACGACCGCGACTACCTCGCCCGCATCGGCCGCATCCTCGACTGGGCCGAGAAGTACCACGTCAAGGTGATCCTCGACGCGCACCAGGACGTCTACGGGCCCTACTTCTCCGACCACCGCGGCAACCCCGAGTGGACCACCCGCGACGAGGGCCTGCCGTACGAGCCGGTGCCCGGCGACTGGTTCGCCGAGTACTACACGCCCGGCGTCCAGGCCGCGTTCGACCACCTGTACCAGGACCGCGACCTGCGGCGCGCGCAGGCGGCCATGTGGACCAGGGTCGCCGCCACGTTCGGCCGGCACCCCGCGGTGCTCGGCTACGACCTGATGAACGAGCCGATGGGCCGCTTCCGCGACGGCGAGGACATCCCCACCGCCGCCGCCCGGCTCGAATCGACACAGATCACCGACACGTGGAACCGGCTCACCGACGCGATCCGCCTCGTCGACCGCCGCAACTGGATCTTCGTCGAACCCACCCCGATCGTCGGCCTCGGCGTACCCACCGCGCTCGGCCCGATCAGCGACGACAAGGTCGCCTACGCCCCGCACTTCTACGAGACCGCCATGGAGACCGGCGCCGACTACGACCCGGCCGGCGGCTTCATCGAGAACTACGAGGCCGCGATCACCGCCTACCCCAAGGCGAACACACTCCCGCTGATCGTGGGGGAGTGGGGCCCGCCCGACCAGTCGCTGCCCAACATCCCGCTGTTCTACCGGCGCATGACCGCCGCCATGGACCGCTTCGGCACCGGCTGGGCCGGCTGGCAATGGTGCAACGGCGGCGGCTACTGCACCTTCGACGCCGACGGCCGCATGAAGCCCAACAACAAACTCCTGATCCAGCCCTACGCCCGCGCGGTGGCCGGAAACCCGGAGTCGTACACCTACGACATCGACACCCGCACCTACACCCTGACCTTCACCACCCGCCAAAACACCGACGCCCCCACCGAGATCACCCTCCCGAAGGACGTGTACGCCGAACCCCCGACGATCCGTGTTGCCGGGCCGGGGCGAGTTCGCGTGGATACCCATGGCGCCGTCGCCCGCGTCGACACCTCGGCACCGGGCCGGTACACGGTGACGGTCACGCCGGGCCGCTGAGCCCGTAGCGTGGCAGGGCCGGGCCGACGGGGGAGGTGTTGCGAGCGACGGGCGCGGCGTGGGGCAGGTCATAGCGTGGGGCGGAGGGCTGCACGTCTGCTCCGCCCCGAAACGCGCGTCCACCACGCGACCGGGGACAGCCCAATCAGCCCGGCCGGCGTTTGAGGCCAAAAAGGGTCCGCCACTACCCGTCGCAACCTCGACGCGCGGCGGGAGCGACGCCCTCGCTCCGGCTGGGGGCAGCCTCTTCAGCCCGGCCGGCGTTTGAGGCCAAAAAGGGTCCGCCACTACCCGTCGCAACCTCGACGCGCGGCGGGAACGACGCCCCCGCTCCGGCTGGGGCAGCCCATTCAACCCGGTCGGCGTTTGCGGCCGAAAAGGCCCACGATTACCTGTCGCAACTTCGGCGCGCGGCGCGAGCGGCACCCCCGGCCCGGTCGGGGGCGGCCTCTTCAGCCCGGCCGGCGTTCGAGGCCAAAAAAGGTGCGCCATCACCCGGCGCAAGCTCGACGCGCGCCGCAAGCGACCCCTCAGCCCGGCCGGCGCCTGAGGCCAAGCAGCGCGGGCCGGCGCCTGAGGCCAAAAGCCCGCACTCACCCTCGCATCATGGCCAAAAACGCATGCTCCACATCCGTCCGAGCCAGCACCCCGTACACCCGCCCATCCGGCTCCACGACCAGATACTCACTCGCGGGAGCGCCCCGCATCGCCACCAACAACTCCTCACCCGCCAAATCCGCCGGCACCCGCATCCCCTCCGCCAGATCCCGCGCCAACGCCCCCACCGCCACCCACGGCCGACGATGCTCCGGCGTCGCCAACACCGCCGCCTCGCGCACCAACGCGACCGGATCCCCGCCCCCGTCCACCACGACCAGCCCCCGCGCCCCCTCCTCGTGCGCCCGCCGCAACGCCTCCGCCAACGGCACGCTCGCCGCCACCGGAATCGCCCGCCGCGTCAGCACCCGCACCCGCAACTGCGGCAACCGCTCGCGCAACCGCTCCGCCCGCAACGACTGCACCGCCCCCGCCCACATGAAACCGGCCACCAACGCGCCGAAGATCACCGTGTACGTACGCGCGCCCGCATCCGCCCCCAACGACCACGCCACCGCGGCGACCAGCACCACCACCGCCAGCACCCGCCCGGCCCACGACGCCGCGATCGTGCCCGCCAACGGCCGCCCGCTGACCCGCCACACCACCGCCCGCAACATCCGGCCACCGTCCAACGGCAACCCCGGCAGCAGATTGAACGCCGCCACCAGCAGATTCGACACCGCCAACAAGGCGATCATCCGCCCCGGCAACGTGTCCACGTGCAACGCCAGGCCGATCAGCCAAAACCCGCCACCCAGCACCAACGACAACGCCGGCCCCGCCGCCGACACCAGGAACTCGTGCCGCGCCGTCTCCGGCTTGTCGATCTCCGACACCCCGCCCAGGAACTGGATGGTGATCCGCCGCACCGGCAGACCCAGCCGCAGCGCCGTCACCGCGTGCGCCAACTCGTGCACCAGCACCGACACGTACAACAACACCGCGAAGCCGAACGACAACACGAACCGCCACGGCCCCAGATCCGGGAACAGACTCTGGAACGTCGGCGCGAACAACACGGTGATCACCGCCGCGATCACGAACCACGTCGGCGCCACATAGACCGGCACCCCGAACGGACGCCCCATGAGCAGGCCACGCCTCGGCTCCCGGCGCGGAGCCTCGTCCTGCCGCACCCGGCGTCCCTGCGGCCTGCTCGAATCAGTCACGCTCAAGATGCTATGCAACCGAGCCCCGGTTCGACCCCCATGGGCCCCGGACCCACGCGTCGGAGCGTCGCCGCCGACCGACTAGGCTGACCCCCATGTCCGAACCGACCGGTACCGCGCGCAGGCGCGGACCCTTCCAGGTCGGGGACCAGGTTCAGCTGACCGATCCCAAGGGCCGCCACCACACCTTCACCCTCGAAGCGGGCAAGGCGTTCCACACCCACAAGGGCTCGTTTCAACACGACGCGCTGATCGGCGCCCCCGAAGGAACCGTCGTACGGTCCACCGGGAACACCGACTACCTCGCGCTGCGACCTCTGCTCCCCGACTTCGTCCTGTCCATGCCCCGCGGCGCCGCGGTGATCTACCCCAAGGACGCCGGCCAGATCCTCGCGATGGCCGACATCTTCGCCGGCGCCCGCGTCGTCGAGGCCGGCGTCGGCTCCGGAGCGCTGAGCACCTTCCTGCTCCGCGCCATCGGCGACAGCGGGCAGCTCGCCTCCTACGAACGCCGACAGGACTTCGCGGACATCGCCCGCAAGAACGTCGAACGCTACTTCGGCGCCCCCCACCCCGCGTGGAAGCTGACCGTCGGCGACCTCCAGGACAACCTCGTCGAGACCGGCGTCGACCGCGTCATCCTCGACATGCTCGCGCCCTGGGAATGCCTCGACGCCGTCTACAAGGCGCTCGCCCCCGGCGGCCTGGTGTGCTGCTACGTGGCCACCACCACGCAGCTCTCGCGCACCGTGGAGACCATGCGCGTGATGAACTGCTTCACCGAACCGCAGCCGTTCGAGTCGATGGTGCGCTCCTGGCACGTCGAGGGCCTCGCGGTGCGCCCCGACCACCGGATGATCGGACACACCGGCTTCCTGGTCACCGCCCGCCGGCTGGCCGACGGGGTGGAACCGCCGCTGCGCCGGCGCCGCCCGTCCAAGGGCTCCTACGGCGACGACTACGCCGGCCCCGGCGCGGAGGCGGGCGACTCGGCGGCATCCTGACCCACCGTCAGCGATGGGTGGAACCGCCGGTAATGGTTGAGACAAGGCGGGCCGGAACCCTGTACCGGGGCCCGGCCCGCCGCATATCGTCATCCACCGTGGCGGACGATCACTCTGAGAACCGGCCCGTGCGCGGCGACAGTCCCCGCGGGCTCGCGACCACCGACGGACCACCCGACACCACGATCCCCCCGCACCGCGAGATACCCGACGTACGCAACGGCATCGCCTTCGCCGCCGCGGGCATCGTGTTCCTGTTCATCGTCGTGACCGGCCTGGTCATCTGGGCCGCCGCATCCCTCGACGGCGGCATACCCGGCGTCACCGCACCGGCCCGGGGCCGCCCCAACCAACAGGACCCCCCGGCCGCGCCGCGCACCCTCGAACCCACCCACGCCGGCGGCACCACCACCGAGCAGGGGCGAAAACCGGCCGGCCCACCCACCGAGACGGTGCAGGCCGCACCACTCGCGGGCAACCGCCGACCCACCGGCGGCCCCGGCGCCACGGAAGTCGCCGGGCTCGCCCTCCCACTCGACTGCCCCGGCGTCGGCACCCGCGTCCACAGCGTGCTCACCGACCCCGACGGGCCCACCGTTGTTCGCGTCACCTGCGCCGCCGGCTCCGGCAGCCCGCCCAGCGCGCTGCTCGCCTACGCCTGGGACGCCGGCGCGCCGCGCCTGGTGGCCACCCTCCTGGGCACCGACGAGGGCCTGCTGGTCGACGACCTCACCCGCGCCGGCGACACGATCACCGCACACGCGCAGGGCTGGTCCACGCCCGACGTCCCGCGCTGCTGCCCCGACACGAGCACGACACTGCGCTGGCGACTGACTCCACTCGGTGCCCAACGGATCTGACGCGCCGCCAGACACGAGACCACAAAGCGGAATTCAGGAGGCTTCCGGCCCGAATACCTCGACCCCGTCGGAAACACGACGCATGTGGATGCATTCCCCGGGACACTTGCGTGTGGCGTCGATCACGTCCACGAGCAGCGGCGCGGGCACCGGAACCACCGCGCCCGGCTCCGTGCGCAGCTCGTCGTCCGCGCCCTTGACGTACGCCAGCCCGTCGATGTCCAGCTCGAAGACCTCCCGCGCGTACTGGACGCAGATGCCGTCCCCGGTGCAGAGATCCTGATCGATCCAGACCTCGAGGGGTTCGTTTTCCGCGGACATGCGGCCTCTCTCTTCACCGATTCGTACCGACACGCGACCAACAGACCCTACTCGCGCCTGCTTCCCGACGCGGTCGGGTGGGTATCTGATCCTCACAAGCGTGGGGGCAATCGCACGGGTGAAGATCGGACACGCCCGGACAGTCTTGCTGATCAAGGGGTTTCAACCCCTCCTGCCATAGGTAGGGTCGGAGACGTCGCAGCTCCCAGGAGGAGGTGAGGGCCGTGGCAGTCCACGACGACGACATGAACCGTGGTGGGAGGCCGGCTCGGGGTACGGACGACCTCGTAAGCCAGGTTTCTTTTCTAGAGCAGGAAGTCGCCGTCCTGCGTCGCAAGCTCGCCGACTCACCGCGCCAGAGCCGTTTGCTCGAGGAGCGGGTCGTCGATCTTCAGACGTCCTTGGCCGGCATGACCACACAAAACGAGCGACTGGTCGCGACCTTGCGAGAGGCCCGCGATCAGATCGTGGCCCTCAAGGAGGAAGTGGACCGACTCGCCCAACCCCCCTCGGGGTTCGGCGTGTTCCTACAGGCCAACGAGGACGGCACGGCCGACATCTTCACCGGCGGGCGCAAGCTGCGCGTGAACGTCAGCCCCAACATCGAGCCCGACGAACTCCGGCGTGGCCAAGAGGTCATGCTCAACGAGGCCATGAACGTCGTCGACGCCATGGAGTACGAGCTGATCGGCGACGTCGTGATGCTCAAGGAACTCCTGGAGGACGGCGAACGCGCCCTGGTCATCGGGCACACCGACGAGGAGCGCGTGGTGCGCCTCGCCGAGCCGCTGCTCGACGCCCCGCTGCGCGCGGGCGACTCGCTCCTGCTCGACTCCCGCTCGGGCTACGTGTACGAGCGGGTGCCCAAGAGCGAGGTCGAGGAACTGGTCCTCGAAGAGGTCCCGGACATCGACTACACCAAGATCGGCGGTCTGCGGAACCAGATCGAGATGATCCGCGACGCGGTGGAACTGCCCTACCTCCACCCCGACCTGTTCAAGGAACACGAGCTGCGCCCGCCCAAGGGCATCCTGCTCTACGGTCCGCCCGGCTGCGGCAAGACGCTGATCGCCAAGGCCGTGGCCAACTCCCTCGCGAAGAAGGTCGCCGAGGCCCAGGGCAACGAACAGGGCAAGAGCTACTTCCTCAACATCAAGGGCCCCGAACTCCTCAACAAGTACGTCGGCGAGACCGAGCGGCACATCCGCCTGGTCTTCCAGCGGGCCCGCGAGAAGGCCAGCGAGGGCACCCCCGTCATCGTCTTCTTCGACGAGATGGACTCGCTCTTCCGCACCCGCGGCTCGGGCGTCAGCTCGGACGTGGAGAACACCATCGTCCCCCAGCTGCTGTCCGAGATCGACGGCGTGGAGGGCCTGGAGAACGTCATCGTCATCGGCGCCTCCAACCGCGAGGACATGATCGACCCGGCCATCCTGCGCCCGGGCCGACTCGACGTGAAGATCAAGATCGAACGTCCGGACGCCGAGGCGGCCAAGGATATCTTCGCGAAGTACCTCAAGGTCTCGCTGCCGCTGCACGACGACGACCTGGCCGAACACGACGGCAACCGCGACTCCACGGTCACCGGGATGATCCAGGTCGCGGTGGAGCGGATGTACTCGGAGAACGAGGAGAACCGCTTCCTGGAGGTCACCTACGCCAACGGTGACAAGGAGACCCTGTACTTCAAGGACTTCAACTCCGGCGCGATGATCGAGAACATCGTGGGCCGCGCGAAGAAGATGGCGATCAAGGACTTCCTGGAGCACCGCCAGAAGGGCATCCGGGTGGCCCACCTGCTCGCCGCGTGCGTCGACGAGTTCAAGGAGAACGAGGACCTGCCCAACACCACCAACCCCGACGACTGGGCCCGGATCTCCGGCAAGAAGGGCGAGCGGATCGTCTACATCCGCACCCTGGTCTCGGGCAAGCAGGGCGACGAGGCCGGGCGCTCCATCGACACGGTGGCCAACACCGGTCAGTACCTCTGATCCCCATCGAGCATCGATTGACCACCGCCGCCGCGACCCCGGGTTAGGTGGGCCAACGGGGGGGGCGCCCGGCCGGCCCCACACAAACCCCCA
>NZ_JBHTVA010000123.1:0-18070 GCF_042793325.1 Embleya sp. NPDC056575
ACCACGAGGTGGGGCCGGCGGCCTCTTCCGTCGCGCGTGAGCCGTTCCGGCTCGTCAGAGCGCGTCGGGCAGCTTCGCCAGGACGCCGTCGTAGATCCGCTTCAGCCCGGCCGGCGCGAAGGTCTTCTCGAAGAAGCCCCCGATGCCGCCGGCCCCGTTCCACACCGTGACGATTTCGACCCGGCTGCCCGCGCCGGCGGGCGAGACGGTCCACGTGGTGACCATCGACGAATTGGCGTCGGTCTCCACCAGCGTGAGGGGTGCCGGTTCGGTGACCGTCACCAGGCAGTCGCGCGAACGCTTGCTGGTGGCCTGCAGCCGCCAGTGCGCGACCGTACCGGCGCCCTTGCCGCCCTCGCGCACGTCGTACTCCGAGAAGTGCTCGGTGAGCAGCTTGGGTCGCACGTCCGCGTAATCCGCGACGGCCGCGAAAACCGCCTCCGGTTCCGCCGCCACAGTTGTGTGTGCGGTTGCCCTGACCTGCGCCATGACCACTCCTTGCCCTCGATTGCTGTCGGCCGGGTCAAGCAAACCACTCCGCCGCCCGGCGACCGAATCGCACTCCGGTTACCGGCCGGTCGGGTCGTCGTCATGTCGATGAGTCGGACCGGTTCTACGCGATGTCCACGCCGAAGGAGGCGGCCAGGCCCGCGAGGTCGAACTCGTAGCCCTGGCCCTCGGTGCGGAACTTCCAACCCGTGCCCCGACGGTAGAACGTGCCCAGCAGCAGCACCCGTTCCACCGTCGCGGCGTCGAGCACCGAACGGCGGAACGCGGTGCCCTGGAACGGCGCGACGTCCAGTTCGATCGGCCCGACCGCGTCGAACGTACTGGTCCCGTCGACGGCGGCGGCGATCACGACGCGACGTACGTCACGCGGCAGCACGTCCAGTTCGAGCGTGACCGTCTGCTCGGCCGGCCCCGACGTGTCGAGTACGACCAGGTCCAGCGGCGCGGCCGGCTGGTTCCAGAACACGAAGTCGGCGTCGCCGCGTACCCGTTCGTGCTCGTCGAGGAGGAAGGCCACGATGTCGATCTCCTCGTCGGGGCGATCCCAGGCCCACGAGGCGTTCAGCGTCCACCGGCCGGGGTCGGCGCCGCCGGGCAACTCGACAGTGCCCCCGCGCGGCAGATGGCCGGTGTCCGGCCGGCCGGGCGTCGCGGGCGCCGCCGGACTCGCGGCCACCGACGCGGACCACTCGGCCTCGGTCAGACACACCGCGCCGAACGCCTCGGCCCGGGCGATCCGGGGGTCGGCCGCCGCGCCGGGCAGCACCACCACGGTGTCCACGGTCGAGGTGAGGTTGATCCGAAGCCGGGCCCCGGAGTCCAGGACGAGCTGCCGGACCCGGCCGCCGTCCAGATGCTCGTCGCGACCCTGGAGGACCAGGACCTGACGCACGGCCGTACGGGCGCCGGCGCGGGGTGGTTCGGGCGCGCCGGCGGTGGCGGCCCGGGCCGGATCCGGCGCGGCGACAGCCTCGGCGGGGACGGCCACGGCTCGGGCCGGGCCGCGCGCGGCACCGGTGTCGGCCCGCTCCGGGACCACCACCCCCGCCGAGCCGCCCGCGTCCCCCACCGGCCCACCCTCCCCACGCGGCGCCGGCACCACCCCGACCCGCGCCGTCCCGGGCCGCACCCGGGCCACCAGCTCGACGAACGTCGCCTCGTCGATCACCGGCGTCCCCGACTGCGCCGCCCGGCGGTTCTTGCCGCTGCCGCTACGCGGGTCGTTCGTGACCAGGACCGACGTCCTGCCGCTGACCGAGCCGGTGACGTACAACCCGGCCTCGGCCGCACGCAGTTCCAACGCCTCGCGCGGCCGTTCGGTCTCGCCGGTGAACACCACGCGCATCCCCTGGACCAGTCCGACGCCGAGGTCGAGCCGACCCGGATTCACCCACGGACACGGCGCCTTGGCCGGCGTGCCACGTTCCGCGTCGCGACCGCGCGCGATCGCCGCGCGGCGCTGCCCCGGTTCGTCGCCGGGCGCGGTCAGCGGCAGCGGCAGGCCCACGCCGGCCGCCTCGTGCAGGCCGTACCGGAAGATCTCGGAGAGCACCCGCACGTCGTCCACCGCGTCGTGCGCCCGCAGTCGGCGAACCCGGTAGTACTCGGCAAGAGTGGCCAACCGGTAGTCGCCGACCGGCAGTTCCAGGTGTCGCGCGAGCGCCGTCGTGCACAGCCGACGCTCCATCGGCCACGCCGTGCCCAGCCGCCGATACTCCGACGTCAACATCCGCCAGTCGAACGGCGCGTTGTGCGCGACGAGGACCCGCCCGGCCAGATACTCGGCCAGATCCTCCGCGATGCGGTCGAACGTCGGTGCCCCGGACAGCCGTTCGGCGGTCAGCCCGTGAATGTGCACCGGTCCCGGATCACGCCCGGGATCCACCAGCGTCGACCAACGATCGGTGACGGTGCCGTGTCGATCCAGGACCTCCACGGCCACCGAAACGATGCGATCCGAACTCCGCAGCCCCGTGGTCTCCACGTCGACCACCGCGTAGTCGCTCGGGTAGTCGACGGGCCACGTCGCGAGTGATGTGACTGTCACTCACGGACCGTACAACGCGCGGACGCGGCGGGGGGACGAGAGCCGCAATCGTGACGCACGTCCCGCCCCCGAGCCGAGTCACGCTCAGCCGCGGCGGGCACCGGCGGCCGGCCGCTCGGTCTCGGGCTCGGCCCGCCGGCGCCGGAAACCATCGGCAACCGACCGAGTCCGCCCACTATGTGTTCGGTCGGTATTTCTCCAGTTCCGGGATGACCTCTTTGCCGAGGATCTCGAGGGTGCGCATGATCTCCCGGTGCTCCAGGAAGCCCCACTGGACGTAGCAGATCAACTCGTCCACGCCCAGGTCCGCGTAGCGCTTGAGCTTGCGTACGCAAGTGTCCACGTCGCCGATCACGATCATGTCGGCGGCGTCGAAGGTGTCCACCGGGACCTCGCCCTCGAACAGCGGCTTCAGGAGCGGGAAGGTGCGGTCCCGCTCCTCCGGGGTCAGGTGCGGCAGTTCCCATTCCAGGGTGAACATGGCCAGGTTCTTGTACCACCACGCGACCGAGTCCCAGACCCGGCGATCCACCCGCTTTCCGGCCGTGGTGTGCACGAGCGTGTACGCGGCGACCTTGTTCGTGGTCACGTCGGTCAGCGGTGTGGGGTCGGCCGCCGCGGCGCGGTAGGCGGCCACCTGGGCGGCCATCGTCTCCAGCGGCTGCATGATCGAGAAGGACAACATGCCCAGGCCGGACCGACCGGCGATCTCCGCCGAGCCCTGCGAGGTGGCGGCCATCCAGCACGGCGGGTGCGGGTCCTGGAACGGCTTGGGGGTGACCATCCGGCGCGGGAAGGTGAACCGCTCCGACGCGTACTCGAAGTACTCCTCGCGCCACATGCCGGTGACGATCTCGATCGCCTCCCGCCAGTCGTCGCGGGAGCGGGCGATGTCCACGCCGAACGCGGTCTGCTCCATCGGCGTGGAGCGCCCCGTCCCCCACTCCACCCGGCCGCCGGACAGGATGTCCACGGTGGCCACCTTCTCCGCGATCCGCTGCGGCGGGGTGAAGCCGAACGGGGTGAGGGTGACGCCGAAGCCCATCCGGATGCGCTCGGTGAGGCCGGCGAGGTGGCCGAGGAAGACCTCGGAGGCCGGCATGTGCGAGCGGCCCTCGCGGAAGTGGTGCTCGACCGCCCAGACGGTGTGGAACCCCATGCGGTCGGCCAGCCGGATCTGCTCCACCGCCTCGCGGTAGGCGCGCTGCTCGGCGCGCCGCTGGCCGTGCGGGTGTTCGCCGGGCCAGGGGCGCGGCACGTCCACTTCGTAGAGCACGTCGAGCTTCATGGGGCGACTCCCGGGGCCGGCTGCGGAGGCGGTATGTTTCGATATATCGAAAAGTGTTTCCGAATCCCGTATTTCGTGTTGCCGAGTGTGGCCCCGCGAGGTATCGGCCACAAGATGCCCGCCGGGTCGGAGAGTCGCCCTCATGGTTCGTCCCGCCCTCGCCGCCGCTCGCTCGGTGGAGATCCTGAACTTCTTCGCCGCCCACCCGGGCCAGGCGTACACGCTGTCCGAGCTGCACACCGCGCTCGGCATCAACCTGGCCTCCGCGCTCTCCGTGCTCCAGGCGCTGGAGGACGGCGGCTACCTGGTGCGCCATCCGCGCCGCAAGACGTACGAGCTGGGGCCGGCGCCGATCGCGCTGGGCGACGCGGCGCTGCGCGGCAACCGGGCGGTGGACCTGGCTCGGGCCAAACTGCGCGCGTTGGCAGGCGAGTTCGATACCGAGCTGGTGGCGAGTGTGGCGATCGGCGACGAGGTGGTGATCCTGGCCGTCGAGGGCCGGCCGCAACTGGCGTCCGCCGACGTCCGGGTGGGACAGCGACTGCGCATGGTGCCGCCGCTCGGGCAGGTCTTCCACGCCTGGTCCACGCCGGCGGAGGTGGACGCCTGGCTGGACCGGCTCGACGAGCGGGTACGCGGCACCGCCCGAATCCACCTGCCCGCCACGCTCGGCGCGGTCCGCGAGCGCGGCTACTCGATCACCCTGGACAGCCCGACCCGGACCCGGATCGGCGACACGCTGGAGCGTATGGCCGAACATCCCCGCGAGGCACCGCCGCTGCGCGACCGGCTGGCCGAACTGGTCGCGGCGCTCGGCGAGGAGGAGTACGAGCTGATCGCGGTCGACCCGGACACCACCTACGACATCTCGACCCTGGTCGCCCCGGTATTCGACGCCGCCGGGCGGGTCGCGGTGGCCCTCACGCTCAACGGCCTGAAGGCCGTGACGGGCCGCCGGGTGGGCGACTACGGCGAGCGGTTGGGGGCGGTGGCCCGGCTGGTCACCCGGCGCTCGGGCGGGCGGGCGCCGGAGTGAAGCCGGCTCGGCCATCGGTGTTTCACCGGCGTGTCGTGGCGCTCACCCCGTGCACGCCCGCTCACCATCGGGCAATGCCCGCGTAACACACGGCCGGTTACTTAACCCGCGTGTAACACCGGGGTATACGCCAGGAAACCCGCGCTGCGCACCCTGACCTGAAACCCCATCAGGCCCATGAGGGAGCCGCATGACCGTCGCCGTCGCCCCCGACGCCCTGAACGCCGGAGACACCGCGTGGTTGCTCGTGGCCACCGCGCTCGTGCTGCTGATGACCCCCGCCCTGGCGATCTTCTACGGCGGCATGGTGCGGGCCAAGAGCGTGCTGAACATGCTGATGATGAGCTTCGTGGCGATCGCGGTGGTGACCGTGGTGTGGATCGCCTTCGGCTACAGCCTGGCCTTCGGCGGCGACGTGGGCGGCGGTCTGCTCGGCGACCTCGGCAGCGTGTTCATGGCCGGCACCAAGCCCACCGACCTGCACGGCACGGTGCCCGAACTGCTGTTCATGGCCTTCCAGCTGACCTTCGCGATCCTGACGGTGGCGCTGATCTCCGGGGCGATCGCGGACCGGACGCGGTTCAAGGCGTGGGTGCTCTTCTGCGCCGTGTGGGTGGCCTGCGTGTACGTTCCGCTCGCGCACTGGGTCTGGGGCCCCGACGGCTGGATCGCGCACCGTCTCGGCGCGCTCGACTTCGCGGGCGGCCTGGTGGTGGAGATCAACTGCGGCGCGGCGGGCATGGCGGTGGCGCTGGTGCTCGGCCCGCGGATCGGCTT
Organism: Embleya sp. NPDC056575; assembly: GCF_042793325.1. NCBI lineage: Bacteria > Bacillati > Actinomycetota > Actinomycetes > Kitasatosporales > Streptomycetaceae > Embleya > Embleya sp. NPDC056575. The sequence continues at coordinate 5,659 of NZ_JBHTVA010000123.1, forward strand.
CAAGCGGGATCCGATGCGGCCGCACAACCTGCCGCTGGTGGTGCTGGGCGCGGGGTTGCTGTGGTTCGGGTGGTTCGGCTTCAACGGCGGCTCCGCGCTCGGCGCCAACGGGCTCGCCGCGCAGGCGCTGGTGAACACGCAGGCGGCCGGATGTACCGCGCTGATCGGCTGGCTCGCGGTGGAAAAGCGCCGGGACGGACACGCCACCACCCTCGGCGCGGCCTCCGGCGCGGTCGCGGGCCTGGTCGCGATCACCCCGGCGTGCGGTGTGGTGGACCTGCCGGGCGCGATGGTGATCGGCCTCGTGGCGGGCGTCCTGTGCAGCTTCGCGGTCGGCTGGAAGCACCGCTTCGGCTACGACGACTCGCTGGACGTGGTCGGCGTGCACTACGTCGGCGGCGTGGTCGGGACGCTGCTGATCGGCCTGTTCGCGGCGAAGGACGTCACGGGCGGACCGGCGGGCCTGCTGCACGGCGGCGGCGCGGAGCTGCTCGGCAAGCAGCTGGTCGCGATCGTGGTGGTCTCCGCGTTCTCCTTCGGCGTGACGTACACGATCGCCAAGGTGATCGACCGCACCATCGGCTTCCGCGCCCACGCCGACCACGAACAACGCGGCCTGGACCTGGCGGTACACGCCGAATCCGCCTACGACCTCACCGCCTTCGCCGGCACCAAGCGCACCCCCGGCCCCACCTGGCACCCAAGCCCGAAGCGGGCGGAGGAGATGGACCTGGACTGAGCCCGCCCCGATCAGCGCTCGGCGAGGGCGTCGAGGACGAGGTGCCAGGGGTAGGCGGGGATGCGGGTGCCGCCGGTGCCCGGTGGATGTGGGACGAAGTGCGGCTCGCCGTAAAGGACTTGCACGCCGCAGGAGCGCAGCGTGGCCACGGCCCGGTCGACGGCGGGGTGGGCGGCCTGCGCGGCGTTCCAGAACGGCAGCGCGACGATGGGCAGGCGGAGGCCGATGGCTTCGGTGAGGACGCCGAGCGCGTAGGTGTCGGCGTGCCCGTCGGCCCATTTCGCGAGGGTGTTCATGGTCATGGGCGCCACGGCCACGGCATCGGCCTTCGGCCACCGCCCGGCCTCGTCGGCACGCCGGTAGCGGTGCCGAACGGCCCGCCCCGAAGCGTCCTCGACGGCAGCCGTATCAACGAACCCACCACTCTCGGCCGCCGGCGTCGCGATGACGCACACATCCCACCCCCGCTCGACCGCGTCCCGAACCAGGGCCACGACACCCGGCGCAGGCCCCGCCGCACAGACGACGAGATACAACACACGATTCACCGAAGGACCCCCGATCGCACGGCCGGGCAACGCGGTTCCGAACCTATGCGCCGGGCAGTCGCGAGGTGGGGCGCTCGCTGCTACGACTCGCCCATGGCATCGCGGAGCCAGTCGAGCGAGCCGGTCTCCAGGAGTTCGGCCGCGATGCGCCTGGCGGACTCGGTCCGAATCCGCTTCTGCGAGTTCACGATCCAGCGCTCCACGTTGGCGTACCCCTGGTCCCGGTACTCGATGGCCTGCACCAGGCACTCCAACTTGTCCGCGTCACCCGCGCAGATCGCCTCGGGCGTCTCACGCGCCTCGTACTCGCCGACGATCGACCGCATCAGCGCCCCCAGACCGGCGGGCATGCCCTTGGACTGGTCCGCGACGATGGCCACCGCGTCACCCTTGCCGACGTACTTCTGACTGATGTGCGCGAGATCCCCGGTACGGCTCTCCCCGGTGTCGTGCCACAGACTCAACAACGCGGCCCGCGCCGGATCGGCACCCTCCGACTCGGCGATGACCGAGGCCAAAAGCGCAGCCCGCCACGAATGCTCGGCCACACTCTCCGGATCCTTGACCCCGGCGATCCACCACCCGGTGCGCTTGTGGTTCTTCAGCGCCCCCACCTCGAAGAGGAAGTTCGCCACCGCACGATCGTCGCCGGCCACACCATGCTCCTTGCCTGTAGTCCTCGAAGCGTGTCGTGCGGGCTACGGAACGACTTCTGCGAACCGGTCACGGAACTCGCGCACCGCCGGAGCCGATCCATGCCGAGCGAGCCGAGCGGCCAATAGGGACAGCCGGGCGTGGCTGCGCGCCGAGTCGATGCCGGCCGCGATGTCGAGTACCCGCATCGCGATTCCGGCCGCTTCGTCGACTTCGCGCGCCTGGAGGTACGCCTCGGCCAACCACGACAGGTAGAGGGACACTTCCCTCGTGTGTCTCGCGTCGTACCGGTCGACGGCGCCGCGCAGCAGCGGCTCGGCACGCAACGGTCTGCGGAGTTCGGTGTAGCAGCGACCGGCCATGACGTCCATCTCGTCGCGGTTCAGCCAGTACACCCACTCGGGCTCCTCGTCGCCCGGTCGACCGCGCTCGAACGCGTCGTCGGCGGCGCCGAGTGCCCGGTCGCACTCGCGGGGTTGGTCGGCTCGGGCGTGGGCCCATGCCACGCGTTCGAGCAGGAGTGCGCGCACGTCGGCGGTCGCCTCCCTCCGGCCTCCCGCCTCCGCCGACCGGGCGACCAGGACGGCCTCGGCTTCCCGGCCGGTGTTGGCCATTTGGTACGAGAGCGTGGACAGAAGGTTCGCCGCGAGGGGCCGGTCGCCCGCGCCGTGCGCGAGCCGCACGCCGGCGAGGTAGTCGCGCTCGGCTTGTGCATGCCTCCCGAGATCGGACGCCACCCACCCCGCGAGCTGGGCGAGTTCGGCGCCCACCGTCAACAGGGCCCGGCCGGTCCCGTCGGTGTAGGCACCTTCGCGGAGCACGCGAAGGGTGCCGGCGAGCTCGGTGACGATGGCGGGGTAGAGGTCGGTGCCGCCGACGACGTCGTCCATGCGTCGAAGGCGGTCGCAACGGAGGCGGATGGTGTCGGCGAGCGCGGCTCCGACACGCCTCCCGGAGCGCATCTCGTATACCTGGGGCGTGTCCGCGAGCAGCCATTCATGCGCCACCCGCGCGGCGAGCCCCTCGGCGTGATCGGCGGTGAGGGCGTGGGCGACGGCCTCCACGTCGGCCCGAGTCCATTCTTCGGTGCACCAGGGTTCGGCCGAACCCGGCGTCGTCGATCCGACTTGGCCACGGCGCCCGCGCAACGGGGCCGCAGCGACTTCGAGTTCGTCCCGGCTGATCCCGAGGACGATCGAGATCCAGGGCAACCATCGGGTGGGCAGGCGGGTGCCGCGCTCCCAACGCGAGACCTCGTGCCTGGTGACCGTGGCGTCGCCGGACGCCTCGCACAGCAGATCGGCGAGGCGTTGTTGGGTCTTGCCCTGTTGCCGTCGCACGCGCGCGATCAGCGCGCCGACGGGCTCGTGCTCATACATGGTCGCCCCCGACATAGTGCACATGTCGTACTGCCGGCCCCCAGTGTGGCCCACCCAAGGGCCCACGTGGAGGCTCCTTGCGGAACCTGTTCAACGGAGTTCCCTGGTGACATGCAACTTGCGGCGACCTCAGGAGTGGAGACGGTGGCGATGCAATCCCCCGACCGGGTGAAGGTGGGACCATCCGGGGACGAGGCTCGTCCGATTCGGATCCTCACCCCGGGCCGTGCACCCATGGATGTAACGCGTGACGAGTTGGCCATGTTGTTGACCGAAGGTCGCGGGTATCTGGTGCGCACACTCCCCAGGCCACCGATGGGTCGGATTTCGAACTCGGGCGGCTGAACCATGCCCGATTGCGCCGTCCGCCCCGCCCCTTTCCGGCGGGCGGCGTCGGTCCCGCCCGCCTGGGCCGGGCCACCGAATCGCCGCCGCGAGGAGGGCCATGTTCCCGTCACCCCATGACCCCCCGGCCGCCCTCGTGCGCCTCGCCGCCGCCGCTGCCGAGCGTGAGTGGCTTCACGGGCGGCTGCCGGATCCCGCGACGGCGTCTCGCCGTTGGCGGGATGCGCACCGCCGGCAATGTCGTGTCGCCGGGGCGGCGCTTCGGGGCGCGGTCGGTGATGCGCACCGGGGCGGAGTGTCCGTCGAAGTCATCGCCTACGTGGTCGGGTTCTCGCCCGGCTATGTGCGGATGATCCTGCACCGTGCGCGTACCGCCGCCGATTTGGTTCCGTTTCGTGTTCCGGGAGAACTCGTGTCCACCCCTCCCCCTGGTCCGTCGGCGAGCACCTGTGGCGCAAGCTCGACGGCGGGCGGCACCACCACCTCGGCACCATCACCCGCGTATGGCACGACGGCGATCGGTGGATGGTCGAATACGACTACGGCGCCCTCGCCGACAAGACCACCACCGCGCCCGCCGCCGAGATGTACCGGGCCGGGCCCATGACCCGGCCCGTCTGACCGATGCCGGGTTGTCCGGGTCAAGTGAGGGGGAGGCGGCCGTCGGTCAGGTACGCCGCCAGGGGGCCGGTCGTCCGGGCGCGGGTCGGTGGGTGCAGGGCCAGTCCGGTGGCGCAGGTGGTCAGGTGGGCGACTTCTGCGGAGGCGGCGGAGTCGAGGTTGCCGAGGAGTTCGACCGCACGCGGGACCACCCGGGAGAGGGTGTCCTGCACGCAGTACCGGACGTACAGCGAGTGGGCCGGCGTCGACGCGTCCGCGTCGCCGTCGTCGATCCGGCGGGCGATGCCCTCGGCGGCCGACATCGCGCCCTCGACCTCCGCCACCAGTCGGACCCGCTCGGACTCGGGCACCCGGCCGTCGAGCAGCACCCGCTCGACCAGCGCGTCGGCGGCCCCGAGGCAACTGCCCGTGATCAGGACCTGGAACCAGGCGAAGGCCGCGCCCAGCCGTGCGTCGAGTTGCCCGCCGAGGTCCGAGGCCCGCACCACCAACTCGGGCGGCACGAGGGCGTCGTCGAGGGTGACTTGCTCCCTCGTCGCGTCCGTTCCGCCGACGTTCACACCCTCGGTCTCCGCCGGCACCAGCGCCACCGCGAGCTCGTCGCCCGACCCGTCCGAGCGGGCGATCGTGGCACCGACGACGAGCAGGTCCATCGACCGGGCAAGGGCGCCCGCGCGCGTGGCCCCGCTGATCCGCACCCCGTCGGGCCCCTCCGTGGCCGTCGTCGAGGCGGAGAGGATTCCGGCGTCGGGGCGCTCCTCGGCGAGGTCGGTCGCCGCGAGGCGGTTGCCGGCGGCCACCCCCTCGACCAGCATCCACTCCAGGCCCTGGTCGGTGACCAGACCTGCCATGAGGGCCATCGCGAAGTGGTGCGAGGTCGTGGCCACGGCCAACGAGGGCGACCTGCTGCCCAGTGCCCGCTGCACCCGTAGGGCGTCCAGAGCGGTGGCCCCCAGACCCTGGCTGACGGACGGCACCACCAGCCCGGGACCGCCGCTGTCGCGGAACAGTTCGATGCCGGGCGCGTCCGGGCCCTCCATTTCCATGAGGGGCACCGCCCGCAGGCTCTCGTCCAGCCCCGGCAACAGCTTCGCCGTCGTGGCACGTTCCCGCTCCAGGAATCGCATGTCGTCCCCCGTTTCCCCGGGGCCGGCCGACCCCATGACGACAAGCTATCCAGGCGACGACGGCCACAACGGCCGAACGCGGGGGATGCCGTGGCTCGTTCCGCGTGGGCGGGGCCGCGTCAGGGCTTCGGCCGGGGGCGGGCGAGGAGGATGTCGGCGGCGTGGGCTCGGACTTCGGCCTTGGTGCGGGGGCCGTGGTCCAAGTCCAGGAAGTGGGCGCCGATCGCCATCGCGAAGGCCATCAGGCTGCGGGCCTCGACCTCGTCCGGGTCGGGGCAGAACGTGCCGATCATCTCGCGCAGCAGCGCCATGCGCCGGGCGTCCACCCGTCGCAGCCGCTCCGCGACCGCCTCGTCGCGACGGGCCCAGTCGCGGATGGCCAGGTCCAGGGGCAGCAGGCGGTCGCTGGAGAAGGTGAGCGCGCCCGCGCGCTGGATCTTGGTCCTCGGGTCTCCGCCCTCGCGTTCGACCCGGTCGATCACCTCGTCGGTGCTCTCCCGCTCCCACGTCTCCAACATCGCCTCCAGCAGGGCGCCGCGGTCGGCGAAGTAGCCGTAGAACCCGCCCTTGGTGACGCCGAGCCGCTTGGCCAGCGCTTCTACGCGGACCGCGTCCGGACCGCCGGCGGCCAGGGCGCGCAGGCCCTCCTCGACCCACCGATCCCGCGGCGTGCGCGGCGTTCCCACCATGTGCCCCACTTCACTTTCGATGCCGATGTACGGAGCCGTATAAACGGCTAACCTCATTCTATACGCACCCGTATATCGCGCATTCGAGGCGGTTCTGCCCGTGAAGCTCCCCCACACCGCGTACACCGATCAGCCGTGGCGCATCCACGAACTCACCCGCGACTTCCGAGTGGAGGACGTGTGGTCGTTCCGCACACCCGGCGCCGGACCGGACGACTTCCCGGCCATGCTCGCCGCGCTGCGGGCGGCCGGCGGGCCCGCGAAGCAGAGCGCGCCGGCCCGGTTCCTGTTCGCCGCGCGCTGGAAGATCGGCGCCCTGCTCGGCTGGGACGAGCCGAAGGCCGGTGTCGGGGCACGGGTTCCGTCGCTGCGCGATCGCCTGCCCGCCGACATGGGCGACAACCCGGGCTTCGAGTCCGAGACGATACCGCTCACCCCCGTGTACGAGCTGGACACCGAGTGCGCCCGCGAGTTGGTGAACAAGACCGTCCACACGATCATGCACCTCGGATGGGTGCCGACCGCGGGCGGCGACCACGAGTTGCGCATGGCGGTCCTGGTGAAGCCCAACGGCACCTTCGGCCGGCTGTACATGGCCGCCATCGCGCCGTTCCGATATCTCGTCGTCTACCCGGCGCTGACCCGGCAATGGGAACGCGCCTGGCGGGAGTACGGCCGCCCGCACCCCGAAGGCGGCACCCCGGCGGCCACCGTCGACAGTGTCGTGGGCCGGAAGGACATGCCCCCGTCGTTCCACGCCCTCACCTCGATGCCGGACTTCGACTACGTCGACGTGTTCACCCTCGCCACCGACGCGGCCAGCGACGCCACACCCGAGCAGTGGGCCCGGGCGATGTTCGGCGACGTCCCCAACACCGGGGAACGCCTGATCTGGCGCGGCCTGCTCGGCCTGCGCCTCACCCGCGGCCGCTCGCCGGAAACGGTGGCCGGCTGGCGCGTCGCCGAACGCGGCGAGGACTGGATCCGGTTGGAGACGGCGTCCCCACACCTCACCGCCAACCTCGTCGTCCGCACGAGCGAGGGGCGGATCTCACTCGGGACCTTCCTGCGCTACGACCGCACCCTCGGCCGGCTGATCTGGCCCCCGCTGTCCGCCGTACACCGCCGCCTGGTCCCCGGCCTGCTCCGCGACGCCGCGGCCAGGGTCCACTGAGCCGGGCGATCCACGCTGCGAGCACGCGTCCGCCACCGCCGGGGCCGTGACGTGACCATCGAGCTCCCGGCGGCGGACGGCGTCCGAGCCGTCAGCGGGACCGGCGGCTCAGTGCGGCGGTTGTCGCCAGGGCGGCCACGGCCACCGCCACCGGCAACGCCGCCCGGCGGGCGTCGCAGCGCCGGTTGTGGACGTCGAACAGGCCGCCGCTGGACTGGAACGAGAACGCCGACCACACCGACTGCGCCGAGAACGCCGAGGCCACCCCCAGAAACGAGCCGATCGACACGCACGACAGGGTCGAGCCGACCGACCCGAAGGACAGCGCCGAACCGACCGAGCCGATCGACAACACCGAGCCCACCGAGCCGATCGAGAGCACCGAACCCTCCGACCCGATCGACAACACCGAATTGTGCGAGTTCCGGGACAGGATCGAGCCGTGTGCGTCGACGGCGAGCCGCTTCTTGGTCATCGCCCCAGTCTGCCCGAACTCACATACGATCCACCGCAATCACCCGCGCCCCGCGCGTCCCGTCCCGGCCGCCGCCGACCCTCACATCCGGTCCACCGCGACCACCCGCACCACCGCCCGCCCGGTCTCGTCCGACTCGGTCAGGTCCACCTCGGCGGTGATGCCCCAGTCGTGGTCCTGCGCCGGGTCGTCGAACACCTGGCGGACCCGCCACGCCGAGTCCTCCTTGGTGATCTGCAGCAGCTTGGGCCCGCGCGCGTCGGGACCGGTGCCGATCGAGTCGTGCTCGTCCCAGTAGTCCGCCAGCGCGTCCTGCCAACGCTCCGCGTCCCACGCCGTGTCGCCCTCCTGCTCGGACAACTCGCCGAGCTGGAAGTAGCGCCGCAGCGCGGCGAGTTCCACCCGCCGAAAGAGCGCGTTGCGCACCAGCACCCGAAACGCGCGCTCGTTGGCGGTGACGGGCGTGGTCCGCCCCTCGATGTCGTCCAGTTCCTCCTGCGTGGCGTCGGGGTTGGCCAGCTTCTCCCACTCGTCGAGCAGGCTGGAGTCGACCTGGCGGACGAGTTCGCCCAGCCACGCGATCATGTCGTGCAGGTCCTCGTTCTTGGCGTCGTCCGGCACGGTCTGGTTCAGCGCCTTGTACGCGCTCGCCAGATAGCGCAACACGATGCCCTCGGTGCGCGCGAGTTCGTACCAGCCGACGTAGTCGCCGAACGTCATCGCCCGCTCGAACATGTCGCGCACGATCGACTTCGGCGACAGCGGGTGGTCGCCCACCCACGGGTGGCTGCGCATGTAGATCGCGTAGGCGTGTTCGAGCAGTTCCTCCAGCGGACGCGGGTACTGGATGTCGGCCAGCCGCTCCATCCGCTCCTCGTACTCGATGCCGTCGGCCTTCATCTGCCCGACCGCCTCGCCCTTGGCCTTGTTCAACTGCGCGGCCAGGATCTGCCGCGGGTCGTCCAGGGTCGCCTCGACCACCGAGAGCACGTCGAGCGCGTAGGTCGGCGCCTCCGGGTCGAGCAGGTCGAACGCGGCCAGCGCGAAGGTGGACAGCGGCTGGTTGAGCGCGAAGTCGGCCTGGAGGTCCACGGTGAGCCGCACCATGCGGCCCTCCTCGTCCGGGGCGTCGAGCTTTTCCACCACGCCGCCGTCGAGCAGCGAACGGTAGATCGCGATCGCCTGCCGGATGTGCCGCAACTGCTGCGCGCGCGGCTCGTCGTTGTCGACCAGCAGGTGCCGCATCGCCTCGAACGCGTTGCCCGGCCGGTTGATCACCGCGAGCAGCATCGCGTGGGTGACCCGGAAGCGGGACGCCAGCGGCTCCGGCTCGGCCTCCTGGAGCCTGGTGTAGGTCTCCTCGTTCCAGCCGACGAAACCCTCCGGGGCCTTCTTGCGCACCACCTTGCGGCGCTTCTTCGGGTCGTCGCCGGCCTTGGCCAGCGCCTTGAGGTTCTCGATCTCGTACTCCGGGGCCTGCGCCACCACGTTGCCCACCGTGTCGTACCCGGCCCGCCCGGCGCGCCCGGCGATCTGGTGGAACTCGCGCGCCCGCAGCCGGCGCACCCGCTGGCCGTCGTACTTCGACAGCGCGGTGAACAACACCGTGCGGATCGGCACGTTGACCCCGACGCCGAGGGTGTCGGTGCCACAGATCACCTTGAGCAGCCCGGCCTGGGCGAGGCGCTCCACCAACCGGCGGTACTTGGGCAACATGCCCGCGTGGTGCACGCCGATCCCGTGCCGCACCCAGCGCGAGAGCTGGCGGCCGAACTTGGTGGTGAACCGGAAGCGGCCGATCACCGACGCGATCTGGTCCTTCTCGGCGCGCGTGCACATGTTGATGCTCATCAACGACTGGGCCCGCTCGACCGCCGACGCCTGGGTGAAGTGCACGATGTACACCGGCGCCTCACGCGTGGTCAGCAACTCCTCGATGGTCTCGTGCAGCGGGGTGACCCGGTAGGAGAAGTAGAGCGGCACCGGGCGGGTGGCCGACTTGACGATCGTGGTGGACCGGCCGGTACGCCGCTTCAGGTCGGCCTGGAAGTGGTCCATGTCGCCGAGGGTCGCCGACATCAGCAGGAACTGCGCCCTCGGCAGCTCGATCAGCGGGATCTGCCAGGCCCAGCCCCGGTCCGGGTCGCCGTAGAAGTGGAACTCGTCCATCACCACCAGGCCCACGTCCGCGTCCGCGCCGTCGCGCAGCGCGATGTTGGCCAGCACCTCGGCGGTACAGCAGATGATCGGCGCGCCGGCGTTGACCGAGGCGTCGCCGGTCATCATGCCGACGTTCTCGGTGCCGAACTGGGCCACCAGGTCGAAGAACTTCTCCGACACCAGCGCCTTGATCGGCGCGGTGTAGAAGCTGCGCTCCTTGCGGGCCAGCGCGGCGAAGTGCGCGCCGGCGGCGACCAGGCTCTTGCCGGAGCCGGTCGGCGTGTTCAGGATGACGTTGTTGCCCGAGACCAGCTCGATCAGCGCCTCTTCCTGCGCGGGGTACAGGGTGAGGCCGCGCTCTTCCGCGTACGCGGCGAAGGCTTCGTACAGGGCGTCGGGGTCGGCCTCGGCGGGGAGCAGATCGATGAGAGTCACCCGTCTATCCTGCCTGCTCGCCGACCCCGCCCCGGACGCAACCCGGATACGACCTCCCCCGCGCGTCGGCGGCGACGCTCCGCGCGCCGGTCGCGGGGGCTTCCGGTGACGCGTGTCACATGTCTAGGGTCGCGTGATCATCCGCCGCCTGGGACGGGGAGTGCTCGTGGGGTCGGCACGACGCGTGGGACGGGTGGGTCCGGTGCTGCTCACGGGCCTGGTGCTGGTCACCGGTGCGATCCTGGCGGGCAGCCTGCTCGGGTACGCGGCCCGCTCCGCATCGCCGGCGTCCCGACGCGCGCCGACCGTGGTCGCGGTATCGGACCAGGCGCGGACCGGGGCGGGCGGGATCGGCTGGGCGGTCCGCTACGGCGACCTCGGCCACGACCGCGCGCAGCGCGCCTACCGGCTGGTCATCTCCGCCGATCCGCTCTCGCTGGACACGGTGCTCGCCGGCGGCGTCGACCCGGACGTGTGGGACAGCGGGGTCGTGCACTCCGCGCAGCACTCCCGGGTGCGGCCGTCGGGGTTCCGCTACGAGTCGGGCACCACGTACTACTGGAGCGTGCGGATCCGGGACGACCGGGACCGCGATTCCGGCTGGAGCGCCCCCGAACGGTGGACGGCGCCGCACCCCTGACGTCGACGCCCGAAGCCCGCCGACCCCCCGGTATCCCGACCCACCCCCGATCCCCGACCCGCGCGGCCCCATCTCCGGTCGGCGGCCCGCGAGTTCCCGTCGGTGCCCCCGTGAACACGCAGCGCGAGCCATACGATGCATGCGACTTGATCAGGGGAAGGGACTTCAGCCATGCGCAGGATCCTCATCGTCGGTGCCGGCCAATCCGGGCTCCAGCTCGGCCTGGGATTGCTCGCCCACGGCTACGACGTGACCGTGATGACCGAGCGCACGCCCGACGAGATACGCGCGGGCCGGGTGACCTCGACGCAGATCATGATGCCGTCGACGATCGCCCTGGAACGGCCGCACGGGCTGGACCTGTGGGCCGACCGGGTCCCGCCGATCGACCGGGCGGGCTTCACCATCCCCGGCCCGGACGGCACGCCCGTGGTGGACTGGCTGGGCGACCTCGGCGGCGCGCAGTCGGTGGACCAGCGGATGAAGATGCCCGCCTGGATGGAGCTGTTCGTGGCCCGGGGCGGCAACCTGGTGGTGCACCCGGTCGCGGTGTCCGACATCGACTGGTTCACCCGCGCCTACGACCTCGTGGTGGTGGCCGCCGGCAAGGGCGAGTTGGTGTCGATGTTCGACCGGGACCACGAGAAGTCCGAATTCACCACCCCGCAGCGGCAGTTGGCCGTCGCCTACTTCCACGGCGCGACGCCCAGGCCGGCGGTGGGACACGACGCGCTGCACGTCAACGCCATCCCCGAGACGGGCGAGATCATCATGTTCCCGGGCCTGACCCTGTCCGGGCCGTGCGACATCATCCTGCTCGAGGCGATCCCCGGCGGACCGCTGGACGTGTTCGGCGGTGTGCGCGACCCGCAGGCCTACTGGACGCTGATGCGCGATGTGGTCCGACAGTTCGCGCCGTGGGACCACGACCGGATCAGCCGGGCCGAACTCACCGACCCGATGTGCGTGCTCAGCGGCGGCTTCTCCCCCGTCGTGCGCAAGCCGGTCGCCCACCTCCCCTCCGGCGGAGTCGCCCTGGGCATCGGCGACGTGCTGGTCACCAACGACCCGCTCAGCGGCCAGGGCGCCAACAACGCCGCGCGGGCCGCCGACCTGTACCTGAACGCGATCGTGGCGCACGGGGACCGGCCGTTCGACGCGGGCTGGATGGAGTCGCTCTTCGCCACGTTCTGGGAGCGCGCCCGGCACGGGGTGAAGTTCTCCACCGCCCTGCTCGGCGCCCCGCCGGAGCACGTGCGGATGCTGATGGGCGCGGGCAACGACTGTCCGGCCGTCTGCGACGCGATCATGAGCGCGTTCGACAACCCGGCGGAGTTCGAGGAGTTCATGTACGAGCCGGAGAAGACGAAGGCGTTCCTGCACGGCGTCGGCGCACTGTAGGGCGATCGGCTCCCCGTCGTGGGGT
>NZ_JBHTVA010000124.1:0-17744 GCF_042793325.1 Embleya sp. NPDC056575
GGATTCGTGTCTGCGAATCCGGGGCCGGCACCCGCCTCCCCGTTGCGGACGTCGAGCCGTCCGCGCGCCGTCCGGGCTACCGGACGTTCGCGATGGAGTCGTCCTTGTCGATGCCGCGACGCTTGGCGCCGAGCAGCGGGACCAGGTTGAGCAGGAGTCCGACCACGGCCACGGCGGTGACCAGGTTGGCGCCGGGGCGGTAGGAGCCGAAGTCGGCGTCACCGGCCTTGGCGCCGGTGGTCAGCGCGGTGACCACGGCGAGCACGAGGGCCGCGCCGACCTGGCCGGAGGTCTGCACCAGGCCGGAGGCGAGACCCTGTTCGGAGTCGTCGATGCCCTCGGTGGCCTGGGCCATGATCGCGCTGAACCCGAAGGCGAAGCCGCCGCCCAGGAGCAGCATCGTGGGCAGCACCGCGAACGCGTAGTTCGGCGTGGTGCCGGCGGTGGCGAGGAACCACACGTAGCCGAGGCTCATCGAGGCCATCGAGGCGATCAGCAGCGGCGCGGTGCCGTAGCGGTTGATCAGCCGGCCGGTGAACGGCGAGCCGAAAGCCACGACCAGGCCGGCGGGCAGCAGCGCGAGCGCCATCCGCAGCGCGGACCAGCCCAGTCCGTCCTGGAGGTAGAGGGTCATCATGAACTGGAAGCTCATGTAGGAGCCCATCAGCGCGACCATGCTCAGGTTGGCCCGGACCACGGTGCCGACACGCAGGATGCCGAACCGCACGAGTGGGTGCGCGATGCGCTTCTCGACCAGGACGAACGCGGTGAGCAGGGCGGCGGCCAGGACTATCGAGCCGAGGGTCAGCGGTGCGCCCCAGCCGCGTTCGGGAGCGGAGACGACGGTGTAGACGGCCAGCAGCATGCCGCCGCTGAGGGTGATCGCGCCGACCACGTCGTGGCCGCCGGAGTCGGCGGGCCGGTCGCGCGGGATCAGGAACCAGCCGCCGACCAGCGCCAGGATGGCGAGCGGTACGGGGATCAGGAAGGTCCAGCGCCAGCCGAACTCGGTGAGCAGGCCGCCGAGGATCAGGCCGGAGGAGTAGCCGCTGGCGCCGAAGACGGAGAAGACGGACAGCGCCCGGTTGCGGGCGGGGCCCTCGGGGAACGTCGTGGTGAGGATGGACAGGGCGGTGGGCGCGGTGAACGCGGCGGCCAGGCCCTTGATGAAGCGGGTGGCGATCAGCAGGCCACCGCTGTCGACCATGCCGCCGAGCAGCGAGGCGCCGGCGAACACGGCGAGCGCGATCAGGAAGACCCGGCGGCGGCCGAGCAGGTCGGCGGTGCGACCGCCGAGCATCAGCAGCCCGCCGTAGCCGAGGATGTAGCCGTTGACGATCCATTGCAGGGAGGTCGCCGACAGACCGAGTTCGTGGCCGATCGACGGCAGCGCGACGCCGACCATCGAGACATCGAGGCCATCCAGGAAGAGCACGAGGCACAGCACGGCCAGGACGCCCCAGAGTCTGGGGGTCCAGTGCGAACCGGACGGTGTTTCGGCCGACGAGGAGGACGAGGGGGCGGAGTGCTCGCGGGAGGACGGTCCCGCGTAGGTCTCGACTGTTGAAGCCATGGGCAAGAACGTACATGCGCACGCATTGAATGTCTACGCATTAAATGTGGGTGCAATAAATTTGCTTGCATGTTACGACGGGCGGCGCTACCGTGACGCAATGAAGACGAAGGACCCGCTGATCGAGAGCTGGCGCGAGCTGTTGTCGCAGTACAGCCGGGTGGCGCACGAACTCGATCGCGCCCTTCAGGCCCGGCACGGCCTCACGATGAGTGACTTCGAGGTCCTCGATCGCCTGGTCGACGCCGAGGGCTGCAAGTCCCGCATCCACGACCTCGTCGTCGATCTGCACCTGAGCCAGAGTGCCTCCTCGCGCGCCGTGGCCCGCCTCGAGAAGTGCGGCCTGGTCCAGCGCGCGATGTGCGAGAGCGACCGCCGGGGCGTCTTCGTCATCGCCACCGACAAGGGCCGCGCCCTCCACGAGCAGGCCCGGGTGACCCAACTCGCCGTGCTCGGCGAACACCTGGTCTGAACACCGGGTCCGCACACCCGGTCCCGCACACCCGGTCCGAGGCCGCCGGGCACGCTTGCCTTCACGCCGGCGTCAATGTCTACGGTCGTCATCGCCGGCCGTCGCGTGGCCGATCCCAAAATCGGATCGGCCACGCGGCGGCGTCCGGCACCGTGCCGAACCGAAACCGCGACGATTCGAGGCCGTGCGTGCCCTCCCTTTTGCATCTCGACGCGAGCATGCGTCGGACCGGATCCGTATCCCGGGCCCTGTCCGCCCACTTCGCCGCCCGTTGGCGTGAACGCCACCCGAGCGGCGCGTACACCTACCGGGACCTGGCCGCCCAGCCGATCCCGCACCTGACCCACGCGGTACGCGAAGCGCTCGTCGACCCGGGGGCCGAACACGGCGCGCCGGCGGACGAATGGGCGCTGACCACCGCGCTCAACGCCGAGTTGCGTGCGGCGAGCACGGTCGTAATGGGCGTGCCGATGTACAACTACTCGATCCCGTCCACGATCAAGACCTGGTTGGACCGGGTCGTCTCCCCGGCCACCATGGCGGTGCCCGGCGGCGAACCCGGCCCCCTGGCGGACACGTCCGTGATCGTGATCAGCCCTCGTGGCGGTTCGTACGCCCCGGGCACGCCGCGTGCGGGTTGGGACCACCAGGAGCCCTACCTGCGCGCCGTCCTGGGGTCCGTCGGCCTCACCGACGACCTGACCACCTTCGTGCCCGCCGAGTTGACGCTCGCCGCGGTCGTGCCGCGGATGGCAGCCCTGAAGCCGCTCGCCGAGCAGTCTCTCGAACGGGCCTACCGGATCCTGGAAACACTGGCCGGCGGGGATGCGGTGACGACGGGGTAGACCGTCGCTCAGTGGGCCGCCTGGTGGAAGTGGCTGGGGCGGCCGTCGTGGTGGACCAGGGTGCCCAGGCGTGCGGCCTCGGCGCGGTGCAGCAGGCGCGCGCGACCGTCGGCGCCGCGCAGCACGGTGGCATGCCACGGGGTGGCCCAAACATCGGGAGCGTCCAGCAGGCGGATCCCGAACTTGTCGGCGCCGCGCCGTTGCGGGTGGATGGACAGGCGTACCGCGCGCGGGTGGTGTTCGGCGATCAGGTCGCTCCAGGCCCGGCTGCGCTGGATGACGCCGTATGCCCGGTCGCGGCAGTCGCGTTGCAGCGCGGATCGGGTGCCGGGGAAGTCGGCGGTGTCCTCGAACAGGAACCGGGTGATGCCCCGGTACAGCCGCAGCGTGTCCTCGTCGGACCGGACTTGGGCGCGCAGTTCGGCCAGGGTCGGGGCGAGACGCGCGTGCAGCCAGGCACGTTTGTCCGCGTGTGTGCGGGGGTCGGCCGAGCCGGTCGGGTCGTCGCCGAGCACGTCGCGCAGGTCGAACACGCTCAGCCGGTTCAGGTCGTTGCCGGCGATGACGGCGCGCAGTTCGTCGGTGTAGGCGTCGACGTGCGCGTCCGGGACGCGGACGAGGTCGGCGAAGACGTGGCCGTCGGAGCAGATCAACATCCGGGCGCCGGGCGGGTGTACGGCGGCCACCGACGCGCACAGCCCGTCCAGGAAGGCCAGGCTCAGCCGTTCGCCCTCGTCGGGCAGATGTCCCAGGACCTTGGCGGGGTTGGGCGATTTGCAGGGGAAACCCGGCAGCGCGAACACGACGGGTTCGCCCCGGGCGACGAAGTCGGCCACCCGGTCGAGTTGTTCGGGAAAGTCGGCGACCGATTCGCGGCCCGGGTCGAGGTCGCGTTCGGCCGCGCGGCGGTGGGGCAGGAGCAGTTCCAGGATCGCGGCACTGATCGCGGCGGTCTGCGCGGCACCGGGGCGGTCGCGGTGGTCGATGGCGTGCATGGCGTGGTCACGCCCGCTCGGTGTAGGTGACCGGCAACGCGTCGACGCCGCGCGCGAGCACGGCGGGGATCCACTCGACGTCGTCGACCGGGACGGCCGGGGCCAAGCCGGGCAAGCGGGCGAGGAGCGTGCCGAGCGCGACTCGGAGTTCGACCCGGGCCAGCGCGGCGGCCGGGCAGAAGTGGATCCCGTGGCCGAAGGCGAGGTGCGGGTTGGGGCTGCGGTCGAAGTCGAGGGTGTCGGGATCGGGGAAACGTTTCGGGTCCCGGTTGGCCGCGCACAGCGAGACGATCACCGAGTCACCGGCGGGGACGGGGGTGCCGTGCAGGTCGTCGTCCGCGGCGAGGAAGCGCCAGGTGGTGAGTTCGAAGGCGCTGTCGTAGCGCAGCAGTTCCTCCACGGCGGCGGGCAGGAGCGCGGGGTCCTCGCGGAGTCGGTCCAGGTGGCCGGGGTGTCGCAGGAGGGTGATCAGGGCGGTGCTGATCTGGTTGGTCACGGGTTCCTGTCCGGCGACCAGGAGCTGGAAGATCATCGAGTCCAGCTCGGCCCGGGTCAGTTCGCCGGCGGCGTGCGCGGCGACCAGTCGGCCGAGCAGGCCGTCGTCGTCCGGGTCGGCCCGGCGGTCGGCGACCAGGTCGGCGATATAGCCCTGGAGTTCACGCAGCAGCGCCTCGTACCCCGCCCGGCGCGGATCCCTCGGACCGACGGGCTGCACGACCTTGCACCACTCGCGCCGGAACCGGGCCGCGAACTCCGCGGGCAGTCCGATGACTTCGGCGAGGACCCGGAACGGGAAGCGGGCCGCGAAGCAGGCCACGACGTCCGCTCCCCCGCCGGCCGGCATGGCGTCGACGAGGTCGTCGGCGATCTCCTGGATGCGAGGTCGCAGCGCGTCGACCCGACGCGGCGCGAAGGCGTCGGTGACCAGGCGGCGCATGGTGGTGTGCTTGGGCGGGTCCTGGTGGAGCAAATGCACCTGGAGTTCGGTGTGTTGCGGTTCGGGCATGATCGAGGCGAGGGCCCGCCAACGATCGTTGCCCAGGTCGTGGTTCTTGCCCAGTCGAGGATCGTTGAGGGTGGCGTGCGCCGCGTCGTATCCGGTGACCAGCCAGGCGCCCACCCCGCTGGGGAAGCGCACCCGATGGATCGGGCCGGCGTCGCGGAGCTTGGTGTAGAGGGGGTAGGGGTCGCGTTTGTACTCGCGCCCGTACAACTCGACGGCGTGCGGGTCGTTCGTGGTGCGGTCGGGGCGGTTCGTACCGGGTTCGATCCGGGTCACGGGGTGCGTCTCCCTGGCGGTGCGGTGCGGTGCGGGCGGTGCGGGTGCGGGCGGTGCGGATGGTGCGGGGCCGTGGTCGGGCAGGCGGTGTGCGTCGGGTGCAGACCGGTCGGGCTCAGATGGTGATCTCCGGTCGGTACAGGTCCAGCCACAGGCCCAGGTCGACCACACGTTCCAGGCGCAACCGGTGTCCCCACGGCAGTTCGTGCGCGGGCGCGTCGAGGCAGGACTTGATCACCGTCTCGTCGACGAGCGCGCGGACCCGTCCGCCGTGCCCGTCGAGGGCATCCCGGGCCAGGTCCTGCAATCCCCGGTTGTAGTCGGGGTGATGGGTGGCCGGGTAGTGGTTCTTGGGCCGCTCCCGGATCGGGCGCGGAGCGAGCGTGTCGCCGGCGGCGGCCCGCAGCAGGCTCTTCTCCCGACCGTCGAAGGAGTGCAGCGACCACGGCACGTCGTAGGCGTACTCGACCAGGCGATGGTCGCAGTAGGGCACCCGCACCTCCAGCCCCTGGGCCATGCTCAACCGGTCCTTGCGGTGCAGGAGTTGGCGCAACCAGCGGGTCAGCGACAGGTGCCGCAGTTCGCGCAGCCGGTGCTCCTCGGCGCTCTCGTGCGCGGCGTGCGGCACGGCGGCGAGCGCGGTGCGGTAGGTGTCCGCCCGGTATTCGCCGATGCGCAACGTGCGGGCCACGTCGGGATGCAGCGGCATCGCGGCCTCGTCGCCGGTGACCAGAAGCCAGGGAAAGGTGTCGGCGGCGCGGGCGGCGGGGCTGTGGAACCACGGGTAGCCGCCGAAGACCTCGTCGGCCGCCTCCCCCGACACCGCGACGGTGGCGTGCCGACGGATCTCGCCGAACAGCAGGTACAGCGACGTGTCCATGTCGCCGACGCCGATCGGCGAGTCGCGGCAGGCGACGACCGCGCGTCGGTGCTCCGGGTCGAGCAGGGAGCGCGGATCCAGGACCACCGTGTCGTGAGTGGTGCCGATGAACCGGCCCGCCTCGGCGGCGTACGGGGTGTCGTGGCCCGTGCGCAGTATGTCGGCGGTGAACGTGTCGGCCTGGTCGGTGTAGTCGACCGCGTAGGAGCGGAGCCGGGCGTCGGGGCCCTCGCGGCGCCGCAGTTCGTCGGCGAGCAGCGCGGTGACCACGGTGGAGTCCAGGCCGCCGGACAGCAGGCTGCACACCGGTACGTCCGCCTCCAGTTGGCCGCGGGCGGCGTGTTCGACCAGGGCGCGTACCCGTTCCACGGTGGTGTCGCGGTCGTCGTGGTGTGCGCCCACCGCCAGTCGCCAGTAACGGTGTTCGCGGATCCCGGCCCGATCGAGGGTGAGGATCGAGCCGGGTTCGAGTTCGCGGATCCCGGTCCAGACGGTGGGACCGGTGTCGAAGAGCAGCCCGTAGGCCGCGCGCAGTCCGTCCGCGTCCACGCGCGGTTCGATCTCGGGATGGGCGAACAGGGCCTTGGGTTCGGAGCCGAAGGCGATGCCGTCGCGCACCCGGGCCCAGTACAGCGGCTTGACGCCGAGTCGGTCGCGGATCAGGACCAGGCGGTCGTACCGCGGGTCCCAGATCGCGAACGCGTACATCCCCTCCAGGTGTTCCGCGCACGCCTCGCCCCATTCGAGGTAGGCGCGAAGCACCGTCTCGGTGTCGCTGCGGGTGCGGAACTCGTGCCCGGCGCGGCGGAGTTCGGCGCGCAGCTCGTGGTGGTTGTACACCTCGCCGCTGTACCCGAGGACCGCCTGGGGCTCCTCGGGCCGATCCACCATCGGCTGCGCGCCGCCCGCGAGGTCGAGCACGGCAAGGCGTCGATGGCCGAACGCCGCGTGTGCGTCCGCCCATACGTCCCCCGCGTCCGGGCCGCGCCGGGTCAGGGTCGAGGTCATCGCCTCCACGACCGGGCGGAGCGGGCGCCCGTCGGGCCGGAGGCACACCCAGCCGGCGATTCCACACATGCGTGATCCGTCCTTCGGTCGAGGCGTCGGCTGCGGAGGGATCGGGGCGGGGTCCGATGGCGCCGGTGGGGCGCCCCCGCCCTCGTCGTTCCACCCGAACAGTCGTCCGCCCGACCGACAAAGTTCCCCGGCCGCGCGGGTGGTTCGCGCGGGCTGGTTCACGCGGGCGGGTTCACGCGGTCGGGGCGGGGCGCGCGGCGGGGCGTCGGGCGAGCAGCGTGATGGCGAGTGCCGCCACGATCAGGACTCCCGCCACGGCGAAGGTGACCCGGGTGCCGGTCGCCACCGCGTCGGCGCTTGCCGTGGTCACGTCGTGTGCGCCCGAGGCGAGCGCGAAGACCGCGCCCATCACCGATGTGCCGGTGATCAGGCCGAGGTTGCGCGACAGGTTGAGCATGCCGGAGACCACCCCGCGTCGATCGGGCCGGACGTCGGCCATCACGGCGGTGTTGTTCGCGGTCTGGAACACCGCGTATCCGGCGGTCGTCACCACGATCGGCGCCAGGTAGCCGGCCGGCCCGAGGTGTCCCGAGGTCAGCGCCAGGGCGAACGCGCCGACGGATATCGCGATCAGCCCGACGACGGTCATCCGCCGTGCGCCGAAGCGGTCCGCGATCCGGCCGGCCGGTACCCCGGTGAGCGCGGCGACGACCGGGCCGACCGACATGACGAGTCCGACGAGCGCGTCGCCGAGGCCCAGCGCCCGCGCGAGGTGGAACGGTCCCACCACGAGCGTGGCCATCATCACCGTCGACACCAGCGCACTCGTGGCCAGACTCGCGCTCAACGCCGGCTCGCGCAACATCGCCAACCGGATCAGCGGCGACGTCGCCCGCGCCTCGGTGCGCACGAACAGCACGACGCCGAGCCCGGCCGCCCCGAGCAGCGCCGCGTTCAGCGCGCCGAACCCGCCGCGCCCGACGGTCATCGCGAGGGCGTACGCGCCGAGCGTCCCGGCCAGCAGCAGCGTGCCCACGTGGTCGAAGCGGGGTCGGTCGGCCCCGGGCTCGCGACGGTCGCTCGGCAGGTGTCGGTGCGCGAGCAGCAGGGCCAGGATCGCCGGCGGCACGTTGACCAGGAAGATCGCCCGCCAGCCCGGCCCGGCGATCAGCGCGCCGCCGAGCGACGGACCGAGCGCGGTCCCGATCGCGGACATCGTGCCGAGCAGGCCCATCGCGCTCCCGGTCCGCTCTCTCGGCACCGTTTCGCCGACGAACGCCATGGTGAGCGCCATCATCACGGCCGCCCCCAGGCCCTGTACGGCACGAGCCGCGATCAGCGTCTCCAGGGTCGGTGCCAGACCGCACAACACCGAGCCCCCGGTGAACACACCGATCCCGACCAGGAGCAGCCGGCGGCGCCCGATCAGGTCGCCGAGCCGGCCGGCGCCGACGATCACGGTGGTGATGGCGAGAAGATAGGCCAGCACGATCCACCGAACGCGGGCGAAGGAGGCGGAGAACGTATCCGCCAGCGTCGGCAGCGCGACATTGGCGACGCTGGTACCCAGCGAGGACAACAACATGGACAGGCACAGCCCGGCGAGCGCCCACCGCACCGAGCCCGAGCCCGGCCGCACAGCGTGTGTCACCGGCGCGTCCCGCGAAATCTCCGAGGTCATGGCGAGGAGGCTGCACCGGCTCCCGCACGCCGGCAACTCGTGTTGCCAAGATGGGGACGGCGCGGTGGAATGCCCGCATGACGGACGACGCACTCCCCTACCGGACGGTCCTCGACGAGGTCGCGCCCCGCCTTCGGCGGCTGCGGGCCGAGCGTGGTCTCACGCTCGCCGCGCTGTCCGAGACGACCGGCATCTCCAAGAGCACGCTGTCCCGACTGGAGTCCGGGCAGCGCCGACCCACGCTGGAGTTGCTGCTGCCGCTGGCGGGCGTGTACCGGGTGCCGCTGGACGATCTGGTCGGTGCCCCGGAGGTGGGGGATCCCCGGATCCGGCTGAACCCGCACCCGCTGCCCAGCGGCGGTACGTTCATCCCCCTGACCCGGACCCCCGGCCCGCTCCAGGCGTTCAAGATGATCATCCCGTTCCGGGGCACCGAGCCCGCCTTCCGTACCCACGAGGGCTACGAGTGGCTGTACGTGTTGGAGGGCCGGCTGCGGCTGATCCTCGGCGAGCACGATCTGGTCCTCGGCCCGGGCGAGGCCGCCGAGTTCGACACCCGGGTCCCGCACTGGTTCAGCAGCGCGGACGAGCGCCCGGTCGAGGTGCTCAGCCTCTTCGGTCGACAGGGGGAACGAATGCACGTACGCGCCAAACCCCGCGCCACCACCGACTCCGAGTAACGACGGTCGGCCTTGCGTCGGCACACGCACGGGCCCGAACCGCCCCACCGGCGGGCCGGGAAACCTTCCCGTTCGCAAGGCCCGCGCCCACCTGGGGGTTTCCCCATCGGCAAGGCAAATCCGGGCAACGGCCGGCCCGAACCCTCGCCGGGCACAGGCGCGTCGCGGTAAATTCCGCGCAGTCGCGCGGCCGTCGCCGCACGGTGCTCCCGGTGAGAGCAGGTGCATGCCGATTTCTCCGTCACTCCCCCACGCCGGTGCCGCGAAGTCGGCCGAACTCGACCGGGCGCTGCGCTCCGGCCCGTTCGAACTCGCGCTGCGGATCGCGATCCGCGAGAGCGGACTGAGCCTGGAGAGCATCCAACGCCGACTCGCCCACCGGGGCGTCCAGGTGAGCGTGTCCAGCCTCAGCTACTGGCAGCGCGGACGCAGTCGCCCCGAACGGGCGGATTCGCTGGCCGCCGTACGGGCGTTGGAGAACCTGCTGCACTTGCGCGCCGATGCGCTGATCGTGCTGCTCGGCCCGCGTCGGCCCCGAGGCCGCTGGGTCGACCACATCCCCGGATCGCTCGACCACACCGGCACGTTCGGAGATCCCGCGGTCGAGGGGGTACTGACCGACTTCGATCCGCGGACCAACGCCCGCCTGGAGTGCCTGCACAGTCGCATCGACGTACACATCGGCCGCGTCCGCGAGGAGCAACGCATCGACGTGGTGCAGGTGTTGCGCGCGGTCGCCACCCGGGCGGACCGGCTGATCCTGCTCACCGAGGCGAAGCCGGAGATGTCCCTCGGCGCCGACCTGGGCCTGTCCGGGCTGGTCGGCTGCCGGCTCGGCCGCCGTCGGGTCGATCGTGAACACGGCTTCGCCGCCGTCGAGTTGCTGCTCGACGTGCCGTTGCAGCAGGACGAGACGGCCGTCGTGGAGTACAGCTACGCCTACGCGTCGTCCGTGGTCTCCACCGGCTACGCCCGGATGGTGCGCTTCCCCGGCCGGACCATGGTGTTGTGCGCGCGATTCGACCGCCGCATGGTGCCGGTGCGGTGTACGGCCGGGTGGCGGCCCCGGCACGACGCGCCCGCGCAGGATCACCGCGAGGTCCGGATCGCGGCGACGGGCCACGCCTGCGCGGTCTTTCCCGAGGTGACCCCCGGCATCTACGGCCTGCGATGGGAGTGGGACGACGGGCCGGCGGACGGCGTGGTACACGACTGAGGCCGCCCGGCGCGCACCCCGAAGGGGTGCGGCGGTCGATCGTCGCCACACCCCCGCGTCGGCACCCGGACGGCTACTTCCCGGCGACGGCCAGCCGGGTGGCCTCCCAGTCCGGGCCGACGTCGACGGCCGGGGTCCGGCTCAGGCCGGTGTTGCGCGCGGCCTCCTCGACCGCGTCGGGATCGCCCGCGCCGTCCCGGCCGGCCCTGGGCGTGAGCAGCCAGACGACGCCGTCCTCGGGGAGCAGGCCGACGACGTCGAGCAGCGTGTCGGCGAGGTCGCCGTCCTCGGCACGGAACCAGAGCAGCACGGCGTCGGCGACGTCGTCGTAGTCCTCGTCGACGAGGTCGTGGCCGGTCAGCCACTCGATGCCCTCGCGGAGGTCGTGGTCGACGTCGTCGTCGTAGCCCAATTCCTGGACGATCTGGCCGGGTTCGAGGTCCAGCCGGACGGCGGGGTTGGTCTGCTCGTACTCGGTTGTGCTCATCGCTGCCTCCCGAATCACGACGCGCCTGTCACGTCACACAGTAGCCAAGCAGATACATACGGTGCGCGCGGTGATCCACGCGGGAGGTCGTCGCCGGCGCCGGTGCCGGCGCGCCTTCCGCTCACGCCACCAGGGCCGGGGCCAGCGCGCTCGCGGCGAGCATCCGGGGCGCGCCGGTGCCGTCGGCCGGGACGGTCCACAGGTCGGCGCCGTAGTCGCCGGGCAGGGCGTACAGCAGCGTGGCGGCGTCGGTCCACAACGCCTGGTCGTCGACGTTGCGTCGTTCGGCGGTGGCGCTCTCGGTCATCGTGCGCAGGTCGAGCACGTACAACCGCCAGGGTGCGTCGTCGGGCGCCTCGGGGGCGCGCTTCTTGTAGGCGATCCGGGTGCCGTCGGGCGACAGGGAAGGGCATTCGACGTTCTGGTGCAGCGTGGTGAGGGTGTGCGCGGCGACGTCGCCGGCGGCCAGCCAGGTGTGTCCATCGGTGGCCACCGTCACGTAGAACCGGTTGTCGTCGGCGAAGGTGACGCCCCAGATGTTGATGTCGGGTGCCCGGTAGAGACGACCGTTCCTGGTCACCGCGAAGCTTTCCAGGTTCTCCTGGACGGTCCACGTGTGCGTGTCCACGATCGTGGTCCAGGTGGAGAAGTCGGCGCCCGCGTAACCGTCCCCGCTCACGAACACCGTCCAGGCGACCATCCGGCCGGAGGGCGAGACCCGGGCCCGGGTCGGGATTCCGGCGGCCGGGAAGCTGCGCCTCTCGTGCAGGTCGGCGTCCAGGATCACCGCCCGGTAGGTGTCCACGAGCGGCCCGTGCTCGGCCCGCAGGCAGATCCCGGTGCCCGAAGCGGCGTGGAAACGCAGGCACTTGAGGCCGGACACGGTGCGCGGCCCATCCGGTCGATCGGCCGGTACGCCCGCGATCTCGTCCCGGTGCGGCCCCCAGGCCATGTTGCGGAAGAGCAACCGCGGCCCGCCCGCCGTCGGGCCCAGCGCGACCGGACCCGGGTGCACCGCCGGCCCGCCGGGCTGTTCCCGATCGCGCCGACCCGCACGTTCGGCGGCGTCCAGGACCGCCCACGTGCCGGCCGCGGCCAACACCACGAAGGCGACGAGCAGGACGACCAGGCGGCGGGCGGCGGTCGTTCGGTCGACGGTCATCCGGGCTCCTCGTCGGTCGGGCGGGTACGGGACGCGGCGGGCGCGCAAGTCCCCGGTACGGCAGCCGGATCGGCCGCCCGCAGCACGTGGCGCGCCACGACCAGGGCCACCACCAGCGCCGCCGCCGTCAGGGACAACGCGGCCCGATCACCCCAGCGGGTCCACAGCGCGCCCAGGGTCAGGGAGCACACGAAGCGCCCGATCGCCTGCCCGGTGCCGACCAGGGCCAGGCTCGCGCCGCAGTTCCCCGGCGGCGCCGCACTCGCGGCGGCGGCCGGCAACACCCCGTCGGTGGCCGCGTAGTACAGCCCGTGCAGCGCGAGCACCACGACCGGCGCCGCACCGTCGAACCACCCGCCGTCCGTCCCGGAACGCAGCAGCAACGCGTATGCCCCGAGCAGCGCCAGGTGTCCGAGCAGGAACATCCGCCGCCGGCCGATACGATCGGCGACCGCTCCCAACGGGGCGGCCAGGAGCAGGAACACGGCGGCGGTGCCGATGGGCAACAGCGGGAACCACTCGGCGGACAGCCGATACCGGTGTTGCAGCAGCAGGTAGACGAACGAGTCGCTGACGGTGGCCAGTCCGAGCAGCGTGGCGCACACGGTGAGCCGACGCAGCCGCGGCCGGCCCAGCAGCGCCCGCACCCCGCCCGGGCCGGACGGCGCCTGCGGGGGGCCTGTTCCGGCTTCGCTCGTACCCGCGTGCGCGGAAGCCGGCCGCGGATCGCGCGGTACGAACAACACGAGCACGAGTACGCCGAACGCCGCCACGCACGAACTCACCACGAACACGGCGTGATACCCGTCGACGGTGACGCGCAGGATCAGGTACGCCAGCACGGGACCGGCGAGCGCGCCGACGGTGTCCATCGCCCGGTGCACCCCGAACGCGCGTCCCCGTCGCTCGGGCGGCGTGGCCGCCGAGATCAGCGCGTCGCGCGGCGCGGTGCGCAGCCCCTTGCCGGTGCGGTCCACCGCCAGTACCGCACCGAGCAGGGTCAGGGTGTGTACGCACGCGAGCACCGGTTTGCACAGCGCCGACAGGGCGTAGCCGACCACCGCCACCACCTTGTGCCGGCCGCCTCGGCGGTCGCCGAGAAACCCGCCGAGCAGCCGCATCAGCGCCGCCGAGCCGTTGTAGACCGCGTCCAGGACGCCGAAGCCGAGCGGCGACAGGCCCACGGTGGTGACGAGGTAGAGCGGCAGCACCGAGGTGACCATCTCCGAGGAGACGTCGGTGAGGAGACTGACGATCCCCAGGACGAGCACGGTGCCGGCGACACCCAGGAGCCGCCCCGGTCGGCGGACCGGGGCGGCGTCGGACGCCGGGGAGCGACGGCTGTCCGCGAGGTACACGATCAGTTCCAGATGCCGCTGATGTACTGGGCGGAGGCGGACTTGCCCGCGTGCGCGCCCGTACCGGCCAGGTCCTCGATCGTGTGCAGGACGTCGTAGTGGTTGTAGGAGGTGGAGGTGGAGCTGCCGGCCTTGACCGGTTGGCCGTAGAGCACGGTCGGGATGTGGTTGCCGCTGTGCTTGTCGTCCTCGTCGTAGGTGACCACCAGCACGCTGTTGTGCGTCCTGGCCCAATCGGCATAGCCGCCCAGGTTCTTCTTCAGCCAGCTGTCGCCGGTGGACACCCCGCAGTCGTGCATGTCGCTGCACAGGTTCGGGATCACGAAGGAGACGTTCGGCAGTTTGGCGTAGTCGCCGGGGAATTGGCCGAAGGTGTGCGCACTGGAGGTGGGCACGTTGTCGAAGCCGAACCAGGGCACGTGCTTGCGGGCGTACTTGCCGCTGCCGCACGTGGTCGAGCCCTCGCCGGGCAACGATTCGCTGTAGCTGCCCCAGGACTTGCCGGCGGCGATCACCTCGGAGGCAAGGTTTGCGGCGTGCGAGAAGCCGACCTGGTAGCAGGAGTCGCCGGTGATTCCCTGGGTGCTGCCGGAGAAGACGGCGAAGTAGTTCGGCTGGCTGGGGTGGGTGATCCCGTACGACGCCTTGAGCAGGGCGCCGCCGTTGGCCAGCGAGTTGATGAACGGGGCGCTGCCGCTGCCGATGATCTGCCCGTAGGCGTGGTTCTCCATCATCACCACGACGATGTGCTCCGGTGCCGGGGTGGTCGCGGCCGAGGCGGGGCCGGCTCCGGACAGGGTGGCCAGCGCGAGGCCGCCGGCGGCGGTGGCGGCGAGCGGGAGGGACACGCGGGAGCGGAACCGGGAGCGGGGGCGGGGCTTGCGGTCGCGGGATTCGGACCGGTCTCGGGAGCGGGTACGGGAACGAGCCTCGGCGAATGCGAAAGGCATGCCTGTCTCCGATGAGTAAGTGGGGGAACCCGCCCGGCTCGCGACACGGGGTCGGTCGGCCGGGGCGTGGTGCCGACGAAGGTCCCGCACCGGCGGAGCACGCGTCAACGCGTCGCCGGGGGCCGATCGGCTTTCTGTCGACGGCCCGGCAAATCTGTGGACGGCGCGGGGGCGGGCCGCGGGGTCGCCGGGTGCTCGTCGGGGCTCGTCGGGAGCGGGTGGGGAGCGGATGGGGAACTCGTCGAGCGCTCCCCGTGCGTCTCCCGATCGCTGGTCGGGCGGGGCCAATTCCCTGGATTCGCCAGTGGACGGACGCCCCCGGCCCAGCACCGGTCCGTCCACTGGCGAATCCACGGAATTGGCTGCCGGGTTCGGCCGGGCGGGGCGCGTCGGCGCAGGTCGGGGCGGGTATCGCGGGTGTTCGCCGTTGCCGGTCGAGGGGCGTCGTCGCCAGTGGACGGCGGGGCCTCGAAGGGCCGTTGACCGACCCCGCCGAGACGCGCCAACCTCTGGATCGCCACGGCGGCCCGCTCGTCCATCCGGGTCCCCGGGCACCGCCCCCGTCGGTCCGGCTCGCCTCGACGGGACCTTCGGGGGCGTCCACCCTCCCCCATCACTCCTCGGGAGTCATCGTGATCCCACGTGCCCGAACGCCTTTTCGGTCCTACGGCGGTTGCGTCGCGCTGCTGCTGTGCGCGCCGTTGATCGGCGCGGCACCCGCCGCGGCCGCCGCGTCGTCGGCCGCCGACACCCCGGTCGGGGCCCGCTCGGCCGCCGGTGGCACCTCCGGCAACTGGTCCGGCTACGCCGCCTCCGGATCCACCTACCACTCGGTCTCCGCCTCGTGGGTCCAGCCGTCGATCACCTGCGCCCATACCGGGGCGGTGTCGATCTGGGTCGGCCTGGACGGCAGGGGCAGCAAAACCGTCGAGCAGACCGGCACCCAGGCCGAGTGCAACCGGGTCGGCGGCACGCCGCGCTACTTCGCCTGGTGGGAGAACTACCCGGATCCGGAGTCGGTGTTTCGCGACCCGGTCCGGCCGGGCGACACCATGACCGCCTCGGTGGTGTACCACCCGGATTCGGACAACTACACCACCAAGCTGACCAATTCGACGCTCGGCTGGACCGAGACCAAGACGCTCGCGCGCTACCGGGGCGCCACCAACGGCAGCGCGGAGGTGATCGCGGAGGCACCGAGCCGCAACGGCGCGCGCGTCCCACTGGCCGACTTCGGCAGCGTCACCTTCACCGACGCCACGATCGACGGCCACACCCTCGCCGCCGCCTCGGCCGGGCCGATCACCATGGTGCAGAACGGCGTCACGGACGCGACGCCCGGTCCGTTGTCGGCCTCCGGCAACACGTTCACCGATACCTGGAAGCACTACTGACGGCGGGCCGACGGGAGTCGGCGGGCCGCCGGTCGCGGGTGGTCGGCGGCGGCCGTGACACGGGTGCCGCCGACCATCGCCACGATCGCCCATATGTGTCAAAAACGCTACAAAGAGTGATATTCGCATAAGCCGGAGGCAACCCTCCGATGCGCCGCCGCGTTCCCCATCGGATCACCGATCACGCGCCGGCCGCGAAGGAGAGAACAACGCTGATGCGTACCACTCGTGTCCTTAGCAGCACGGTAGCCGCCGGCCTGTTGGCCGTAGCCCTGGGCGGCACGGCCGCCGCGGCCGAAGGTCTCGGCCCGCAGAGCAAGACCCTCAAGGCGCCGGCGACCGGCACCAGTGTTGGGTCCGACGAGGACCACGCGGCGCGGACCGCCGACGGCGCGGGCCGCTGCCCCCGGCCCACGCACGACTGCCAGAGCGAGAAGCCGGACCACAAGCCGTCCGACAAGCCCGACCACAAGCCCGCCGAGAAGCCCGCCGAGAAGCCGGACCACAAGCCGTCCGGAAAGCCGGCCGAAAAGCCCGACCACAAGCCGGATCACCGGCCCGCCGAGAAGCCGGACCACAAGCCCGATCACAAGCCGACCGGCCGGCCCGACCACAAGCCGGGCCCCGGGCCGATCGTGATCAACAACGTCACGAACAACACCGTGAACACGTCGAAGGTGACGGTCAATGAAACGACCAACAACACGGTGAACATCAACAACAACCACACGACGAACATCGTGCACAACCACAAGCCCGCGCAGCCCCTGCCCGAACTCCCCAAGCACGAGCAGCCCAAGCAGGTGCAGCACAAGAACGACAAGACCGCGCCGGCGGCCCTGCACGGGACGCAGACGAAGACCATGCCGGTCGGCGCCGTTGCCGGTGGCTCGGGCGGGACCACCGAGTCCGACGCCGGTCTGCTCGCCCTGGGCGGCGCGCTGGCCGTCGCGGGTGCGGGCGCCGGTGCGTTCGCGCTGCGTCGGGGCAGCCTGCGTGGCTGACACGTCCTTCGTTCGTCGCGCCGGCCGCCGCCTCCTGCTGGTGGTGGCCGTCGCGGCGGTGGTGTGCGGTGTCGTGCTCGGCGTGATCGGCTACCAGAACCGTCGCCCGCCCGCGGCGGCCACGGCCGCGCCCAAATCCGTTGCCACGGCGGCCCCTTCCCCGGCCGCCGGGGCACCCGCCGATCCCGCCCGCCCCGCCGATCCCGCCCGCCCCGCAGCGGCGCCGGCACCGCCGGAGGGCCCGATCCTGGCCCGTTCCGAGCCGGTCACGATCGACATCGCGGAGGTCGGTGTGCACGCCCCCTTGACCGCGGTCGACCTCGACGCCGACGGTGCCGTGCAGGTGCCGCCCGCCGACGACGAGCGCCACGCCGGCTGGTACGACCAGGGACCCACTCCCGGCGAACTCGGCCCGGCCGTACTGGTCGGCCACCTCGACTCGGCCGCCGGCCCCGCCGTCTTCTACGAGGTCGGCACCCTGCGTCCGGGTGCCACCGTCGAGATCCGCCGGGCCGACCAGAGCACCGCGATCTTCACCGTCGACGCGGTGGAGCGCTTCACCAAGACCGACTTCCCGACCCAGCGGGTCTACGGCGACCTGAACCGCGCCGAGTTGCGGGTGATCACCTGCGGCGGCGAGTACGACGCCGACAAGGGCGGCTACCAGGACAACACCATCCTGTTCGCGCACCTGACGGGCTCGCGCTGACCCACCCTCACCCGTGCCCGTGCCCGGTCGTCGTCCGCGACG
>NZ_JBHTVA010000125.1:0-17279 GCF_042793325.1 Embleya sp. NPDC056575
GGCCGTCCGAGAGCCGGACGGCCCGCCCCGGGCCCGGCCGCGTCCCGGGTCAGGTCAGCGCGTCCCGTCGGGCGAGCACGCCCCCCAGGGCGGTCGCCGCGGCGCGCAGCGCGGCCACGTGCGCCTCGGGGCGGAAACGGGTGCCGGGCCCGGCCACGCTGATCGCCGCGACCGGTTCGTCGTCCGGGCCCAGGACGGGCGCGGCCACGCACACCAGACCGAGCGCGGACTCCTCGTACTCGAACGCGACACCGTTCTCCAGCACCGCGTCCAGCCGGCGGCGCAACAACCCGGGCGCGACCACCGTGTGCGGGGTACGCCGCTCCAGCACACCGGAGAGCACCGTGCGTCGCAGTTCCTCGTCACCGTGCGCGAGCAGCGTCTTGCCGATCGCGGTGCAGTGCATCGGCATGCGGCCGCCGACCCGGGAGGGGCTGCGAGCCTGCCGATGCCCGCCGATCTTGGCGACGTAGACCACGTCCGTGCCCTCGCGTACGCCCAGGTGCACGATCTCGTGGGTGCGTTCGTACAGGTCCTGAAGGAACGGCATGGCCAGTTCGAGCAGTCCGCGCTCGACGGACGCCCGCATGCCCAGCTCGAACAGGGTGCCGCTGAGCCGGTAACCCCCGGGCAGCCGGTCCAGCAGCCGCAGCGCCACCAGCTCCCCGGTGAGCCGGTGCACGGTGGCCTTGTGCAGGCCCGTACGGCGCACCAGCTCGGCGAGCGCGACGGTGCGGTCGTCGACGGTGAACGCCTCCAGGATGGCGGTCGCCTTGCTGAGGACGCTGTTGCGGTCGGGGGCTTGGTCGGGGGAGTCGGGCATCCGACCAGCGTATCGCTGAGCGAGACGCTTTGGTTGTGGGTGATCGTCGCGGGTCGCGACGATGCCGCCATGACCAGTACTTCCCTCCACGGCGAGGACGCGGTGCGCGCCGCGGCGGAACGGCTGCTCGACGCCGCCGCGACCGGCGTCGCCTGCGCGCCGGTCCGCGATGTGATCGGTCCGGGCGACCTGGCCGCGGCGTACGCCGTCCAGCGCCGGATCGTCGACGACCGGCTGGCCCGCGGCGCCCGGATCGTCGGCCGCAAGATCGGCCTCACCTCCACCGCCGTCCAGCGCCAACTGGGCGTCGACCGGCCCGACTTCGGTGTGCTCTTCGACGACATGGGCCACGCCGACGGGGACGTGATCCCCTACCGCGCGGTGCTGCAACCGCGCGTCGAGGCGGAGGTGGCGTTCGTGCTCGGCGCCGATCTCGCCGACGGGCCGCTCGACCTCGCCCAGGTGCGTGGTGCCATCGACCACGCGGTCGCGGCCCTGGAGATCTGCGGCAGCCGGGTGCGCGACTGGGACATCCGCTTCGCCGACACCGTGGCCGACAACGCCTCGTCGGGCGCGTACGTCCTGGGCACCGTGCGCGGGAGCCTGGACGAATTCGTGCCGCGTGAGGTGCGGATGAGCATGACGGTCGGGGGAGAGGTGGTCTCCACCGGTACCGGCGCCGCCTGCCTGGGCGACCCGATCGAGGCGGTGGCCTGGCTGGCCCGACAGGCCCGCGACCTCGGCGATCCGCTGCGCGCCGGGCAGCTCGTGCTCTCCGGCGCGCTGGGGCCGATGCACCCCGTGGCGCCCGGGGACAGCGTCCGCGCCGACATCACCGGGCTCGGCACGGTCGCGATCGACTTCGGCCCGGACTTCGACGAGGAGGGTTCATGACCAGGACCAAGGTCGCCGTCATCGGATCGGGCAACATCGGCACCGATTTGATGATCAAGGTGCTGCGCACCGCCGAACACCTGGAGATGGGCGCGATGGTCGGCATCGACGCCGACTCCGACGGGCTGGCCCGCGCCCGCCGACTCGGCGTCCCGACCACCCACGACGGGGTCGAGGGGCTGATCGCGATGCCCGGATTCGACGAGATCGGGATCGTCTTCGACGCCACCTCGGCCAAGGCGCACGCCCACAACGCGGCCCTACTGCGCCCGTACGGCAAGCGGCTGATCGACCTCACGCCCGCGGCGCTGGGACCGTACGTGATTCCCGCGGTCAACCTCGAACAGCACCTCGACGCCGACAACGTCAACATGGTCACCTGCGGCGGGCAGGCCACCATTCCGGTGGTCGCCGCGATCGGCGCCGTGGCCCCGGTCGCGTACGCCGAGATCGTCGCGTCCATCGCCTCGAAGTCCGCCGGGCCCGGCACCCGCGCCAACATCGACGAGTTCACCGAGACCACCTCGGCCGCGATCGTCGAGGTCGGCGGCGCCCGGCGCGGCAAGGCGATCATCGTGCTCAACCCCGCCGAGCCGCCGCTGATCATGCGCGACACCGTCTTGGCGCTGGTGAGCGCGCCCGGCCCCGACTCGGTGGAGCGGATCCGGGAGGCGGTGGCGGCGATGGTCGCCGCCGTCGCCGAGTACGTGCCCGGCTACCGGCTCAAGCAGGAGGTCCAGGTGGTTCCCGTCCCCGCCGACCAACCGCTGGAGACCCTGCTGGCCCCCGGCGCGGACCGGCCCACCCACCAGGTCTCGGTGTTCCTGGAGGTCGAGGGCGCCGCCCACTACCTGCCCGCCTACGCCGGAAACCTCGACATCATGACCTCGGCCGCGCTCCGCGTCGGCGAACGGATGGCGGCCCGCGACGCGGCTCGCGGCCCGGACGCCGACAACGACCGCGGCACCACCCGCCGGCACGTGGAGGCCGCCTCGTGAACACCCCGATTTTCGTCCAGGACGTCACCTTGCGGGACGGCATGCACGCCGTGCGGCACCGGATCACCCCCGCGGACGTCGCGCGGATCGTCGCCGCCCTCGATCGGGCCGGCGTGGATGCCATCGAGGTGGCGCACGGCGACGGGCTCGCGGGCGGTTCGCTCAACTACGGCCCCGGTTCGCACAGCGACTGGGCATGGATCGAGGCCGCCTCCTCCGTCCTGGAGCGCGCGCGGCTGACCACTTTGCTGCTGCCCGGCGTCGGCACGATCCACGACCTGCGGCGCGCGTACGAGCTGGGGGTGCGCTCGGTCCGCGTCGCCACGCACTGCACCGAGGCCGACATCTCCGCGCAGCACATCGCCGCGGCGCGCGAACTGGGCATGGACGTCTCCGGATTCCTGATGCTTTCGCACATGGCCCCGCCGGAGGCACTCGCCGAGCAGGCCCGGCTGATGGAGTCGTACGGCGCGCACTGCGTCTACGTCACCGACTCGGGCGGTCGGCTCACCATGAACGACGTCGCGGCCCGGGTGCGCGCGTATCGGGACGTGTTGCGGCCGGAGACCGAGATCGGGATCCACGCCCACGAGAACCTTTCGCTCTCGGTGGCCAATTCGGTGGTCGCGGTGGACAACGGCTGCTTCCGCGTGGACGCCTCCCTGGCCGGGCACGGCGCGGGCGCCGGGAACTGTCCGCTGGAGGCGTTCATCGCGGTCGCCGACCTGTCCGGCTTCGCCCACGGCTGCGACCTGTTCGCCCTCCAGGACGCCGCCGACGACCTGGTCCGCCCGCTCCAGGACCGCCCCGTCCGGGTCGACCGCGAAACCCTCACCCTCGGCTACGCGGGCGTCTACTCGTCCTTCCTGCGCCACGCCGAAGCCGCCTCGGCGCGCTACGGGGTCGATGTCCGCGACCTCCTCATGGAATGCGGACGCCGGGGCCTGGTCGGCGGCCAGGAGGACATGATCGTCGACATCGCGCTGACCCTGTCCGCCTGACGGGTGCCGTCGGCGCGCATGCCCGCGGGTGTTGTGCGGGTACCGGTCGTGGAGGGTCTTCCGGGAAATCGTGAGGTGACACCGTGACCACCGTGCAGGACTACAAGGAACTGTGTGGCGAAATCGCCGCGCATCACCGCGAGCGGCTGGACGCGCTGTTCGCGGGCGAGGCCGAGCCGGGCGCGCCGACATCGCCCGCGTGGGCAAAACCGTCGGACCACGTGTCCCCGGACGACCTGCCCCCGAACCTCGGGCCCGCGACCGACGCGTACGGACGCTGCGGGATGCGCGCCCTGGAGGGCCGGCGGGACGACGTCGCGCGGATCCTGCGGGAGTTCCGGGACAGGAGGATCACCCAGGAGTGCGCGGAGGAGTGGAACAGGGAGTCCGCGACGGCCCGGAAGCGGGAACAGCACAAAGGGGACGACGAATACCTCGAGGAGATCGTCCGGGCGATCGACGCGGCCGGTGACGACGAGGACGTCATCGCCAGGACCGTGGAGATCCACACCGCGGCGCTCGACGCACTCGTCGGAGCGTGGGCGATCGTCGCCGAGTGTCTACGCGATTGGCTGACGACACGCGTCGAAGACATCGACGCCTGCTTCGAACGCGCGATCGGAACCGAACCCGAGGAGGAAGCCCCGGGGCAGGACACCGCCCCTCCATCCCTCCCGATCGTGGGTTCACGGTAGGCCTCACCTCGCCATCCCGGTCTCGGCGCCGTCGCGCAGGTCGAAGAACGCGCCCGAACGCGGCCGGAGTTCGTCCGGGTGACGACGCGCGGGCGGGTCACCCGGACGGCGGCCACGGCGACGGCGGCGAAGGAACCGCCGACCCCGCCCGCCGTCCCCGACCGCACGGCGGGCGGGCCCCGGTGCCGGCGCCGCGCCGTCAGCGCGGAGCGTGCGGTGCGGCCCGGAGGGGGGACACGCGGGCACGGGTGCGTTCGGTGTCGTCGGTCGGCGGGCCGTCGGGTGCCGTGGGCCGGCCGTACCAGTCCAGGCAGACGATCAGGGCGTCGTCGTCGGGGATGGGGCGCCCGCGATGGCCGGTGAGTTCGCGCAGCACCGCACGGGGCATCTCGGCGGGCGGCAGCAGTCGGGTGGCGCTGATCGCCCGGGCCAGCGCGCGATCGCCGTAGGCTTCGCCGGCCGGCGAGGCGACCGCGTAGACACCGTCGCTGACGAAGACCAGCCGGTCCCCGGGGCGGACCCGGAATTCCTGCGCCCTGTAGTCGGTCTCCTCGAACATGCCCAGGGGCAGCTGCGCGTCGAAGTCGATCGCACTCACCGTTCCCTCGCGCAGGAGCAGCAGGCGTGGGGAACCGGCGTCGATCACGTGCACCCGTCCGGTGGCCAGTTCGAAGTCCAGCAGCAGGACGGACAGGTAGGCGTCGCCGCGGTGCCGGGCGTAGACGGCCTGGTCGGCGAGGGCCGCCTGGTCGGCGAGCGGGATGCCGGCGCGTCGGGCGTTGCGCAGGGCGTTGATCGTGAGGTTGCTGAGGAGGGCGGCGTCGATGCCCTCGCCCATGCCGTCGGTCACCGTCAGCGTGAGACGGTCGGCGGCGGCGGACCAGTCGAAGTTGTCGCCGTGGACGGCGTAGGCGGGTTCGAGCTGGGCGCCGATGGCGTATTCGTCGCGCCGGCAGGCGTGACCGGGCAGGAGTTGCCACTGCATCTCGGCCGCCAGGGTCAGCCGGTCCTTGCGTCGGGCCCGCAGGTAGAGGTCGGTGTCGCGTTCGGCGACGGTGACCGCGTGGGCGAGCATCTCGGCGATGTCGACGAGCTCGGTCCGCACGGCCGGTGAACAGGCGTCGGTCGGGAGGGTGACGGACAGGACACCGAGACGGTCGCCGCGTACCGTCACCGGGAGGTGTACGACCGTGTCCGCTCCGTGTTGCTCGTGCGTGGGTTCCTGTGCGCCGAAGACCCGACCCTGGGGGCTGTTGTCGATGGAGAGGTGTTCGGTGGCCGCGAGAGCGGACACCGACAGCAGGACGGTCAGGCTGTAGTCGGCCATCAGCAGGTCGACGGCTCGTGCCCGGCAGTGCCGCGCGAGCACGCCGCGGATGGCGTCCAGCAGCCCGGGGGCGGGTGCGGAGCGCAGCGCACGCTCGGCTTCCTCGTATACGTTCACAGTTTGTCTTCAGCCGTTCTCTGCGGATGCGGTACGGGGCACCCTCGTGGCGTGTTCGGCGAACGGCCGGACGGCCCGTCGAATCAATCGCCTTTATAGCGTCTATTGTGGTGACGGCACGGCCGTCGAAGAGGCGGCCGTATCGGGCGTCGGAGTAAGGCGGTGAGCGGGGTTACCTTCTCTCGACACGACCAGTCGGACGAGACGGCGCGTGTGGCGACCGCCGCGGCCGAGTTGCTCGAGATGTTGTTGGGGCGTGCGTCCACGGCACCCGTTTCGCCGTCACAGCTGCGCCTGCTGTTTCTGCTGGAGCGGCACGAGGGCATCAACCTGCGTACGCTGGCCGACGGTCTGCGGTCGACCCCCTCCTCGACGAGTCGCCTGTGTGACCGCCTCCAGGCGGTGGGTTTCGTCGAACGTCTGCCCAGTGCCAACAGCCGCCGTGAACTCCAGTTGCGGCTGAGTGGGCGGGGCTGCGCCTTCCTGGCGGATCTGCGGGCCCGCCGTGAGCAGGAACTGGCGGTCGTCACGGCGCGTATGTCGGGCGAGTCCCGGGCGATGTTGCTGAAGGGCCTCGAATCCCTGCGCAACGCCGCCGGGCCCGTCATGGACGAGGCGACGGGCGACGCGTCCTCCCTCTCCTCGCGTGCGCGAACCGCCTGAGGCGATCGGCCGCGTCGGGTGAAAGACGCGGTGTGCCCGCTTCGCCGCGTGTGGGGAGCGCGAGGTACGAGAGCACGATCCACGGGAGCGCGAAGTACGTGGGCCGGACACGTGCCGAGCGTATGTCGGCCGACGTCGACGTCCCATGGCGGCGCCCCCTTTCGTCGGATGAGCGAGCGGTGGCGCTCGGTTGCAAGCCGGCGATGCGCGCGTCACGTCGATGCTGTTCCCTGACGTCGACGGCTTTGCCCCACCCCCGGCGTCCCGATGCGAAGCGTATCGAATTATTGACTGATGACAAATGTTGCGGCCGGACATGTATCCCGGGGGCGGTGGTGACCGATCCGCCGTCGTGTCCCGACGTCCGGCCGAGGTCCCGCCGACCATCAGGGGGAGGGTGCGGACCGGCCTTCGTCGCCGCTTGCGGCGAAGCCGCGCCCGTCCGTGTCGGCGGGCCCGGTGAGGTATCCGCCGACGCCGGTGATGTCGAGCAGGCGGGTCAGTCGCACGGGTTGACGGTGCAGATGCAGGGCGATCCCGGCGGCGTGTGTACGGCGGCGCAGGCCGATCAGGACGGACAACCCGCCGCAGTCGATGGCGGTCAGGCCCTCCCAGTCCAGGTGCAGATGACGCAGCGCCGGTCCGTACCGCCGCAGGTGCGTGTCCAGCGCCGCGTTCACCCGCTCGGTGAACGCGGTGCCGGTGTCGTACTCGAGGTCTCCCCGGATGGCCAGATGCAGCGACCGGGTGTCGCCGGCCTCAACGTCGACGGAGAACTCGACGGGCGTGGGGGAGCTCATGCCGTTCCGGGGTCGGTGGGGGTGGGTGCGGTGGGCAGGGTGTCGGTCGCGACGCGGATGAAGCCGAGCGCGCGGGGAAAGTCGCGCAGTTGTTCGGCGAGGATGTCCAGTCCCAGGCGCAAAGCGGTCGCGGGCACGTGGCGGGCGGTGAGTATGTCCCTGGTCCAGTCGACGAAGGAGGTGAACAGGTCCACCTCGTCGACGTAGAGGGCCGTCGTGAGGAAGTCCACGATGTGGGCCAGGTCCTCGGCGGTTCGTTCGCGCCGGGCGGCGCTGTACGCGCGCATGCCGGGTCCGCGCTCGTCGAGGGCGACCAGGCACTGCCGCACCAGGGCGGTGCGGTTGGACTTGACGAACGTGTACTCCTGATCGGCCAGATGGGGCAGGTCGTCGATCTCGTGGCGTCGCTCCGCATGCCGGGCGGTGATCCCCCGGGCCAGTCGGTCCGCGGCGCGTCGCGCGTCGGGGGCCCAGGCGTCGGCGCCCAGAAGGCGGGCGTAGCGGCCGTCCGCGCCGAAGGCGGCGCCGCCGACCATGACCGGGATGCCCAGCGACTGCACGGCGGTCACCGCCTGGTGGGCGGTGGGCAGGTGAGTGGGCAGCGAGGCCGAGAGCAGGGCCGCGGTCGGGTTGCTCTGATGTACGTGCGCGATCAGGTGCGGAGTGGGGGTGTGGGCGCCGAGGAAGTCCACCCGCCAGCCACGCCCGGTGAGGGTCTCGGCGAGCAATCGGGCCGGCAGGGAATGCCATTCGCCGTCCACACACGCGACCGTGACATTGCCCCGCGTCGGCGACGGAGGCGGTGCGGGGTGGTGGGCGAGGACGGCGACGACCCGGTCGATGATCGCGGTGGCCGCGTGCTCCTCGGCGACTCCGATCCGGTTCGCCGCCCATTCGAGCCCGACGCGACGCTGCACGGCGGCCACGACGTCCAGCAGCAGGGTCTCCCCGTCGGCCCCGGCATCGGCCGCCGCGGTGGCCAGTGCCATCGCGCCCGGCTCGTCCCGGCCGATCACGGCCGTCCACAGTCGCTCCGCGAGATCGCGGGGTGTGCCCGGGGCCGAGGCGTCCGCCTTCGCATCGCCCGTCTGCACGGTGCCCGTCGTGACAGTGCCCGTCTTCACAGTGCTCGCCTTCACAGTGCTCGTCATCGCGGTGGCCGCCGTCGTGGTTCATGGCCCACGCGGTCCTCGCGGTCGTCCGCGACAGGGAGTCCGTCGACACCGCCGGCCGGATTGGTGATCGCCAGCGTGGCCATGTCGTCGTGACGACCGCCGCCCAGCCACTGGGCCGCCAGCATCTGTACCCGCTCGACCACGGCCTCCGCCGGCATGCGCGCACACTCCCGCAGAGCCTCCCGCAGCCGCTCCTCGCCGTAGAAGTCGTCACCCAGCGGCCCGCCGCGCGCCTCGGTGATGCCGTCCGTGTACAGCAGGCAGGTCTCGCCGGGTGCCAGCGCCACGTCCACGCTCCGCGCCCGGACGTCGGGCAGCGCCCCCACGAGGGTGCCGCCGGTCGCGACCTCCTCCACCCGTCCGTCGGCGCGGACGATCAGCGGCGGCAGATGTCCGGCGCTGGTCAGCCGCAACAACACCTGCCCCCCGCCGCGCCGCACCGAGGCCAGTACCAGGGTCGCGAACCGGGTGTGGTGGGAGTTCATCAACGCGTCGTTGAGCAGGGCGAGGACCTGCTGGTGATCACCGGACAGCGGCACCAGCGCGTGCAGGACACTGCGGATCTTTCCGGTCAGGACGGCGGCCTCCAGGCCCTTGCCCGCCACGTCGCCCAGTACGACGAACGTCTCCCGGGACGCGTCCGCACCGGGATGGACGTCATAGAAGTCACCGCCGACCCGCTCGTGGTCCTGCGAGGCCCGATAGACGCCGGCGTACTCCACGCCGTGCACCCGCTCCAGCCGCGGCGGCAGCAACTCCCGCAGCAGCGTGGTCGTGATCGAGGCCTGCTCCACGTACAGCCGTGCCGCGGACAGGGCGGCGCCGGCCCGTGCGGCGAACAGCCGCGCGAACACCTCCTCGCCGTCCGTGAACGCCCGGTGCGTGCTCGCGCGCAGCAGGATCAGCACCCCGGCCGGCACTCCGTGTCCGGGTAGCGGGGTGACGATCACCGAGCCGATCGAACCGGCGAAACCGGGCGGCACGCTCCAGTCGGGAATGTCCTCCGGGTCGATCCACCGGGTCGGCACCGGCGGGAAACCCTGCAACGCCTCCGCCAGTCCGGGAACCGTGCGCGGATCGATCGACATCACCGTACGCGTGATGCCGGCGCCGGCCTGCGCGTAGGTCAGCGCGTGCCGGCGACCCTGGGCCGGGACGATGACGACCGCGGCGTCGGCCAGGTGATCCGCGGCCATCCGCGCCGTCACCTCCGCGCATCGTTCGAGGTTCAGCGACGACAGCAGCGCGCCGGAGACGTCCGCCAACAGCTCGGCACGCTCACGCTCGTTGCGCAACGCCTGCTCGGCTCGACGGAGATCGGTGTCCTCCACGAGCCACCACACCACATCCCCGGTCTCGATCCGCGAGGGATGCGCCGCGAACGTCCGACCCACCACGGCGCCCGACACCGCCTCCCGCGGCGTCGCGGCCGAGTGCAGGCGGCGGTGGTGCGCCCGCGCGAGCCAGTGCGGCAGACCGCCCGAGGTCAGACCTTCGCCGACCTCTTCGGCGTGCGCGAACAGCCGGCGCGCTCCTTCGTTGGATCCGATGACGTCCCCGTCGGGGTCGACGACGAGAACGGGACAGGGAGCGCTGTTCCATATCGAGGCGACGTGAACGTCGCCATCGTGCGGACTCTTGGGTGTACCCGAACTACGGATCACAAGCCGGGGAACGCATCGCGCGCACCCCACCACCTCTCTGTCGCTGGACAACAGTTGTCTTCGTGCAACCGTGTCCTATGCTCCAGCCATACGCAACACCAGGAATAAAACGGGCAATTATTCATCCAAGCCGCATAAGTGCCGCTCTGTCGGGCCTGCCCCAGCGTCGAGGAGGTCGACCATCACCGGAAAGGCCGATGCCGGCGTGTCCGGGGTCACGTGGCCGTGTTCGTCGGGTCTGCCGACCGCGTGTCGTCGGGTGAGCACGTGGCGAGGGTGCGCGGGGGTTCCGCACAACAGGGGCGAATTCCCGACGGCCCGGCGACCGAGGCGAGAGTGGATCACATGACCGATGACGCGGACACCGGGCTTGTGCCTCCCGCGCGCACGCGGCCCGGGACGGACGCCGTGGGCAACGCCGAACTGCGCCGCCTGCTGGCCGGTTTGACCGCCGTACGCGACGGCGACTTCGGCGGCCGGCTGCCCGACGACGGCGACGGCCTGCTCGGGGAGATCGCCGGGGTCTTCAACGGCATGGTCGACCAGCTGGCGCTGTTCACCTCCGAGGTCACCCGGG
This sequence comes from Embleya sp. NPDC056575, assembly GCF_042793325.1. NCBI lineage: Bacteria > Bacillati > Actinomycetota > Actinomycetes > Kitasatosporales > Streptomycetaceae > Embleya > Embleya sp. NPDC056575. The sequence goes on from NZ_JBHTVA010000125.1 coordinate 10,735, forward strand.
TGGCACGCGAGGTCGGGTCGGAGGGCACCCTCGGCGGTCAGGCGCTCGTCCCGGGCGTGTCCGGGACGTGGGCCGACCTGACCGACTCGGTGAACTTCATGGCCGGCAACCTCACGTCCCAGGTACGGTCCATCGCCCAGGTCGCCACGGCGGTGGCGCGCGGCGACCTGTCGCAAAAGGTACGGGTGGACGCGCGGGGCGAGATCCTGGAGTTGAAGGAGACCATCAACACGATGGTCGACCAGCTCTCGGCATTCGCCGGCGAGGTCACCCGGGTCGCCCGGGAGGTGGGTACCGACGGGCGCCTGGGCGGACAGGCCGACGTCAAGGGCGTCTCCGGCACGTGGAAGGACCTGACCGAGTCCGTCAACGTGATGGCGGAGAACCTGACCGCGCAGGTGCGCTCCATCGCCCAGGTGACCACCGCCGTCGCACAGGGCGACCTGTCGCAGAAGATCCGAGTGGACGCGCGGGGCGAGATCCTGGAGTTGAAGGAGACCATCAACACGATGGTCGACCAGCTCTCCGCGTTCGCCGACGAGGTCACCCGGGTCGCCCGCGAGGTCGGCACCGAGGGCAACCTCGGCGGGCAGGCGACCGTGCGCGGCGCGTCCGGCACCTGGAAGGACCTCACCGACAACGTCAACGTGATGGCGTCCAACCTCACCGGCCAGGTGCGTTCCATCGCCCAGGTCGCCACCGCCGTGGCGCGTGGCGACCTCTCCCGCAAGATCACCGTCGAGGCCAAGGGCGAGGTGGCCGCCCTCGCCGAGGTGATCAACACCATGGTCGACACCCTGTCCGCGTTCGCCGACGAGGTCACCCGGGTCGCCCGCGAGGTCGGCACCGAGGGCATCCTCGGCGGTCAGGCCCGCGTGCCCAACGTCGCCGGGACGTGGAAGGACCTGACCGACAACGTCAACTCGATGGCGAACAACCTCACCGGCCAGGTCCGCAACATCGCCCTGGTCACCACCGCGGTGGCCAACGGCGACCTGTCGAAGAAGATCGACGTGGACGCGCGCGGCGAGATCCTGGAGCTCAAGACCACCATCAACACCATGGTCGACCAACTCTCCTCCTTCGCCGCCGAGGTCACCCGGGTGGCGCGCGAAGTCGGCAGCGAGGGACGACTCGGCGGACAGGCCGAGGTCGAGGGCGTCTCGGGTACCTGGAAACGCCTGACCGAGAACGTCAACGAACTCGCCGGCAACCTCACCCGCCAGGTCCGCGCCATCGCCGAGGTCGCCAGCGCCGTCGCCGAGGGCGACCTGACCCGCTCGATCACCGTCGACGCCTCCGGCGAGGTCGCCGAACTCAAGGACAACATCAACGCGATGGTCGGCTCGCTGCGCGAGACCACCCGCGCCAACGAGGAACAGGACTGGCTCAAGTCCAACCTCGCCCGCGTGTCCGCGCTCATGCAGGGCCACCGCGACCTGGCCGTCGTCGCCGAACTGGTGATGGACGAACTCACCCCCCTGGTCGGCGCCCAGTACGGTGCCTTCTACCTCGCCGAGGACGGCGCGACCGGAACGGGGCTGCGCCTGATCGGCTCGTACGGGCTCGGCGCGGACGACGGCCACGCCACGCACATCCCGCCCGGGCGCACCCTGGTGGGCCAGGCCGCCCGCAGTCGGCGCACCATCGCCGTCGACGACGTCCCCACCGACTACGTGGTCTCCTCCGGACTCGGCCGCGCCGCGCCCACCGCGCTGATCGTGTTGCCGATCGTGGTCGAGGACCAGGTGCTCGGCGTCATCGAACTCGCGTCGATCACCGCGTTCACCCCCGCGCATCGCGACTTCCTCGACCAGTTGATGGAAAACGTCGGTGTCAACGTCAACACCATCGTCGCCAACGCGCGCACCGACGAACTCCTCGCCGAATCCCAGCGCCTGGCCGGCGAATTGAGCGTGCGCTCCGAGGAACTGCAGCACCAGCAGGAGGAACTTCAGCACTCCAACGAGGAACTGGAGGAAAAGGCCGCGCTGCTCGCGACGCAGAACCGTGACATCGAGGCCAAGAACCTCCAGATCGAACAGGCCCGGCAGGAACTCGAGGACCGCGCCCGCCAGTTGACCCTCGCCTCGAAGTACAAGTCGGAGTTCCTGGCGAACATGAGCCACGAACTGCGCACACCCCTCAACAGCCTGCTCATCCTCGCCCAACTCCTCGCCCAGAACCCCACCCGCAACCTCAGTCCCAAACAGGTCGAATACGCCGGCATCATCCACTCCGCGGGGTCCGACCTGCTGCAACTGATCAACGACGTCCTCGATTTGTCCAAGGTCGAGGCCGGCAAGATGGACGTACACACCGAACGTGTGTCGCTACGCCGACTCCTCGACTACGTCGAGGCGACATTTCGGCCGATGACCACACAAAAGAGTCTGACCTTCGACATCACCATCGGCCCCGGAGTACCGGCCGACCTGCTCACCGACGACTCGCGCCTGCGACAGATCCTGCGCAACCTGCTGTCGAACGCGGTCAAGTTCACCGACCGCGGCCACATCGCGCTGCGCATCGAACCGGCCACCGAGCACGAGGTCCCCGCCGGCGTACCGCGCGGTGACGCCGTCGTGGCCTTTCGCGTGCGCGACACCGGGGTGGGCATCGCCGAGCACCAACTCGAGACGATCTTCGGCGCGTTCCAACAGGCCGACGGCACCACCAGCCGCAAATACGGCGGAACCGGGCTCGGACTGTCGATCAGCCGCGAGATCGCCAACCTGCTCGGCGGCGCCATCACCGCCGACAGCACCCCCGGACAGGGCAGCGTCTTCACCCTGTACCTGCCCGTCGTACACACCGCCACCACCACCGGCGCCGCCACCGCCGCCGTCGGCCCGGCGTTCGTCACCCACCCCCCGGCCCTCGACGCCTCCGGAACCGACGCCGATCCGCGGCCGCGCTCCCTCGAACCCGCCGCGCCACCCGCCCGGCGGCGCGTACTCGTGCTGGAGGAACGCCCACAGGGTTTGTTGAGCCTGGTCGCGCAAAGCGCCGTGGCCGACATCGCGACCGGCGGACACGACGGTGCCGGCGGGCCGGGCGTCGACGTCCTGACCGTCGTGGACGCCCAGGAAGCCGCAGCCACCCTCGCCGCCGCACCCTGTCACTGCGTCGTCCTCGACCTGGACATGCCCGACGGCCAGGCACTGACCCTCCTGGACGCCCTCGACGCCGACAGCGCCTCCGCGAACGTGCCCGTCCTGGCCCACAACACCCGTCGCCTGCCCCGGGAACAGACCCGCGCCCTCCAGACACGCGCCGACACCAAACCCCTGGAACTGCTCGCGGGCCTGGACGAACTCCGCGAACGCATCACCCTGCACCTGTCCGCCGAACAGCCCGGTGACGTGCTGCCCCTGGTCCACGCCACCGAACGCACCCACCACGCGGCACCGACCCTCGACGCCGCCCTCGCCGACCGCACCGTCCTGATCGTCGACGACGACCCCCGCAACCTGTACGCCCTCAGCAGCATCCTCGAACTCCACGCCGTCAACGTTCTCCACGCCGAGAACGGCCGCGAGGGCATCACCACCCTCGTCGAGCACCCCGAGGTCGACCTGGTCCTGATGGACGTGATGATGCCCGAGATGGACGGCTACGCCGCCACCGCCGAAATCCGCCGCATGCCCCGCTACGCCGACCTGCCGATCATCGCCGTCACCGCCAAGGCCATGCCGGGCGACCGCGACAAGAGCCTGGCCGCGGGGGCCGGCGACTACGTCACCAAACCCGTCGACACCGACCACCTGCTCGCCGTCCTCCGCCGCCACCTGCTCCCCTCCTGAGAGCACCCCGCCGGTCGACCCCGCCCGACGTCCTCGCCTTCGGGAGTGAACCCATCGTGAGCAACACCGCACCCCCACCCGAGACATCCCACCGGCAGGACGGCGACGACCCGACGGGCCCGCCCACCGCCACCGGGAACGGGATCGCCGCCGTGCCACCGCGCGACGAGAGCGTCCCCGAGCACACGTCCGCCGTGGGCCGCCTCGCCGCGACCGTCGAACGCCTGCGCCACGAGATCCGCGCCGCACACGCCCAAGCGGACGGTCGCGCCCTGATCGAGACGGCCAAGGGCATCCTCATCGAACGCCTGCACTGCAGCCCCACCGAAGCCGCCCGACAACTCGCCACCCTGGCCGACCACGCGGGTGTGAGCGCGATGGAACTCGCCGCCGACATCCTCGACCGCACCGCTGCGGACCGCCTCACCGAAGCCGCCTGCGACTTCGTCACCGAAACCGCCGCCCCCGCCGCACCGCCCGACGGCAAGACCGTGAGCATGCGCCTGCGTACTGCGGAAAGCGGCGCCTGTGCCGCCGACGACACCCAGGCCGTGGCCCGATCCCTCCTCGAACACGCCCTCGCGCCCCTGGGCGCCACCGCCGTCGCCGTATGGGCCATCGCCCCCGACGCCTCCCTGACCCTCGCGGGCAGCGCCGGATTCACCGACCACGAGGCCACCCGCTGGCGACACGTCCCACCCGGAGTGGCCACCTTCGCCCGCCAGGCGCTCGCCGATCTCGACTGGACCTGGACCTTTGACCTGTCCCGGACCGGAACACCCTCCATCGGCCAACACGACCTCACCGGCGCTCGAGCCGCCGCCCCGGCGGGCACCGGCGGTCGGATCCACGGCATCCTGGAAATCTGCTGGCCGAATCCGCTACCCGAACAACCCCCGCGCCTGCGCCGCCAGATCGAGGCACTGGCCGAACTGTGCGCGCACACCCTCGAAACCCACCCGGTCCCCGGCGACCCCACCGTCACCCACCCCGCCACGGTCGACCTCGTCGAGATCGCCGACTGCCTCCACGACCCCGCCCTGGTGCTCGTGCCGCACGTGGACGAGCACCGGCAACTCGTCGACTTCCGGGTGCACCACGTCAACGCGCGCTTCCTCGACCCCGCCGGACGTCCGGCCAATCTGATCCACGGCGCCCTGCTCCTGGAGGCCTACCCCCTCGCCGCGACCCCCGGGGGGCTGTACGACATCGTCGAGCGTGTCCACGCCACCGGCGAGTCCTACCGCGCCGAAGGCGTCACGCTCACCGCCCTCGTCGACGACGTCCGCCTCGACGCGATCGCCGACGTCGCCGCCAGCCGCCACGCCAACGCCATCCTGCTCGTCTGGCGCATCGAACAGGAGGCGGCCCGCCTCGCCCGGCTGCTCCAACACGCCCAACGACTGGGCCGCATCGGCGGCTTCGAGGAAGACCTCGCCACCGGCGCCGTCACCTGGAACGACTCCCTGTTCGCGCTCCACGGCCTGCCGACCACCGCCATCCCCGTGGCTCTGGCCGACCTGCAGAACCACGCACACCCCGACGACACCGCCGCGCTCGCCCGGTTCCTGCACACCCTGGTACACCGCCGCCGCCACGCCACCGTGTCCTTCCGCCTGGAACGCACCGACGGCGTCACCCGACGCATCCGGATCGTCGCCGAACCGGTGCTGGACTCCGACGACCGCCTGCTGGCCATCCGCGGCGCCTACCAGGACGTCTCCGCCCAACACTGGACCGAGGTCGCCCTCGCCGCGACCCGCGACCGCCTCGCGCACAGCGAACAACAGGTGGGCGAACAAAACCGCCTCGCCCGGCAGCTCCAGCACGCGATCATGCCGCCCACCCCCACCCCTTTGAACGTCGACGGTCTCCAGGTGGCCGTGCGCTACCGCCCCGCCGAATCCGACACCGCCGTCGGCGGCGACTGGTACGACGCCCTCGTCCTGCCGTCCAAGAAGATCCTGCTGTGTGTCGGCGACGTCGCCGGACACGGCATCCACGCCGCGACCAGCATGATCGTGCTGCGCAACGCGCTACGCGGCCTGGCCATCACCGGCGCCGGCCCCGCGCAACTGCTCACCTGGCTCAACACCGTGACGCACCATCTGACCGACCACGTCACCGCCACCGTCGTGTGCGCCCTGTACGACCCGGGCACGCGCACGATGCGCTGGGCCCGTGCCGGCCACCTGCCCCCCGTGTGGATCCGCGACGACACGACGCAACGCCTGTCCCTGCTCGACGGTCCCCTCCTCGGCGCCTTCGCCGAGGCCGGTTACGCCGAGGACGAGATCCACCTCGCCATGGGCGACACACTCCTGCTCTACACCGACGGCCTGATCGAACGCCGCGACCACTGCCTCGAAAGCTCCCTCGACCAACTCCTGGTCACAGCACGCGCCGTCACCGCCACCCTGGACGAACGCCTCGACCGACTCCTCACCCACAGCCGGGCGGACACCGACGACGATACGTGCGTGGTGGGCATCCAGATCACCTGACCCGACGCCGGAATCGCGACGACGACGCTCGGCGCGCGTGGGCCGGGGCGGTCGTGTGGAGGTGCGAATGACTCCCGCATTCTTCACGGCCGTCCCGGCTTGGTTGATTCCTACCCGGAGAGTTGGTTTTCATTTCGGACCGCGGTGGTGTTTTCGGGTTTTCCGACGCGAGCGCCGCCTCGAACGCATAGGAAAAGGGTGGGGTGTGGTCGACCCCGATGAGTCGGGGTCGACC
>NZ_JBHTVA010000126.1:0-16875 GCF_042793325.1 Embleya sp. NPDC056575
CCACGCGCACCACGACGGCGAACCGGCCGCCGACCTCGTTCATGTAGATCGCGGCGACTACCCCGAGCGGGACGCTCAGCAGGATCGCGATGCCCATCTGTTCGAAGGTGCCGACGATCGCGTGTGCGGCGCCCACCGAGACCCCGTGCGGGCTCAGCGCGCTGAAGTGGCGCTGGGTGGCGGTGAAGAAGTCCGTGTTCAGGATGCGGCCGAAGCCCTTGACGAAGACGTAGCCGATCACGGTCGCCACCGTGCCGACCATCAGGGCCGCGCCGGTGGAGATCACCGCGCCGGCGACCCGGTCGCCCGCGGCCACCCGGTCCAGGCGCATGTGGGTGGCGATCGCGTACAGCAGCAGGAAGCTGAGGTAGGCGGTGATCAGGTAGCCCTGCCAGCCGGCGACCGGCAGGATCCGCCCGTACAGCACCCACGCGAAGCTCGCGCCGGCGACCATGGCGCCGAGCGCGACGCCGATGTCGTCGGGGGCGACACGGCGCAGCGCCACGCGGGCCTGCTCCGGTGGTCGCGGCGCGGACGCGGGCGGCGGCGCGTCGGGTCCGGGCCGAACGATCGGCTCGGTGACGGTCATCGTCGTGGATCCCCTCGGTGGTGGGTCTGGTGGAGCCGTGGGTCGCTGTCGGGAGTTCGGTGAGCCGGGACGCGATGTCCCGGGGCTCGATGTCGCGGGCCTCGCTGTCTCGGGTGTCGGGCCCGTCGGACCTCGGTCAGATCTCGGTGGACTTGCCGCTGCGCGAGCGGGCGACCAGGACGCCGGCGACGGTGTTCACGGCGAGCGTGAGGACGAAGAGCGCGAGGCCGGCGGCCATCAGCGCGGAGATCGACTCGGTGTCGGCCTCGCCGTACTTGAGCACGATCAGCGACGAGATCGTCGAGCCTTGGCCGTCGAGGATGCGGAACGAGAAGTCGGTGTTGAACGAGATGATCATCGCGACGGCGATGGTCTCGCCGAGGGCGCGGCCCAGGCCGAGCATCACGCCGCCGATCATGCCGCCGCGGCCGAACGGCAGGACCACCGCGCGGATCACCCCCCAGCGGGTGGCACCCAGCGCCAGCGCGCCCTCCTTCTCCCCGACCGGCGCCTGGCCGAACACCTCGCGGCTGACCGCGCAGCAGATGGGGATGACCATCGTGGACACCACCACGCCGGAGATGAACAGCGAGGAGCTGAACTGGCTGTCCACGAAACGGGCCTTCACGTCGATCGTGCGGATCTCGAAGATCGGCAGGAAGTCGAAGTTTTCGGCCAACCACCGGCTGACCGGGATCAGTTGGGGTTGCAGTACGAAGAAGCCGAAGATGCCGTAGATGATGCTGGGCACCGCGGCCATCAGGTCGACGATCGAGGTGAGCACCCCGCGTAGACGTCGCGGGGCGAACTCGGTGATGTACAGGGCCGCGGTGAGCGCGATGGGTACCGCGACGATCAGCGCGACGATGGCCACGAGCACGGTTCCGGTGAGCAGTCCGCGTACCCCGAAGGTGCCGCCCTTGGGCTCCCACGCGTCCTCGGTGAGGAATCCCCAGCCGGCCCGGTCGAGCGCGCTGCTGCCCTGGTAGAGCAGGTAGCCACCGATCGCGGCGAGCAGGGCCAGGACCAGCATCGCGACACCACGCGTGGTCCAGCGGAACACGTGGTCGGCCCTGGTGCGACGGACCACGATCCGGCGGGGCCGATCGAGCAGCTCCGGCGATTCGGGGGCGAACACGGTCGGGTGTGCCATGGGTTGCGGCTCCTGGAAGCGGGTGGCGAACCGATCTGACCGTTCGTCAGACGGCCGGCGATCAAGCCGGAAACCCCTGCCTGGAGACAACCAGAGCGCAGCCCCCGGGCAACTGTCCGCTACGGAAACAACCGGTGCCGAGGGTGTACGGCAGACGTCGTGTCCGTGCCGCGCGGGTGCCGGAGTATCCGGTTTCCGTTACAGGCGCGGCCCGTTCGTGTCGACGCCTTGTGCGGCCCGGTGCCGTTTCCCTGCCGGACATCCCACCACGATCGGGCCGCCGGCAGCGTTGTCGGCGTCGGCCACTGCGGGTCGACGGCCAGCAAATGCCAAGAGAGAGTTGAGACTTCGAATGTCCAGCGTCTTCAGCATGCGCAAGACCGCCACCGTTTTGGGCACCGTCGGTGCCGCCATGGCGCTCGTCGTCGGCGCCAACGCGTCGGCCAACGCCAACACCTACGTCAACGCCGGTTCCGACACCCTCCAGAACGTCACCCAGGCGCTGACGACGGAGTACGCGGCGAACGTCGATCCCAATGGCAACGACTGGGTGACGGTGAATGCCGGCATAGCCGCCGGTGGCATCAACACCGGCAAGGCCGAGTGCAACACCCAGTACGGCGCCGGCACCGGCCACGCGTGGCCGAACGGCTCGGGTGACGGCATCAAGGCGCTCCTGGACCAGCGTGCGGGCACGAACGCCAAGTGCCTCGACTTCGCCCGCTCCTCGCGTGGCCCGAAGACCGGCACCGCCGAGACCACCCTGACCTTCGAGCGGGTCGCCGGCGACGCCGTGACCTGGGCGACCAAGAAGGTCGGCGCGCCGACCAACCTGACCCGCGCCCAGCTGCAGGACATCTACCACTGCAACATCACCAACTGGAACCAGATCCCGGGCAGCACCGTGTCCGGCGTGATCCAAAAGCACGTCCCGCAGGCCGGCTCCGGCACCCGCTCGGAGTTCCAGGACAAGGTGCTCGGCTTCGACCCGACCGCCGCCTCCAACGGCGCGTGCGCCGCCACGGTCATCCAGACCGCGCAGGAGAACCGCGGCGACGCGCCGCAGATCACCTCCACCGACGCGATCATCGCCTACTCGGCCGCGGCCTACGGCGAGCAGACCACCCCCGCCTCCGGTGTGCCGAACCACACCAACGGCTTCAAGCTCGGCAACATCGACTCCAAGGCGCCGAACGCGACCGGCTTCGTCGGCAACCGCTCGGTGTACTTCGTCTACGACCCGCAGAACGGCACGGCGGCCAACGCCAACGTCGTCGCCTTCATCAACTGGGCCAAGAACCCGGCGCAGCGCCCGATCTGGAACACCTTCGGCTTCGCCGTCTGAGCCACGCCCGATCGGCACCGCATGACCTGACGTGATCGGCAGCGGGCCGTCTCGGATCGGCGATTCGAGACGGCCCGTTCCCACCCGCCGCCTCAGGTGTCTCCAACCGCGCGCATGGTTTTCGGCTCGGCGACGTCGACGGCGAGGTTCCCGGGCGGAGCCGACGCAAGGGCACCGACCCGAGCGCCTTCCCGGGCAACCACGGCGTGTACTTCGTCCATCCACCCGATCATCGACGCGGGAACGGTCGCGTTCATCACCTGGGCCTGCGCCCCGCGTCACCGGGTGATCCGGGCCGCGTATGGGTTGTTGATGCCCTGATCCGTGTGGTGGGCCCGCGCCCTCGAGTCCACCGATCCGGCCCCGCATGCGTCGCAGAAGAACTGTTCACCCTCCGGTGGCGGATCGCTCATCCGTCCGCCATCGCGAGCGTCTGACGTTTCCCCCGCGGATGCCCAACAGGCCGCCGCGTGCTGTTTTGCTCGAACCCACCGACCCCGGAAGGGCATTCTTCATGAAGCTCCGTCGTCTGCTCGCGCTCGCCGTCGCGGTTCCGGCCGCGTTCGCGATCGCCACCGTGCCGGCCGTCGCCGAGGACGCCGCCCCCGCCGCGCCCGCGACCGCCGCACAGGGCACCGTCACGGTGAGCCCGCTGTACGGTCCGGCCGACAGCACCGGCAAGGCGACCGCCCGGGCGAGCGTGCCGTGCGGCCCGGACGCCACCAAGTTCCGCTTCGTCCTGCGTTCGCCCGACGCCAACGAGCGTGTGTTCGGCGGCTCGTTCCTCGGCACCGCCCTGCCGGCCGACAAGGTCGCGGACACCGCGGTCGTCGGTTTGCGCGCGCTGTTCCCGGCGGGCTCCGCCGCCCAGGAGGGCGTCACGCACAAGCTGGTCGCGCAGTGCTACACCTTCGACGCCGACGGCGCGCTGACCATCACCGAGCCGGCGTCGGTCGACCTGCGCGTCAACAACGGCGTGTGGACCTCGCTTTCGCCCGAGGTGCGCGCGCTGCCGACCAAGATCGGCGCGCTGCGCTTCGGTCTGGTCCTGTTCCGCGGCTTCGCGCCCGGTGACCGCGTGGAGGGCGTCGTGCGCGCCGCCGACGGCACCTCCACCCCGGTCTCGCTGCAGCCGCAGATCACCCCCGACGGCACCTGGGGCGGCGCGCTGCTGACGCTGCCGGCCACCCTGGCCGACGGTTCCTACACCCTCGTGCTCTCCGGCACGAACTCGCACGCGACCTCGTCGGTCGCGATCACCCTCGACTCGTCCCGCCTGTGGTGGTGACCCGGCGTCGGTGACACGCCTTGGGCCATCGGGATTCGTCCCGGTGGCCCACTTGCCGTCCGTCCCCGTTTCCTTTATTTCTCAACGGAGTTGACCAGATGAGCCTAAGACTCGCGCGCGTGCTGGCATCGTGCGGAGCCGGGCTGCTCGTGCTGTCGGCGCTGCCGGCGATCGCAGCGGCCGCCGACGGCGGTACATCCGCGCCGACGATCGTCGTCGACCCGGGGACCGGTGGGGCCACCACCAAGGTGACGTTGAAGGCCACTGCGCCGTGCCCGGAACCGGCGACGAACTACCGGTGGGTCGTCACCGGCGGCACCTTGACCGCGCCGAGGTTGATCGGTGGCACCACGGGCAACCCCTTGCCCGCGGACCGAATCCCGGTTCGGGAGAGCCCGATCCAGCTCTTCCTGACCGGCACCGTCTTGGACGGTACGTTCAAGTTGTCCTCGGAGTGCATGGACAACGCCGGGAATGTGCTCAAGGAACTCGCGGCGGTCGATCTCACCACCGCCGACGGCCCCGACGGCAAGGCGTGGACCGTGGCGGCCCCGCCCACCACCGCGCCGCCGACCAGCACGCCCCCGACGACCACGCCGCCGACCACCACACCGCCCGGCGGGTCGGACGAGGTGCTGGTGCTCAGCCCCACCACGGGGCCGATGGACCAGAAGACGACCATCACCTCCTCGAAGGCGTGCCCGGCGACGGCGACCTCGGCCCTGTTCCAGCTGAAGCTTCCCGGCCAGGAGTCGGAGCAGCGTATGGGTGGCTTCACTCCCCTGCCGTTGCCCGCCGACCTCAAGCCCGTCTACCCGAACAAGAAGATGTTTCCGGGCGGCGCCGCCACCACCGGCAACTACCACATTCGCGCCCAATGCCTCGATGCGGGCGGAGCCATCGTGGTGGACGATCTCGCTCGCGTCGACCTGCTGGCGACGGATGGCACGTGGAAGGTCGTCGAACACGTCACTCCGGCCGGCACCTTCGACGATGAAATACGAATTCCGGACGCGGGCCCCGTCGCAGCGCGCCTGAGCCTGTCCGGCTTCCCCGCGGGTGAAGACTTCAAGGCCGTCATCACCAAGTCGGGTGACGCCGCCTTCCCGTCCGTAGAGCTGACCAAGGCCAAAACGGACACCATCGGCGCCTATGTCAACAATCAGCTCATCTTCCCTCGTGACGGCGCCACCTGGGTCGACGGGAACTACACGGTGACGGCCACGGCCACCCCGTCCGGTACGAAGGTCGAGATTCCCTTCAAGCTGCTGCTGGTTCACGCCGGCGCCACCAACGGCTCGACCGCCGGCACCACGACGGGTACCACGACCGGCACCACGACGGGTACGACCACCGGCACCACCACCGGGACGACCACGGGCACCACCACCGGGACGACCTCCGGGACCACGGCCGGTGACACCGCCGGAACCACGACCGGGACGACCACGGGGACGACCACGGGCACCACGACCGGGACGAGCACCGGGACCAGCTCGGGAAGTTCGGCCGGGACCGGCAACGGGGGCGGGGGCGGTGGGCTCGCGCACACCGGGGCGCTGCTCGACCCGCGGCTGCTCGGCACCGCCGGTGGCACATTGCTGCTGATCGGCGGCGTCATGTGGTACCGCGCCCGCGGCAGCCGCAGCGCGCTGCTCGCCGGCAGCGGCACCTTCGGCGAGGGCGACGAGGACACTCCCGCGACCGCCTGACGAGGAAACACACCACACGGCCGCCTGCGACACCCGGGCGGTGGGGTGAGAAGGGGGCTCTGTCGCAGCGCACGGGCTGCGACAGGGCCCTTTCCCGTCCCCCGGGCCGTCGGGCCCTCGGCTCAGCCGAGTTGTGGCATCACCTCCGAGGCGATCAGTTCCAGGTGGTCGAGGTCGTGCAGGTCCAGGATCTGGAAGTAGATCCGGGTCGAGCCGACCTCGGCGAAGCGGCCGATCCGGTCCACCACTTCGGCGGGCGAGCCCGCGAGACCGTTCTCCTTGAGCTCGGCGGGCTCGCGGCCGATCGCCGCGGCGCGCCGGGACAGCTCGGCGTCGTCCCGGCCCACGCAGGCCACGAGGGCGTTGGACAAGACCAGGTCCTCGGCCTTGCGGCCGTGCTCGACCAGGGCCTCGCGGACCCGGCCGAACTGCTGCGCGCTGGTTTCCACCGACGCGAAGGGGATGTTGAACTCGTCGGCGAAGCGGGCCGCCAGCGCGGGCGTGCGCTTGGCGCCGAGGCCGCCGACCAGGATCGGCGGATGCGGACGCTGCGCGGGCTTGGGCAGCGCGGGCGAGTCGGCCAACGAGTAGTAGCGCCCCTCGTAGCGGAAGTCGGCGCCGACCGGGGTGTCCCAGAGCCCGGTGACGATCTCCAGCTGCTCTTCGAGGCGAGCGAACTTCTCGCGCGGGAACGGTATCCCGTAGGCGGTGTGCTCCTCCTCGAACCAGCCCGCGCCGATGCCCAGCTCGACCCGGCCGCCCGACATCGCGTCGACCTGCGCGACCTGGATGGCCAGCACGCCCGGCAGTCGGAAGGTCGCCGCCGTCATCAGTGTGCCCAGACGGATGCGCTTGGTCTCGCGGGCCAGTCCGGCCAGGGTGATCCACGCGTCGGTGGGACCCGGTAGGCCGTCGCCGCTCATGTGCAGGTAGTGGTCCGAGCGGAAGAAGGCTCCGAAGCCGAGGTCTTCGGTGGCCTTGGCCACGGTCAGGAGTGTGTCGTAGGTCGCGCCCTGCTGGGGCTCGGTGAAGATACGAAGATCCATGCGCCCATCCTCTCCCGAAGGCGCGGGACGCGTGCGAGGCGAGGGCACGAAGCACCCCGGGCCCGATCACGCGAGCCGCGCGGGAAAGGGCACCACGCGCCCCGAGCCGCGCCGCCGCCGCTGGGGAATCGCCGGGGCGTGCCGGTGCGGTTGGCCCGACCACGCGGCGCTCTCCTCGGCCGCGCGCAGCCTGATCAAGTTGCGGAAGACGATCGCCCAGGCCGCCGCGCAGGCCCGGCGATCGGCGGGTGCCAACCGCGCCCAGTCCGCGCAGGGATTGCCCGCCACGCCCTGTCGGGCCAGCAGGGTGAGCACCTTGGCCGCCCGACCCAGCACCCGGGCGGCGCCCGCGATCGGCACACCGGCCGGGTCGCCTCCGGGTAGCGGGACGACCGTGTCGGCGGCCGAGCCCACGACCCGGGCGACGATCTCCCGCGCGTCGCCCAGTTCGTCGGCGACCCGACACAGGCAGCCACCGCGGTCCGGCTTGCCGCTCCAGGCGTGTACCACCTCCTGCACGGTGTGCAGGGCGAGCACGACCGCGGCCAACGCGCGTGGCGTGGAATCGACCGTGGCCAGCTCGTCGTCCAACTCGGCGAAGGTCTCGATGGTGTGCATGGTGATCGCTCCCTCGTGCGGTGCCCGTCCGGCTCGTCCGGAGTTCGGCCGGTGTGTTCCGACGACTCCAGGTTGCGCCCGGGCAGCGGACGGATCGCTCGCCATCGAACAATCTGTGGACAACCAAGCGCGTTTCGGCGGGGTTTCACTCTTCGGAGTGATGTATTCCAAAGTTGTCCACAGGCCTTCTGCACGCAGGGTGACCACTGTGCCAACCTCGTCGTTTCCCGAAGGGGTGTCGCGATCGGCCTCGGGCGAGCGTCGAGTTCGCGCCGGCCGCGATCCCCGACGGCGATCGGCGATCCAGCACAGATCAAGGGGGTGGTGGCATGTCCCGCACCGACGGCGGCGGCGCGAGCGGCTACGCGGTCGACACGGCCGAACTGCACGGGTTGGTACGACGCCTGCACAACATCGGAGCCGACTACCTGGCGCCGGGCTGCGCCGCCGAGCCCGCCCGGGTCACCGACCACACCGCGCTCGACACGGAGGCGCTGGGGCGGCTCCCGGGCGCCGCCGAGTTGGCCGACCGGCATCGCCGCGCCGCCGCGCGGATGGTCGACCTGTTGACCGAGATCCGCGCCGAGCTGGCCACGACGCGGGCCGAACTCGGCCGTACCGCCGACCGGTTCGCCGACACCGAGACCGAGGTCGGCACCCTGCTGCGCGCGGTGGCGGCACGATGAGCGCCTGCGACACCACGGATCCGTTCGCGGCGATCCACGCCGCCCGCCCCGGTCTGGTCGGCGCGGCGGCCGACGGGTGGCGCCTGGCCGCCGCGCGGTTGACCGAACTGCGGGACGAGTTGGCCGAGACCGCCCGTCTCGGTACGCGGGTGTGGTCCGGCGGCGGCGCCGAGCGCTTCACCGCCCGCTGCCACGCCCTGGCCGACAGCGCGGATCGGCTCGCCGGCCAGGGCACCGCGCTGCACGAACACCTCACCGAGGCGGCACACGCCCTCGACCGGGCCCAGAAGAGCGCCACCGACCCGAAGGCCGCCGAGGTCGCCATCGCGCAACTGGAGGGCACCTACCGCGACTTGGGCGAGCGCCTGCCCCTCCTGCCGTGCGCTCCCGCCGACACCGCGCCGAGCCGACCGACCACCACACTCCCCACCACCGCCCCGGCCGACGCACCGGCTCCGAGCCGACCATGCGCCACGACCACGCCCCCGAGCGGCGACCCGGACGTCGCCGCCCCGGCACCAACCGCGACGGAGGCGGTTGTCGCGGATCCGACTCCCCCGCCGACACCCGTCGATCCGACCACCCCATGCACGCCACCGACGCCCGACACACCCGCGGCGCCCCCGCCCGCGCCCCCGGCGCAACCACCACCGCCCACCACCCCACTGGCCACGTGCGTCGCCGCCGCCACACCACCACCGCCACCGACCACCCCGCCGGCACCGGAACCGCCGCCGATCACCTGCCCACCACAAGCCACGATGCCCACCCCGCCGACACCGGCCGTCGTCGGAACCCCGCTCCCCCGCGATCCCCGCCCGGTACAGCCGGCCGGCATCGGCCCGCGTCTGCGTCAGGCCGCCCCACCGCCGTCGCCCCCGATCGCCCCGGTGACCGGGATCCGGATCGCGCCCGGCCTGCGCGGCGGCACCGGCGACCACCCGGCGGCCACACACGACGCCGCACACACCGCAGACTCCGCCCCGACCGTCCTCGGCGGCACCACCCACAACGGCACGCCCACCACGCCCGCATCACCCACATGGGTGACCGCCCCCACCACCGGCGGCACCCCCATCCCCCCGGTCCGCCCCCGCCGAAGCAACCGCTACGCCACCCACTCGGCCCAAGCCTGGTCGGCCCCGGAAGAACCCCCCGAGGAGCGCCCCTGAAGTGACACGAACAAGGGCGGAGCCGGGGAATGGGGACGCGGGCGGGGTGCGGGCGCAGACACGAGCGCGGACGTGGCCCCGGGCACAAACGCCGACGCGGGCGCGGGCACGGCGGTTCGGGGCAGCGGCAAGGGACTGGGGCGTGTGGAGGTCGGCGAGGGGGTCGGTGCGGACCCGGATGCGGGCGTAGGTGTGGACGAGGCCGCCAACCCCTGCGCGGTCGCGTGTGCAAATCCGGGTTGCGGCGTGAGCAACAACGCCACGACGGGCCGGGTGGCGCGCGACCACGAGCGCGGCTACAAGTGCGACACAGGCTCGGGCACAGGTGCGGGCTCAGGCACAGGCACGGGTGCGGGCGCGGGCACAGCCACGGGCCGGGTCTGGGCGGGGTGCGGGTGTGCAAGGACGGATGCGCAGCGCGGACTCCGGCAACGCACGGTTACACGTGGCGCCCATCAACCGAGCACGCACCCGGCACCCGGCACCCGGCACCCGGCACCCGCAACGCCGTACTCGGTGTACGCACATGCAACACGCGGCATGCGACACGCCGACCGAGGCATCCATACGCCGCATGGACACGGCCGCCCGCTCAAGCACCGATCCCGCCCCGGCAAACGATCGGGCCGCCCCGGCAAGGCCGGGGCGGCCCGATCGGCGACGCCACCGAGACGTCGTCGTCCTCCGGTCAGCGGCGGCCGCGTGCGCCCTCTCGCTTGGCTGCCCGAGGCGCCGGCTCCAGGATGGCGACCGACTCGATATGGTGCGTGTTCGGGAAGAGGTCGAACGAGCGCAACGACCGGAGCTTGAAGCCCGCGGCCGCGAAGTAGGCCACATCGCGAGCCAGGGCGGCGGGGTCGCAGGCGACGTAGGCGACCCGGCGCGGGGTCAGGCGCGCGATGCGCTCGACGACCGCCTTGCCCGCGCCCGCGCGCGGCGGGTCCAGGACCACGATGTCGGCGCGGCGCAGGAAGCCGGGTCGGCTCAGCACCTTCTCCACCGTGCCGACCTCGAAGCGCGCGCCCGGCACGTCCCGCAGGTTGTGGATCGCGTCCTCGACCGCCTGCCTGGAGCTCTCGATGCCGATGATCGTGTCGCTGTCCGCAAGCCGCTCGGAGAGGGCACCCGCGAACAGCCCGACCCCGCAGTACAGGTCGAGCGCCAGATCGCCAGGCCGCGGCTCCAGGCCCTCGACGACGGCCTCCACCAGCACGTCGGCCGCGGCCGGGTGCACCTGCCAGAAGCCGCCGCCCGACACCTTCCAGGTCCGTCCCGCGGCCACCTCGCGCACCGCCGGCCGGCCGTGCACCTTGCGTACCCGGCCCTTGTCGTCGGCTCGGAACACCGACACGGCCCGGTTCAGCTCGACGATCGGCATGCGCCCGTCCGCGCCCTCGGCCGGCACCACGGTGACCGCGCGGTCCAGCGAGCCGGTCGCGGAGACCGCCTCGATCGACGCCACGCCGGGCCACTCGTGCGCCTCGATGCCCAACTCCTCGACACCGGGCGCCGCGATCGGGCACGCGTCGATCGGCTGGACGTCGTGCGAGCGGTGCTTGCGCAGTCCCGCCCGGCCCGTCGCAGGGTCCACCGCGAACTGCACCCGTGTACGCCATCCCAGGCCCTCGGGCTGCCCGGGCGGGCTGTCCACGGCCTCCACCTCGACCTGTACGTCGACCTTGCCGAGCCGCAGCAACTGCTCGGCGACCACATCGCCCTTGAGTCGGCGCTGGGCGGCGGGCGTGGCGTGCTGCCAGTCGCAACCGCCGCACATGCCGGGCCCGGCCACCGGGCACGCGGGCGTGACGCGATCCGGCGAGGCGTGCAGCACCTCGACCACGTCCGCGCGCAGGAAGCGCGAGGTCGGCCCGCCGTCGGTGATCTCCACGACGGCCCGCTCGCCCGGAAGGCCGTGCCGAACGAAGATCACACGGCCCTCGTGGCGAGCGACGCAGTGCCCACCGTGAGCAACCGGGCCGATCTCGACCTCGTATCGCTCACCCCGCAGGGACTGGTCCGACTCGGGGGTGGTGGATCCGACAGACACGGCACTCCTCGCACAGCTCGTAGCACAACTCGTACAACATCGATGAAAACAGTCGATTCAAGCAGTCGACTCAAGCAGTCGACGAAAGCAGTCGACGAAAGCAGTCGATGAAAACAACGGGCAACAGACGAAAACCAGGGGCCGAACACAACCGACGCACGACAAGGGGCCTCGGCCGCCCCGCGGCCGACCACGCCCAGGCGCACACACCGACACGACGACGACACAAAGAAAGCGCCTCACGGAGGTGGGCGCGGCTTCCAGGGTAGTCCCTACCCGAAGAACCCGCGCCCACCGTCACCACACACCGTCACGACCCACCCGAACTCAGGACGCCCCGGACCCAGACCCAGACCCGGCCCCGGACCCCGAGCCCGACCCGGACCCCGAGCCCGGCCCCGAACCCGCCCCCGGCCCGGACCCGCTCCGCTTCCCGTCCCCACCCCGAGGCGTCCGCGCCGGCCCCCGCCGCACCGACCCCGGCGCCACCCAGGCCTTCGGCTCCTTCAGCCGCTCGGACGACTCCAGCTGCCACGGCACCGACGTGACCATGACCCCCGGCGTGAACAACAACCGTCCCTTGAGCCGCAGCGCACTCTGGTTGTGCAGGATCTGCTCGTACCAGCGGCCGACCACGTACTCCGGGATGTACACGTTCACCACGTCGCGCGGGCTGGACCGACGCACCGACTTCACGTACTCGATCACCGGCCGGGTGATCTCCCGATACGGCGAGTCGAGCACCTTGAGCGGCACCTCTATCCCGCGCTCGTCCCACTCCCGCCGCAGCGCCTCGGTCTCGGCCGGGTCCACATTGACCGTGACCGCCTCGACCACGTTCGGCCGCGAGTAGCGCGCGTACGCCAGCGCCCGCAGCGAGGGCTTGTGCAGCTTGGACACCAGCACGATGGCATGCACCCGCGAGGGCAGCTTGGTGTCGTCCATCTCCACGGCCGCCAGCTCCGTGGCCACCCGGTCGTAGTGTCGCCGGATCTGCTTCATCAACAGGAACAGCACGCCCATCGCGGCGATCGCGATCCAGGCGCCCTGCACGAACTTGGTCACCAGCACGATCACCAGGACCGCGCCGGTCATGCACAGGCCGAAGGCGTTGATCACCCGGCTGCGCATCATCCGCCGTCGCTCGGCCGGTTCGGTCTCGGTCTTCAGGTGCCGGGTCCAGTGCCGGATCATGCCCGCCTGGCTCATCGTGAAGGACACGAAGACGCCGACCACGTACAGCTGGATCAGCTTGGTGGGCTCGGCCTCGAACGCGACGATCAACACGATCGCGAACGCGGCCAGCATGATGATGCCGTTGCTGAACGCGAGGCGGTCGCCGCGCGTGTGCAGCTGCCGGGGCAGGTAGCGGTCCTGGGCCAGGATCGAGCCGAGCACCGGGAAGCCGTTGAACGCGGTGTTCGCGGCCAGGATCAGGATCAGGCCGGTGACCGCGAGGACGAGATAGAACAGCGGCGACGCGAAGGTGCCACCGAAGACCGCGTCGGCGACCTGCGCGACCACGGTCTTCTGCTCGTAGCCCGCGGGCGCCCCCTGGATCTGGCTCTCCGGGTTCTCCGCGAACCGCACCTTGGTCATGTTGGCCAGCGCCAGCATGCCCATCAGCATGGTCACCGAGATGGTGCCCATCAGCAGCAGCGTGGAGGCCGCGTTCTTGCTCTTGGGCTTGCGGAAGGCCGGTACACCGTTGCTGATCGCCTCGACACCGGTCAGCGCCGCGCATCCGGAGGAGAAGGTGCGCAGCAGCAGGAACACCAGCGCGAAGCCGCTGAAGCTGTCCTCGGCCTCGATGTGGAACCCGGCGCTCTCGGCCTCCATGGTGGCGCCGGTGGCGGCCCGGATCAGGCCGAACAGGGTCATCCCGAGGATGGCGGCCATGAACGCGTAGGTGGGGACGGCGAAGAGCTTGCCCGACTCGCGGACGCCGCGCAGGTTCATCGCCATCAGCAGCAGCACCAGGCCGACCGCCAACAACACCTTGTGCCCCTCGAGCGCGGGCACGGCGGAGGCCATGTTGGCGACGCCGGAGGAGACCGATACCGCCACGGTCAGCACGTAGTCGACCAGGAGCGCGCTGCCGACCGTCAAACCGGCGTTGGGGCCGAGGTTGACGTTCGCGACCTCGTAGTCACCGCCGCCACTGGGATAGGCGTGGACGTTCTGGCGGTAGGAGGCGACCACGGTCAGCATGACGACGACGACGGCCAGACCGACCTTCCACGAGAAGTGGTAGGTCGCCATTCCCGCCATGGAAAGGGTGAGCAGGATCTCGTCCGGCGCGTACGCGACGGAGGACAGTGCGTCGGAGGCGAAAATGGGCAGCGCGATGCGCTTCGGCAGGAGCGTCTCGGACAGCTTGTCGCTGCGCAAGGCTCGGCCGACAAGGATGCGTTTGGACAGATCGGTCAGTCTTGACACGCAGGTGATCGTAAGCCCATCGACTTTTGCCGGGCCGGGGGCATGCCGTAAGGCGCCCACGTGTAACGTCTCGGCGAGGTCTGCCACCCTGGTAACACCACAAACGAGCATCAGACCGGGCACAACGGACCAAATCCGGAAGGACGGCCGTGCACATCGTCATCATGGGCTGCGGGCGCGTGGGATCCACGCTGGCCCAGACGCTCGAGGAACTGGGGCATTCGGTGGCGGTCATCGACCGCGATCCCTCCGCGTTCCGCCGGCTGGGGTCGCACTTCTCCGGCCGCCGGATCAAGGGCATCGGTTTCGACCAGGACACCCTGCGCGAGGCCGGTATAGAAGAGGCCGGCGCGTTCGCGGCGGTCAGCAGCGGCGACAACTCGAACATCATCGCGGCGCGTGTCGCGCGCGAGACGTTCGGTGTGGAGAATGTGGCCGCGCGCATCTACGACCCGCGCCGGGCAGAGGTGTACGAACGCCTGGGTATCCCCACGGTGGCCACCGTGCGCTGGACCGCGGACCAGATGTTGCGCCGGTTGTTGCCCAGCGGCGCCGAACCGCTGTGGCGCGACCCCTCCGGCAGCGTGCAACTGGCCGAGGTACACGTGAACTCGGCGTGGGTGGGACACCGCATCACCCGGCTCGAACAGGCGTCGGGCGCCCGGGTCGCCTTCGTCACCCGTTTGGGCGAAGGCATCCTGCCGACCTCCGAGACCGTGATCCAAGAGGGCGACCTCGTGCACGTGGTCATGCACCAGGCGGATGTGGCCGCCGTCGAGGCGGCCTTCGAGAAAGCACCGGAGGAGGGCTGATGCGGGTCGCAATCGCGGGCGCCGGCGCGGTGGGTCGCTCCATCGCCGCGGAGCTGTTGGAAAACGGCCACGAGGTCCTGCTCGTCGACAAGGCACCGGACGCCATCAAGGTGGACAGCGTGCCGCAGGCCGAGTGGCTGCTCGCCGACGCGTGCGAGATCTCCTCGCTGGACGAGGCCGCGTTGCAGCGCTGCAACGTGGTGATCGCGGCGACCGGCGACGACAAGGTGAACCTGGTCGTCTCGCTGCTGGCCAAGACCGAGTACGGCGTGCCGCGCGTGGTCGCCCGGGTGAACAACCCGAAGAACGAGTGGTTGTTCAACGAGGCGTGGGGCGTGGACGTCGCCGTGTCCACGCCGCGCCTGATGTCGGCCCTGGTCGAGGAAGCGGTCAGCGTCGGCGACCTGGTCCGCCTGATGCGGTTCAGCCAGGGCGACGCCAACCTGGTCGAGCTGACCCTTCCGGGCGACGCCTCCCTCGTCGGCACGCGCGTCGGCGACGTGGCGTGGCCCGAGGACACGGCGCTGGTGACGATCATCCGCGAGGGCCGGGTACTGGTCCCCGGCAAGGACGACTCGCTGGAGGCCGGCGACGAACTGCTGTTCGTCGCGGCGCCGCACCGCGAAGAGGAACTGGAGGAGCTGCTGTCGGCCTGACCGACGGCAGTGCCGGTCCCACCGGGCGACCGGCCCCGGTCCGGCGGATCCCGGCGGGGCCGTACCGCCCGGCGCCACACCCGACCGCACCGGAGAAGCAGCCGCGCGCGACCACGCCGCGCCTGCTTCTCCGGCACACCCGTGCGGCACGGCACCGGGATCCGCCCGCCAAGGCCTAAGCGGCGGCCAGGTCGCCGAGGATGTGGTCCGCCTCCTCGCTGAACGCACGCGCGATCGGTTCCTTCGCGTACGGGCGCAGCCGCCTGCGGAAGTCCGCCAGGAAGTCGTTGCACTGGGTGGACGACAGGTTGCCCGTGATCCGCAGCGCCTCGCCGGCCTTGGCGCACGCCGCGTCCAGATCGCCCTGGGCCAGGTGCGCCGCGGCCATGAACGTGGTGTCCTGCGCACACCGACGCGACGCGCCGGCCCGGCGCAGCTTTATCGACGCGCCCGCGAAGCCGTGGATCTTGTCCGGCAGGCCGAGGTCGCGGTGGCTGTGCGCGAACTCGTGCTGCAACTCGGACTCGTCGAAGTAGTTGCACCACGACGGGTCGTCCTCGACCGCGTTGGCCGCGTCCAGGTACCGCTCGGCCGTGCCCATCGCCCGCTCGCACGCGCGCCGGTCGCCCAGCGCCGCGTAGCCCCGCGCCTCCATCGAGGCCACGATCGCGCGCGCCCGCGGGCCCAGCCGGCTTCCGCCGCCCTGCTCGGCGGCCCGGGCCAGCTGGACCGCCTCCCACCCGTGGCCCAGATACACCGCCTGGCAGGCCATGTTGGCCATCACGTACGCCCCGTACGCCGGGTCGTCGGCCGCCTGGGCCAGCCGCAGCGCCTGGATGTGATAGCGCTGGGCGAGCGCGTGCCGGCCGGAATCGAACGACAACCACCCGGCCAACTCGGTGAGTTCGGCCACCGCCCGGAACAATCGGCGGCCCACCTCGTCTCCGTAGGAGCCGGCCAGCTTGGTCCGCGCGACGCCGTTGAGGTGGTGGACCACGGTGTCCCGCAGGTCCCCGCCGCCCTGGGCGCGGTCGAGTCGGCGAAACGCCAGGACGGTCTGGTGGATGCGTAGTACGTCTGCGTCGCGCACCGTGGTGGGGCCTTGTGAGGCAAGCTGCTCGGGCTCGGCCTCGGCCCTGGATGCGGTCGACCAGAACAACGCGGGAGCGGCGAACGCCCCGGCGCCGAAGGTCGTGTTGGCCAGGAAAGTACGGCGGTTCATGTCTCTCTCCGACAATTCGGCCACGGCGTGTCTGACTTCGGCCGCGGTCCGGGCGACGATCAGCCCGTCGAAGGAGTCGGGGGTCGGTGG
>NZ_JBHTVA010000127.1:0-15066 GCF_042793325.1 Embleya sp. NPDC056575
CAACCTAAATCCTCGTCGCCCGCGTCTGCGTCGTATTATCGGGCGAGGTCATGGGCCCGGATGTACCACCCGGAACCGGTACGCACACCTGCACAGCGCGCCCACCGGCTTCGAACGGCCACACCGAACCGGGCCTGACACGACCCCGCGGGACCCCGCGCGAGCCGGCCCCTACTCCGCCGCCACGACCGCCCTCGCGCGCATCGTCGCGGTCAGCCGCAGCGCGGTGTCGATCAGCGGCACGTGGCTGAACGCCTGCGGGAAGTTGCCCACTTGGCGCTGGAGGCGCGGGTCCCACTCCTCGGCGAGCAGGCCCAGGTCGTTGCGCAGCGCGAGCAGGCGTTCGAACAGCTCGCGCGCCTCCTCCACCCGGCCGATCATGGCCAGGTCGTCGGCGAGCCAGAACGAGCAGGCCAGGAACGCGCCTTCGTCGCCGGGCAGGCCGTCCAGGCCGACGCTGGTGCCGTTGGTGGGGTAGCGGCGTACGAAGCCGTCCTCGGTCAGCTCGCGCTGGATCGCCTCGATCGTGCCGATCACCCGCTTGTCCTCCGGCGGCAGGAAGCCCACCTGCGGGATCAGCAGCAGCGAGGCGTCCAGCTCGGTGGAGCCGTAGTACTGGGTGAAGGTGTTGCGCTCGGCGTCGTAGCCGTACGCGCACACCTCGCGGTGGATCTCCTCGCGCACACCCTTCAGGTGCTCCAGCATCTTCCCGGTGTCGGAGTCCTCGGGCTGGTCGACCAGCATCTTGATGGTGCGGTCCACCGCGACCCACGCCATCACCTTGGAGTGCACGAAGTGCCGGCGCGGCCCGCGCACTTCCCAGATGCCCTCGTCCGGGTCGCGCCAGTGCTGCTCCATGTAGTCCATCAGCTTGAGCTGGAGCGCGTGCGCGTGGTCGTGGCCCTCCATGCCGGCGACCCGGCCCAGGTGCAGCGCGTCGACGACCTCGCCGTAGACGTCGAGCTGGAACTGCTCGGCGGCGGCGTTGCCGATCCGTACCGGATGCGAGCCCTCGTAGCCGGGCAGCCAGGTCGCCTCGTACTCGGTGAGCCGGCGCTCGCCGCCCACGCCGTACATGATCTGCAGGTTCTCCGGGTCGCCCGCCACCGCCCGCAGCAGCCACTCGCGCCACGCCTTGGCCTCGTCGACGAAGCCGGTCTTGAGCAGCGCGCCCAGCGTCATCGCCGCGTCCCGCAGCCACGTGTAGCGGTAGTCCCAGTTGCGCACGCCGCCCACGTCCTCGGGCAGCGAGGTGGTCGGCGCGGCGACGATGCCGCCGGTGGGGGCGTACGTCAGCGCCTTGAGCGTGATCAGCGAGCGCACCACCGGCTCGCGCCACGGGCCCTGGTAGGTACAGCGGGTCATCCAGTCGGTCCAGAACGCCTCGGTGTCCGCGAGCGCCGCGAGCGCGTCGGTGCGCAGCGGGCCGTCGACGTGCGAGGGGTGCCACGTGAGGGTGAACGTGACCCGGTCGCCCTCCCCGAGGGTGACGTCCGAATAGGTGGTCAGCCCGCGTCCGTAGGTCTCGGTGTCGCTGTCGAACCACACCGCGTCGGGCCCGGCGACGGCGACCGTGCGGCCGTCCGCCTCGCGGCGCACCCAGGGCACGACCTTGCCGTAGTGGAAGCGCATGCGCAGCTCCGAGCGCACCGGCACCTGGCCGGACACGCCCTCCACGATCCGCACCACCACCGGCGCGCCGACCAGGGCGTCGGCCGGCGGCATGAAATCGATCACCCGAACGGTGCCCCGGGGGGTCTCCCACTCCGATTCGAGGATCAGCGAGTCGCCGCGATACCGGCGGCGTGTCGCGGGGCCGCCGGAGAGCGGCGCGACTTGCCACGAGCCGTGTTCCTCGCTGCCGAGCAGGCCGGCGAACACGGCGGGCGAATCGAAGCGGGGGAGGCAGAGCCAATCCATGGAACCGTCGCGGCCCACGAGAGCGGCGGTCTGCATGTCCCCGATGAGGGCGTAGTCCTCGATGCGGCTGGTCACGGGCAGCGCTTTCCGTTCCTGGTCGTCCTGGTGAGGCCGGTGGTCCCGTCGTGCGCGGCGGGGATCGGCCGGGGGGGCTGGGCGCGTACGAGGGATCGGCTCGTACGGGTTGCTGTGTTCGGTGCCGGCGGGTCGTGCTGTGTTCCGGTACCGGTGGGTCTTGGGTGCTGCTGCGGGTGGTACGTGCCCTGCGCGCCGATGGTCGTGTTCCGATCGGCGATCGATCGATTCGTTGTCTCGGTTGCCTTGATCGATTCATTCCAGGGTGCACCACGCACGCGTGATCGACCGCCGCAAGGGTGGTCGGATCGACCGGTGCTCCCGAAATGTCGTCCCGTCGGGATCCGGGGGACGCGCACCCGTCGCGCGCGTGGGTTCCGCTGCGCGCGGGTGTCGGCGAACGGAGAGAGACTCGCGCGCCGCCTGCGTAGCATAGTGCGCCGTCGGCGCTGAAACGTGCCTGCTTTCGCCGACCCGATCGTTGACTCTGCGTGGAATCCGACTCGGCCGTTCCGTCGGCATGCGTCCGGATTCTCCCGTGCGTCGTCACTCTGGGCAATCGCCGGGTGGTGTCGCAGTTGTTCCGCCCCGGGTGCGGGACCTCGACCCCCGACGCTGTTAGGCTGGTATCCCGTGGACTTGGTGGGACTGTTCCGGGCCCGCGTCGGCCCAGCAGCGTCCCCTTCGATATCCCTCGGATGTCCCCAGGACATCCCCCTCATCGCAACCACGGGAGCCCTTCCTTGGCAGTGCCTCAGACGCCCAGTCGCACCCGGCAGGCGAAGCACCTCTTCGTCACCGGAGGCGTCGCCTCCTCGCTTGGCAAGGGGCTCACCGCGTCGAGCCTCGGAGCGCTCCTCAAGGCGCGCGGCCTGCGGGTCACGATGCAGAAGCTCGACCCCTACCTCAACGTCGACCCCGGCACGATGAACCCGTTCCAGCACGGCGAGGTGTTCGTCACCAACGACGGCGCCGAGACCGACCTGGACGTCGGCCACTACGAACGCTTCCTCGACGTCGACCTGCACGGCTCGGCCAATGTGACGACCGGTCAGGTCTACTCGTCGGTGATCGCCAAGGAGCGCCGCGGCGAATACCTGGGCGACACCGTCCAGGTCATCCCGCACATCACGAACGAGATCAAGTCGCGGATCCGGGCGATGGCCGCCGCCGACGTCGACATCGTGATCACCGAAGTCGGCGGGACCGTCGGCGACATCGAGTCGCTGCCCTTCCTGGAGTCGATCCGCCAGGTCCGGCACGAGGTCGGCCGGGACAACGTCTTCTTCCTGCACGTCTCGCTGCTCCCGTACATCGGCCCCTCGGGCGAGCTGAAGACCAAGCCGACCCAGCACTCGGTCGCCGCGCTGCGCAGCATCGGCATCCAGCCCGACGCGATCGTGCTGCGCGCCGACCGCGCGGTGCCGCAGGACATCAAGCGCAAGATCTCGCTGATGTGCGACGTGGACGAGGAGGCCGTGGTCGCGGCCATCGACGCCCCGTCCATCTACGACATCCCCAAGGTGCTGCACTCGGAGGGCCTGGACGCGTACGTGGTGCGCCGGCTCGGGCTGAACTTCCGGGACGTGGACTGGACCGAATGGGACGACCTGCTGCGCCGGGTGCACCAGCCGGAGCGTGAGGTCACCGTCGCGCTGGTCGGCAAGTACATCGACCTGCCCGACGCCTACCTCTCGGTCACCGAGGCGATCCGCGCGGGCGGCTTCGCCAACAACGTGCGCACCCGGATCAAGTGGGTGACCTCGGACAACACCGCCACGCCCGAGGGCGCCGCGCGCGAACTCGGCGACTGCGACGCGGTGCTGATCCCCGGCGGCTTCGGCGACCGGGGCGTCGAGGGCAAGGTGCAGGCGATCGCCTACGCCCGTGAGCACCGGATCCCGACCCTGGGCATCTGCCTGGGCCTGCAGTGCATGGTGATCGAGGCCGCGCGCAACCTGGCCGGGCTCGACGGGGCCAACTCGCTGGAGTTCGACTCCGAGGCCGCGCACCCGGTGGTGGCCACCATGGCCGACCAACTCGACATCGTGGCGGGCCAGGGCGACCTGGGCGGCACGATGCGGCTCGGGCTGTACACCGCGGACCTGGCCGAGGGCTCGATCGCGCGCGAGGTGTACGGCGCGGCCCGCTCCGAGGAGCGCCACCGGCACCGCTACGAGGTCAACAACGCCTACCGGACCCGGCTGGAGGAGACCGGTTTGGTCTTCTCCGGACTCTCCCCCGACGGCCGACTGGTGGAGTACGTCGAACTGCCGCGCGAGCAGCACCCGTACTTCATCGCGACCCAGGCCCACCCGGAGCTGAAGTCGCGCCCGACGCGTCCGCACCCGCTGTTCGCGGGCCTGGTCGCGGCGGCGGTCCGCCGGATCAAGGGCGAGGACCGGGTCGTGGAGACGACCTCCTGACCGATCGCCCGCCGTGGGATCGCTCGACGCGCCCGACCGCTCGACCCGCCCGAGCGCTCGACGACCCGGGAAGCCACCCACCCGCGCACGCGGGCGGGTGGCTTCCCGCGTTTCGCCGGCCGCCCCGATCGACGGTGGTCGGGGTCGGTGCGCTCACGGGCCCGTGCGTGGTCGGCGCATGGTCGAAGACCATTAGGCTGGCCGATCGGGGCGGCGGTATTCGGCCGGCGGCCGGGTGAGAGGGAGCGCATCGTGAACGACCCGCGGATTCGGGCGAGGATCGGCGACACCCCCGAGTCGTGGCCGGTTTCGGCGAGTGAGACGCCGTTTCGGGGGCGGGTCTGGTCGATGCGCAGCGACATGGTCGAGATGCCGGACGGGAGCAGCGCGCGGCGCGACTACCTGGACCACCCCGGCGCGGTGGGCGTGGTGGCGCTGGACGAGCGGGGGCGCATCCTGGTGCTGCGGCAGTACCGGCATCCCGTGCGGCAGAAGTTGTGGGAGATCCCGGCCGGGTTGCTGGACGTGGCCGGCGAACATCCGCTGCACGCCGCCCGGCGGGAGCTGTTCGAGGAGGCGCACCACGAGGCCGCCGTCTGGAACGTGCTTCTGGACATCTACACCACGCCCGGCTCCTCGGACGAGGCGATCCGGGTGTTCCTCGCGCGCGGGTTGTCCGAGTCCACCGCCGAGCGGTTCGCGGTGGAGCACGAGGAGGTCGGGATGGAGCTCGCCTGGCTGCCGGTGGACGAGGCGATCGAGCTGATCCTGGCGGGCGAGCTGCACAATCCGACACTGGTTTCGGGAGCGTTGGCGCTGGCGGCCGCGCGGGCGGGGGACGGGTTGGACGCGCTGCGGGCCGCGGACGCGCCCTGGCCCGCTCGACCGTTCTGACCGGCGGCGGTCGAGTCCCGGTGGGCCCGGGACATCCGTGCCCGCTCGCTCACCCGTCGCCTCGGGCGCGCAAGGCTGCGGATTTCGTGACTCGGGGTTGGCGAGTCGGGCCCTGCGGGCCCGTGCGTGGTCGTAATCTGCGCGATGGGTGTGGGTGAGACAGGGGGCGTCTGCGGTGGGTGTGACCGGGGAGTCCGAGGTCGCGTGCGCGTCGACCGAGGGGCTGGTTCCCGGAATGCGCGCGCCGGTCGGGGCGTTGCCCGCGATCGTGGACCAACTGCCGCCCGGCGGACCCGACTTCGTCGGGCGTACCGACGAACTCGACACCCTCTATACCTGGGTGACCGGACCCGGCGCGGCGATCCCCGCGCAACTGGCGCCGACCGATCCGGAGCACCCCGGCACCACCCGCACGGTGTGGCTGCCCCGGGACCGGGTGGTCGCGATCACCGGACCGGTGGGAGTGGGGCGGACCGAGTTCGCGGTACGACTCGCCCATCGGCTGGCCCCGCACTTCCCCGACGGGCGGCTCTACGCCCGGCTCACCGGGCCGCGCGGTGAGCTGATCCCGCCGGGCGACGTGCTGGAATCGATGTTGTACGCGCTCGGCACGGCGAGCATCCCCTCCGCGCACGAGGAGCGTATCCGGCTCTTTCGCGAGCACCTGGACGGCAAACGGTTCCTGATCCTGCTCGAGGACGTGACCGGGACGCCGCAGTTGCGGCCGCTGCTGCCGGAGAGCCCCACCGCACTCGTCGTGGTCACCTCGGTGGCCCCGCTCACCGGCCTGGGGCGGGCGGCGGCGGTGCGCAGTTGTGCGCTGGACATGCTCGACCCGCGCGCCGCGGCCGAACTGCTGGGGAACCTGGCCGGACACACCCGGGTCGCGTGCGATCCGCGGGCCGCGGACGAGCTGGCCGCGCTGTGCGACTACCACCCGGCGGCGCTGCGGATGGCGGGCGCGTGGTTGCGGGCCCGGCCGCGCTACGCGATGGCCGATGTCGGGCGGCGGTTGCGGGCCGAGCGGTTGCGGCTGCACGAGCAGGCCGGGGACGACCTGGCGGTGCGGGCGTGCTTCTCGCTGATCCATCGTGAACTGGTGCCGTCGGCCGCCCGGCTGTTGCGGCTGCTCGCGCTGGTGCCGGGTCGCGAGTTCGGCGCGGACGCCGCCGCGGCGCTGGCCGACTGCGGGCCGGACGCGGCGACGCGGTCGTTGATCGAGCTGCGCGAGCTGCACCTGTTGGAGCCGGGCTCGGTGCCGGGCCGCTTCCGCTTCCACGACCTGGTGCGCGGCTATGTACAAGAGCGTCTGGACGCGGAGGAGCGGCCCGGCGAGCGGCGCAACGCCCGGGTGCGGCTGCTCGACCGGTATGTGCGCCTGGCCCGCTCGGCGGAGCGGATCATCATCGGCACGGGTGGTCCGGACCCGGCCGCCGACGTGCGTTTCGACAGCGCCGACGAGGCCCGCGCGTGGCTGCGCGACGAGCGGCCCGAACTGCTGGCCGCCGCCCGGGTGGCCGCCGCGGCCGGACTGGACGCGGCGACGCGCCGGCTGGTCTCGGTGCTCACCCGACTCCTGGACCGCCGCGCGCACTGGAGCGACGTCCGCGAACTGCACGAACTCGCGCTGACCACCGCACGCCGGGCCGGCTCCGGCCGGCAGGAGGCGGTGGCCCTGCTCAATCTGGGCAACCTGCACGTCGCGCGCGCGGAGCTGGAGGAGGCGCTGTCCTGCTACCGCGCGGCGCTGGAGGTCTCCCGCGGACTGGGCGACCCGGCCGGCGAGGGGCGGGCGATGGTCAACCTCGGCAATGCCTACGCCGACCTGGGCGACCTGCAACGGGCCGCCGACTGGTACGACCGGTCGCTGCTGCTGCGCCGCACCATAGGCGACGCGGCCGGCCAGGCGCGGGTGCTCTCCCACCTGGGCCGGCTGCACGCGCGGATGGGCCGCTTCGAACAGTCGGTGCGCGACCACCGGGCGGCGCTCGGGGTGCGTCGGCGGATCGGCGACCCCGCCGAGATCGGCCGGGTGCTGGCCGACATCGCCGCAGTGCTCGGCGAGGCGGGTCGGGTGCCGGAGGCGCTGACGGTCTACCGGGACGCGATGGAGGCGTTTCGCGCGGCCGGCGACGAGCGGCTGGAGGCGCTGGCGCTGTTGCAGAGCGCCGAACTGGCGCTCGATTCGGGCGACGCCCGGGACGCCCGATCGCGCCGCCGGCAGGCATTGGCCCTGCTCGTGGACGCGGGCGCGCCCGAGGCCGACGAGGTTCGCCGCTTCCTGGGTGACGAGTAGACCCCTAGTGGGTACTCGCTGCTGTCCAAAGTTTTGGGCGCAACCTACGAAATAGACAAGCGGTCCAGTCCTCACTGCCACTTTGTAAGGTTGGCGGGGGGTTCCAACCGCACTAAGCTAGGGACACCACGAGGTACGGCGTGCATTTCGCATGCTCGGGCTCGCTGGTGCCCAACCCTCTGTCGACAGGACTTGATAGCCGTGAAGGTCGGTATCCCCCGCGAGGTCAAGAACCACGAGTACCGCGTGGCGATCACGCCCGCCGGCGTGCACGAGCTGGTGCGCAACGGTCACGAGGTCTTCATCGAGCACGACGCCGGCGTCGGCTCGTCCATCCCCAACGAGGAGTACGTGGCCGCGGGGGCGACCATCCTCGGCACGGCGGACGAGGTCTGGGCGACCGGCGAGCTGATCCTGAAGGTCAAGGAGCCGATCGCCTCCGAGTTCGGCCGGCTCCGCAAGGACCAGACGCTGTTCACCTACCTGCACCTCGCCGCGGGCAAGGAGTGCACCGAGGCCCTGCTCAAAGCCGGGACCACGTCCATCGCCTACGAGACGGTGCAGCTGCCCAACGGCGCGCTGCCGCTGCTCGCGCCGATGTCCGAGGTGGCCGGTCGGCTCGCGCCGCAGGTCGGCTCGTACCACCTGATGGCGCAGGGCGGCGGTCGCGGCACCCTCATGGGTGGCGTCTCCGGCGTCTACGCCGCGAAGGTCGTCGTGATCGGCGCCGGTGTCTCGGGGATGAACGCCGCCGCGATCGCGCTCGGCATGCAGGCCGAGGTGCTGCTGCTGGACCGGAACATCCAGGCGCTGCGCGACGCGGACCGGATCTACCAGGGGCACCTGCAGACGGTCGCGTCGAACACGTACGAGATCGAGAAGGCCGTGCTGGACGCGGACCTGGTCATCGGCGCGGTGCTGATTCCGGGTGCGAAGGCGCCGAAGCTGATCACCAACGAGCTGGTGTCGCGGATGAAGCCGGGCTCGGTGCTGGTCGACATCGCGATCGACCAGGGCGGGTGCTTCGAGGACTCGCACGCCACGACGCACGACGACCCGGTGTACAAGGTGCACAACTCGATCTTCTACTGCGTGGCGAACATGCCGGGTGCGGTGCCGCACACGTCCACGTATGCGCTGACGAATGCGACGCTGCCGTACATCGTGCAGTTGGCGAACCGTGGGTGGCGTGAGGCGGCGAAGGCGGATCGGGCGTTGGCGCTTGGTCTGTCGACGCACGAGGGTCGGCTTACGAACGCGGCCGTGGGCGAGGCGCTGGGGATTGACGCCGTTTCGCTCGAAGAGGTCCTGGGTTCCTGACCCCTTTTCGATTGGCCTCATGGGCCGGCCGGGCTGGGGTTGGCTCGGCCGGGCTTGAGGGCTGCGGTTTACCTGCTTGGCCTCAAGCGCCGGCCGGGCTGAAGGTGGCTTGGCCGGGGCTTGAGGGCTGCGGTTTCCTGCTTGGCCTCAGGTGCCGGCCGGGCTGAAGGTGGCTTGGCTTGAGGGCTGTGGGTTGGTTTCTGGTCGAGGCCGTGCGCATGCCGTACACCCCCAATGACGTGGGTGTGCGGCATGTGGTGTTTTGGGCGCCAGAATGGGGGGCGTGGAGAGCGTTGTTGAGGGGTATTTGGGGGATTTGAGGCTTCGGCGTGGGTCGGCTTCGAACACGTTGGTTGCCTATCGGCGGGATCTTGGGCGCTACCTCCTCTATTTGCGCGGGCTTGGTATCGAGGGGTTGGGCGGGGTTCGGGCCGCGGATGTGCGTGGGTTCGGTGGGGCGTTGCGGGACGAGGGGTTGGCGCCGGCTTCCGTGGCGCGGGCGCTTGTGGCCGTGCGCGGGGTTCACGCGTTCGCGGTGAGTGCCGGGTTGGTCGCCGTGGATGTGGCGTGTGGGGTTGCTCCGGATCCGGTGGTTTCGGGGCGGTGGCGTGGGGATGTGTTGTCGCCGGAGTCGGTGGAGGCGTTGTTTGCCGCGGCTTCGGCTGCCGCGGGAGCGTTCGGGCTTCGGGATCGGGCCTTGGTCGAGGTGTTGTATGGGTGCGGGGCCCGGGTTTCGGAGGCGGTGGGGATGGACCTCGCCGATGTCGACTTGGCGGCCGGGACGCTCGCGCTTCGTGGTTCGGGCGGTCGGCGGCGGGTCGTGCCGTTGGGGGCGGGCGCCCTGGCGGCGCTCGATGTGTACCTGATGCGGGCGCGCCCGGAGCTGGCCGCTTCGGGATCCGGTGGCGCCGCCGTCTTTCTCAACGCGCGGGGCGGCCGGCTGTCACGGCAGAGCGGATGGGCCGTGCTTGCCGACGCGGCCGGCCGGAGTGCTCCGGAGCGGGGCATCTCCCCACGTACACTTCGGAGTTCGTTCGCCACACATTTGCTCGACGGTGGGGCCGATGTCCGGGTCGTCCAGGAACTCCTGGGTCATTCCTCGGTGTCCACGACCCGAGTCTACGTGCGCCAAACCCCTGACGAACCACGTCAGATGTACTGAGGATCCCACCCTCGGGCGCTTGACTGGATCACCTCACATGTTGCATGCGTCGGGCGGTTCGCCTTGCTGCGACCGTCCGCAACGCCATAGAGTCGCGATCCGTCGGCAAGGACTCAGGCTGACGAAGCAAGAAATGACCTGGTCGGCAAGGAGGTAAGACGACTTGTGAACGAGTCGACATTTGCTCCCGGGGGTGCCCAGCCAGGGGCGGCGCCGGGCCGTGCAGCGCCGACTACCTCTTCCTACGGGCCCGCCGACGGCCCGCAGGACCAGCAGGGGACGCGCACGGACGCCGCCGTCCAGGCGGGCCACACCGCCCCGGCCGGCCAGGCCGGGCCCGACGGGCTCGATGGCCCGGACGCGCACGAGTACGCCTACGATATGTACTACTACGACGACGAGTTGCGCTACGCCGAGGAACTGCGTGGCGGACCGTTCGACCCCGACGCGGACTACGAACCGGATCCGGAATACGCCGCGACCCTCGCTCCCGACGCCGCCACGCAGCGGCGCGAGCGGGTCGGCCCGACCGGCCGCGCCCTTCCCTACTTCCCGATCCCGGCGCCGGTGAGCGAACACGGGCCGGCGAAGATCATCGCGATGTGCAACCAGAAGGGCGGCGTCGGCAAGACCACGTCGACCATCAACCTGGGTGCCGCGTTGGCCGAATACGGTCGCCGGGTCCTGCTCGTGGACTTCGACCCCCAGGGCGCGCTTTCGGTGGGCCTGGGCGTCAACCCCATGGAGCTCGAACTCACGGTCTACAACCTGCTGATGGAAAGTCATCTCAGCGCGGACGACGTGCTGCTGAAGACGATCATCCCCGGTATGGACCTGTTGCCCAGCAACATCGACCTGTCGGCCGCCGAGGTCCAACTGGTCACCGAGGTCGCCCGGGAGACCACACTCTCGCGCGCGATCCGGCCGCTGGTCAACGACTACGACTACATCATCATCGACTGTCAGCCCTCGCTCGGTCTGCTCACGGTCAACGCCCTCACCGCGGCGAACAGCGTCATCGTGCCGCTGGAGTGCGAGTTCTTCGCGCTGCGCGGCGTGGCGCTGCTGACCGAGACGATCGAGAAGGTGCACGAGCGGCTGAACCCCGACCTCGTGCTCGACGGCATCCTGGCGACGATGTACGACGTCCGCACCGTGCACGGCCGCGAGGTCCTGGCCCGGGTCACCGAGGCGTTCGGCGACCAGGTCTTCCACACGGTGATCGGACGCACCGTCAGGTTCCCCGAGACCACCGTCGCGGGCGAACCGATCACCACGTACGCCTCCAACTCGGTGGGCGCAGCCGCCTACCGTCAGCTCGCCAGGGAGGTGCTCGCCCGGTGTCGCGCCGAGTGAGTCTCCCGGGTGCCGACGAGCTGTTCCGCACCACCGGCGGCGCGATGTTGCGACAGCAGCAGAGTGCCGGCGGCGACGCGGGAGAGCAGCGCGGCACCGTACCCGCGCAGGTTCCACCGGTCGGGGCCACACCCGACAGCACCGAGCGCCACGAGCCGTCCGGTGCGGACGGCGGATCCGGCGAGGCCGAACAGCACGCCGTACAACATCCCGTGCCCGGTCGCCGCGAGGCGCCCACGCCGTCGGGGGCGTCGTCGATGTCCGCCGCCGCCGCGGGGGTCGACCCGAACGCGCGTCCGGCCCATCGGCGCACCCGTGCGCAGCGCCGCCCGAGCGGGCGCGAGCGACACGACGAGAAGATCACCGTCTACGTCTCCGCCGAGGAACTGATGGACCTCGAACACGCGCGGCTGAGCCTGCGCGGCGACTACGGCCTGGCCGTGGACCGCGGGCGGATAGTGCGCGAGGCGGTCGCGGTGGTCCTGGCCGACCTGGAGGCGCGCGGCGAGGCGAGTATTCTCGTCCGCCGGCTGCGTGGCTCTTGAGCGACAAACCCGATTCGAGCGGTTGCCCGCTCGGTGAAGTCTCGACGGACCCGCCGGTCCCCTGAGTGGCCCAATTCGGACCACCGCCCGGCGGGTCCGTGCCGTTTCCCGCAGTCGCGGCCCGCACCATTGAGCGCACGATGTCCGACACCCACGGTTCCGCCCGCCCCCGACGCGCGCTCGGGCGCGGCCCGGGCCGGCCCGCCGCTCCGGTCGGGCCGGACGGGTCGCCGCCGCCGACGTCCGCCGCCGGGGCCGGATCCGGACCCGCCGATCCCGAGGCGGGGCCCGCCCCGCTCCGCGTCCCCGCGCCCGCCCCGCCGGCCGAGGCGCAGGTACCGGTACCGGACGACGGCACCGGCTTCCGGGTCAGCCTGGACAACTTCGAGGGCCCGTTCGACCTGCTCCTCGGCCTGATCGCCAAGCACAAACTGGATGTCACCGAGGTGGCGCTGTCCCGGGTCACCGACGAGTTCATCGCGCACATTCGGGCCCAGGGACCGGACTGGGACCTCGGCCAGGCCACCGAGTTCCTGCTGGTCGCGGCCACCCTGCTCGACCTCAAGACGGCCCGGCTGCTGCCCGCCGCCGAGGTCGAGGACGCGGAGGACCTGGCCCTGCTCGAAGCCCGGGACATCCTGTTCGCCCGGCTGCTCCAATACCGGGCGTACAAGCAGATCGCCGGCATCCTGGCGGACCGGTGGGCCCAGGAGTCCCGCCGGTATCCGCGTGATGTGCCGCTGGAGCCGCGCTACCAGGGGCTGCTGCCGGAGGTGGTGATCACCACCGACCTGGAGCGGTTCGCCCGGATGGCGGCCAAGGCGATGACCCCGAAGGCGCCGAAGGTGGTGTCGATCGAGCACATCCACGCCCAGCGGGTGAGCGTGCGCGAGCAGGCGGCGATAGTGGTCGAGCGGCTGCGCCGGATGGGCAGCGCGACCTTCGCCGAGCTGGCCGCGGACGCGCCGGACACGCTGCACGTGGTGGCCCGGTTCCTGGTCCTGCTCGAACTCTTCCGCGAGTTGGCGGTGGGGTTCGACCAGGTCGAGGCGCTGGGGGAGCTGACCGTGAAGTGGATCGCGGGCGCCGGAGAGGACGTGGCGGTGAGCGCGGAGTTCGACGAATTCGACACCGTGGTGCGGGACGTGGACGAGGAGGAGGGCACGTGAACGACGACGGCCACCGGCGCGAACCGGGACTCGAACCCGGGGGCGAACCCATGGCCGACTCCTGGGTCGAATCCGCGGTGGAACCCGAGGCCGCCTCCGAGTACCACCCGCCGCCGGCGCCCGTCGAGGCCGCGGTGCCCGCTCCCCGCGCCGCGCGGGCCAAGACCCCGCCCCCCGCCCTCCCGGTGTCCGACAGTCCACTCCCGGCGGCCCTGGAGGCCGTCCTGATGGTGGTCCAGGAGCCGGTGTCCGAACACCTGCTCGCCGAGGTGCTGGAACACCCCCTGCCCGAGGTGGTCGCCACGCTGCGCACGCTGGCCCTGGAGTACACCACCCAGGGGCGCGGCTTCGACCTGCGCGAGGTGGCCGGCGGCTGGCGCTTCTACAGCCGTCCCGAGCACGCCGCCGCGGTCGAGCGTTTCGTCCTGGACGGGCAGCAGTCCCGGCTCACCCAGGCCGCCCTGGAGACGCTGGCCGTGGTCGCCTACCGCCAGCCGGTCAGCCGCGGCCGGATCGCCGCGGTGCGCGGGGTCAACTGCGACGGGGTGATGCGCACGCTGCTGGCGCGCGGGCTGGTCGAGGAGTACGGCGTCGAGTACGAGACCCAGGCCACGCTGTACCGCACCACCGAATACTTTCTGGAGCGGATGGGCCTGCGTTCGCTGGACGAGTTGCCGGAATTGGCCCCCTTCCTGCCCGAGATCGAGGCCCTGGAGGCCGAGGGCGGGGCCAGTCCGGAGCTGCTGCCGACCCGTGCGGCGTACCCGCTTGCGCGGAGCGGGGATACTGGGAGGGATACCGGGGCGGTGCACACCGATCCCGACGACGGCGAGACGACTACGGAAGATTGATGGCACCCACCAACAGGCAAGGCTCCGGCGGCAACGACCGAGGCAAGGGACGCTCGGTGAACAAGCGCGGGGGCACCGGGCGCGGCAGCAACACTCCGCAGCCCCGGCGGGTCGCCGACGACAACCGTCGCGGCGGCGCGGGTGGGCAGCCGAAGTCGGGCGCCGCGGGCGGCAAGGACCGCCGCCCCTCGGCGGGCACCGGTCGCCCCGACCGTCGGCCCACCACGATGCGCAACACCGAGCGCAACGAGCGGGAGAAGCAGGAGGGCGTGCGGCTGCAGAAGGTGATGGCCGACGCGGGCATCGGCAGCCGCCGGCACTGCGAGAACCTGATCGACGCGGGCCGGGTCCAGGTCAACGACGAGCGGGTCACCGAGCAGGGCATGCGGGTCGACCCGGACACGGTCGAGATCAAGGTCGACGGGATGCGCATCCCGACCCGCCCCGCCGAGACCTACATCGCGTTCAACAAGCCGACCGGCGTGGTCTCCACCATGTACGACCCGGACGGCCGGTTCACCCTCGCCGACTACATCACCGAGTTCGAGCAGCGCCTGTTCCACGTCGGTCGGCTGGACACCGAGACCGAGGGCCTGATCCTGCTCACCAACCACGGCGAGCTGTCCAACCGGCTCACCCACCCCCGGTACGAGGTGCGCAAGACCTACCTCGCCTCGATCCAGGGCCCGATCCCGCGCGACCTGGGCAAGCGGCTCAAGGACGGGGTCGAACTGGAGGACGGCGTCGCGCGCGCCGACAGCTTCCGGATCGTGGACAGCGTCGGCAACAACTACCTCGTCGAGGTGGTCCTGCACGAGGGCCGCAAGCACATCGTCCGGCGCATGCTGGCCGAACTGGGCTTCCCCGTCGAGCGCCTGGTGCGCACGCAGTTCGGCCCGATCCAGCTCGGCGACCAAAAGCCCGGCCGCACCCGCCGGTTGTCCAACGACGAGATCGGGCTGTTGTTCCGCCAGGTCGACCTGTAGCAGGCGCCATCGGCACGGGCGGCCAACCGCCCCGACGGCCGCGGCGGTTCCACTTCCGGGTGGAAC
>NZ_JBHTVA010000128.1:0-14900 GCF_042793325.1 Embleya sp. NPDC056575
GCACGCGGTTGCGTGCCGGGCCCCACCTGGTGGTCGGTTGTCTACCAGATCCCGGCCTGTGCCTCCCAGCTCTTGGTGTAGGTGTTGAGTCCGCCGTCGGTTTTGGCGGTGAAGGTGTAGGCGGCCCAGCGGGTGGTGCCGTAGTCGTAGACGGCGGTGATGTCGGCACGTCCGTCGCCATCGACGTCCCCGGCCAGCGGAGCCGCACGCGGCGCCTCCCAGTTCCCGGCCCCGCTGTCCCAACTTGCGAACGGCGCGTTCAGTGTCCCGTCGCTCTTGGCGAGCAGTGTCCGCAGCGTCGTCTGTGCGCCGCCCTGGTCGAACATGAGCACGATGTCGGCGTGTTTGTCGCCGTTGGTGTCGGCGGCGACGGCCTGGAGTTGTGCGATGTTCCATCCGGCGCCGGGTGCGTTCCACGACGCGACCGGTGCGGGGATGCTCCCGTCCGCTCCGGTGATGAATCCGAAGGCCTTGGCCTCTCCGGTGTCGTGGACGTAGACGGCCCCGAGGTCGGCTCGCCCGTCCCCGTTGAGGTCCCCGAGGGTGTAGCGGGCGTTCTGGTAGCGCCACCAGTCGGGGTTGGTCTCCACCCACCCGTTCACCAGTGTGGCGAACACCCCACCCGCGGCGGCGGGCAGGCTGTGTGTGGAGATCCGCCCGTCGGCGTACCCCTGCACGAGCACCAGGTCGGCGCGCTTGTCCCCGGTCGTGTCACCGGCCAGCAGCGTCGTCCGCTCGAAGTCCCACCCGGCGGGATGTTCCCACCCGGCGCCGCCGGGGTGGAATCCGCCGTCACCGCCGGTGTTCGCGAGGAAGGTGAACACGCGCACGTGCCCGTTCCCGTAGTGGTACAGCGCCGCGATGTCGGCGCGTCCGTCGCCATCGAAGTCCCCGGCGGCGTACTTCGCGTCCCCCTGACAGAACGTGCCCGCCGGCTGCACATGACTTTGCCGAGGCTCGCCCAACGACCCGTCCGCGCGCCGCAGTTGCGTGAACCACCCGGTCGCGCACCCCCCGAAGTCCACCACGGTGGCCACGTCGGAGCGTCCGTCGCCGTCGAAGTCCCCGGAGAGC
Organism: Embleya sp. NPDC056575; assembly: GCF_042793325.1. Taxonomy (NCBI): domain Bacteria; kingdom Bacillati; phylum Actinomycetota; class Actinomycetes; order Kitasatosporales; family Streptomycetaceae; genus Embleya; species Embleya sp. NPDC056575. The sequence continues at coordinate 1,075 of NZ_JBHTVA010000128.1, forward strand.
ATGGTGCGCCCCATCGGCGTCTCGTCCGTACCCGGGTAGGTCGTGGTGCCGCCGGTGTGCATGTTCCACCGGATGTGCCCGCCCTCGAAGTTGCTGCTGACGCCCGCCATCACGCCGTATTCGGCGCTGGTGGGGAACCCGAGCGGCCCCGTCTCCCAGCCCTGCGCGGCCCAGGTCCCGCGAATCGATCCCCACACGGGCCACGCGCCGGTGGCGTCGGACCGGTAGATGGACGCCGTGTCCCCGGTTGCGCCCGGGATGCGGAAGTGCGCGAAGGTGCCGGGCTTTTGCGCGTTGGTGGGCAGGATGTCGGTGGAGGGGAACCCCAGAACGCTGCGGGGGCCGCCCATGATTTGCCAGCGTTCGTGGATGGGGCCGTTGAGGACGTGGGCGCCGAGGGTGTCGGTCCAGGTGATGGCGCCGGTTCCGGTGGTCGTGGTGCCGGCGAAGAGGCTTTCGCTGCCGATGGTGGTTTGTGCGCCGTCCTTGACGGGGTTCTCGTCGGATGTGGGGTAGCCGAGTGGTCCGCTGGTGCCGCCGGTGGTCAGCCATTTGTCGCGGATGCCGCCGTAGGCGGACCAGGCGCCGGTGGTGGGGGACCAGTGGATGGAGGCGCCGGCGGTGGTGCCGGTGTTGCCGCCCTGGAAGTCGGCGTACCTGCCGACGGTGTCCGCTTCGTTCTTGACGCCGGTGAGGGGGAGTTTCAGCGGTCCGCCGGGCCCGCCCAGTTTCTTGTACTTCGCCAGGACCGGTCCGCAGAGCTTGAGTTTGGCGGCGGTGTTGGTGGGATCGGCGGGGTTGGTGAACGACTCGCAGGTGTCCCACTTGGTCTGGTCGTCGGCGATCAACCGGCCGGGTTCGAACGCGTTGCCGTCCGCGCCGGGTGTCTTGCCGCGGAAGACGTAGAGGCGGCCGAGGGAGTCCTTGGCCCACACGTCGGCCTTGCCGTCGCCGTCGAGGTCCCCGTCGGAGCGGACCTCGGTGTACACGGCGGTGGTGAATCCGGTGCCGATCAGGGTGCGGGCGGCGGTGTTGCCGAGGGCGGTGACGTCGGCGGTGCCGTCCGCGTTCTTCTTCGACGCGTACTGGTACAACGCCCCGCTCACGCGGTCGCGGGCCCACAGGTCGGGCAGCCCGTCGCCGGTGACGTCGCCGGGGGCGATCACGTCGAGGTTGCCCCAGTCGCCGGTGCCGACGAGGGAGGCGTGGTCGAAGACGGAGGCGCTGTTGGCGCCGTGGAAGAGCCACAGGCGCGGGACGCCGGTGGTGCCGGTCTCGACGGTGATCAGATCCAGACCCGCGTTGGCGGCTTGGCCCGGGACCGGGTCGACGTTGCCGGGCGCGACGATCTGGGCGGTCTTGCCCCAATCGCTCGCGTAGTCGGCGCAGGGCGTGTTCGGCCGGGTGAGGTCGACGCAGACGTCCGCGGAAGGCCTGGGGACGGGGCTGCGGCGGCTGGTGCTGAAGTAGCGCCCGCTGGGGTCGAGGCCGTTGTTGCGGTAGAGGAAGACCTGGCCGCCGCCGAGGGCGTAGAGGTTGTCGCGGTAGATTCCCGCGCCGCCCCGGTGGGAGATGCCGGTTCCGGTCCAGGACGGTTTCCCGTTCTCGGTACCGGGCCCCTGATTGGCGGGGGAGGCCACGACACCGCCGGTGGTGGGGTCGGTGGTGGAGCCGTACATGCGCAGTGCGCCGGTGTCGTCGACGGTGAGCAGGTCGGGGAGTTTGTTGCCGTCGATGTCGCCGATGGACAGCGTGGCGTTGGGGTCGGCGGCGACGAAGAACGTGTAGAGGGCCTGGGGGGAGCGGTTTCCGGCCTTGTCGACGGTTTGCGCGTACAGGTGGTGGGTGTACCACATGCCGACGGGCAGGTCCTTGATCCGCCATTTGCCGCTGACGGGGTCGAGGGTGGCGCGGGGTGCGCCGCCGACGGGGACGAAGTTGTCGAGGGTGTACTCGATCGCCTCGACGCCGGATTGCCCGTCGGTGGCGGTGAGGTAGAAGTCGCCCTTGTCGCCGGCCTTCCTGTTGCTGCCGTCGACGGGGTAGTCGGTGCTGGTGATCGTCGGTGTCGAGGGCGGTGTCGCGTCGACGGTGAACGTGCAGCCGTTGATCCAGTCCGATTTGAGATCGTCGTCGTCGGAGGTGACGGACCAGGTGTAGGTGTGGCCGTCCAGGAGTTTGGCGCCGGGGACGTCCGCGCGGGCGATGTGCCCGCTGGGGCCGGCGGAGATCCAACCGCTGTCGTAGACGAGGGGGTTGCCGTTGCCGACCTCGTCGACGTTGAACCTGGCCACCAGGTCGTGGCCGTCGGGGTCGGACAGGGTGGCGAACAGGCTCACCGTTCCCACCGCGGGGTTGACCCCGGGGACGTAGCCGCAGTTCCCGGACGCTTCCCCGTTGACCGGCTCGGGGCTCATGTGCAGGTCGGTGGGGGTGTTCGGCTTGGTGTTGTACTCGATGTAGATGAAGTTGTCCGCGGCGGTGCGGGAGAACCGCTTGAAGCCGTCGTTGGTCGTGTTCTGGGGGCTTTCCTTGCCGTAGATGCCGAGGGTGAGGAATTCCCAGTTCTGGTGGCCGGCGAGGTTGGCGGTGATGTCGAAGTCGACGGGGCGGTTGCCGCATTTGTCGTCGACGCTGGAGCTCGGCACGTTCGCGGTGCCCCACAGACCCTGGTCGGTGGGTTGGTTGTTCCAGTTGGTGCCCTGGGTGAGGGTGTCGCTGGTCAGGTGCAGGTAGACGGGTTGGGTGACGGTGGGGCTGCAGTCGTGGACGGCGGAGTCGACCTGGGTGGTGTTGAAGGTGACGCGTTTGATCGCCTTGCCGTTCAGGCGTCCCTGCCAGTTGTAGTCGACCCGGTAGAAGGTGCGTTCCAGGCCGATCGGGGCGCGCCAGTGCTGGTAGCCGACGCCGGGTTGATAGTCCGTGCGCCCGTAACCGACGGTGGTGCGGGAGCCGTCCTGGACCCAGCCGTACAGGCTGACGTTGTCGCGCAGCGGTATCCAGGCCGGGTCGATGTAGAGCGGGAACACCGTGTCCGGCGCGTGCAACAGGCCCGTGTCCGGGGTGAGCGTGAGCGACCCGGCGGCGACCGCAGCCTCCAACGGCGCGGTCGTGGCGTGCACACCCGGGCGCCTGTCGGTGGAGACCAGCTCGCCCGCCGGTATCGGCGCGGAGGGATCCTCCGCCGTGTCCACGGCCCCCGCCGTCTTCGCGCTCCCGGCGGGGGCCTGTTTCGGGGTGGTGCGCGAGTCCCACATCGCCGGCGCGGGCGCGGTGAACACGGCCTTGCCGTCCGCCTTCCTGGCGGCGAGGGTGCCGTCGCCGTTCTCGCCGACGGTGAGGCCGTCGGCGCTCATCCCCAGCCTCAGGGTCGCGAGCTGCGGGTTCTTCGCGGCCGCCGCGGTCTTGACGATCAGGGTGTGCGAGAAGCCTCCCTGCTCGGTCGCGGACACCTTCAGGTCGACGTCGGGCAGCACCCCGGGGTAGAGGGCGCCGTCGCCGGCCAGGACGGGGGCGGGCAGTGCGGTGGGCCAGGTGAAGGTGAGCTTGCGCCCGCCGTTGGTCATCGACGCCAGCAACCGACTGCCGCCCCCGCCCAGGGCAAGGTCGCTGGTGGTGCTCGCAGGGCGCACCGTGCCGTCCCCGGCCCGGGTCAGCGTGGGGTCGAGATCGCGCCAGGTCCCGGACTTCTTCGTCCGTGACGGCTCGACGGTGCGTTTGAGCGCGAGGGTGCCGTCGGGTTTGGCGGTGACGGTGTCGGTCTCGGTCGTCAACTCCGGTACGGGAGTGTCCTGTCCCGTTTGCTTCGCCTGCGCGGTCGCGGCCTTCTCGGCGGCGACCCGGGGATCGACCGGCGGTGTGGCGGCGGCGGGCGGGGCGCCCGCGCGCGGCGCGGCGTTGGCGGTGCCGGCGGAGATCCCTCCGGCCAGGGAGAGCGCGACGAGCCCGCAGACCACCGCGGCCGGACGGGATCGTGGGCGGGCGTGGGCGGGTGGTTGTCCCATGACGGGTACTCCTGCGGGAACGGGGATGCGGTGGCGCGAGTGCGCACAGGTGCGCGGAACCTACCGGTTGGGAGCAGCCCGCGCGACGTGCCACAGATCACATCGACCAAGTGATCTTGTCGACATGCATCCGAATCCCCGCAGGGTGCAGGCGAATTGCCGAACTATGAATCGCCACAGGTGATTTGACCTCGATCGAGACGATCGAACAGCCCGCGAGGTTGTAGTGACGAAGCACACACCACGCCCTGGGAACTGCCTTTACCCACACGGGATTTACGCCCTACCGTGCGCTCCGTCTGTGATCTCTCGCCTGCTCGGGGGCGGGGTCTGTCCTGTCCTGGTGGGGGTTGGTTCGTCATGCGTGCACGATCGTCGAAAGCGGGGTCTCCCCGGCGCGGACCGGGGCGTGCCGCCAGACTCATCGTGGCCGGAGCCACGATCCTGGCCCTGACCGCGAGCGTGGGCCCGGCCCAGGCCGCGAACATCATCAAGAACACCCCCACCCCGGGAACCTGGATCCCCGACAACGTCCCCAAAACCCCCTCGGTAAAGGGCACCAAAGCCCCCAAACCATCCGTGCGTCCGCTCACCGGCGACGGCCACCCCACCTGGAACCCCGCCAAACCCGAGTGGCCCAAGGCTGCCGAAGCCGAGACCACTTCAGCCCCGGCGTCCGGCTTCGTCGCCCGGGGCGGATCGTCCCTGCTCGCCGCCCCCACCGGCGGCAACGCCCCCGGCACCCCGGTCTGGATCACCACCCCCGACACCACCACCCCCGGCCCCCTCCGCACCGGCACCCTCGCCGCCGCCCCCACCGCCGCGACGAACACCCCCGCCGCCCGGGTGAAGGTCACCGTCGCCGACCACGCCACCGCCGAGAAGGCCGGCGTCGACGGCGCCCTGATCACCGTCCGCCGCACCGACACCGCCACCACCATCCCCGGCAAGGTCACCGTCGGCATCGACTACACCGGATTCCGCAACGCCTTCGGCGCCGACTGGTCCACCCGCCTGCGCCTGGTCGCCATGCCCGAATGCGCCCTCACCACCCCCGACATCGCCGCCTGCCGCGTCAAAACCCCCGTCACGGGCGCCCGCAACGACCGCACCAAGAACCGCGTCCTCGCCGACATCGACCTGGCCCCGGCCCCCGCCGCCGTACCGAACGCGAAGACCGCGTCCGCACCGGTCGGCGGTGCGATGATCCTGGCCACCACGGCGGACGCCTCGGGCCCCTCGGGCGACTACAAAGCCACTTCCCTGTCCCCGTCCGGCTCCTGGTCCGTCGGCGGCAACTCCGGTTCGATGAACTGGTCCTACGGCATCGCCGTCCCCCCGGCCGTCGGCGGCACCGCCCCCACCGTCAACCTGGCCTACAACTCGGGCGGCGTCGACGGCCGCACCACCTCCACCAACAACCAGGCCTCCTGGATCGGCGAAGGCTGGGAATACTCGCCCGGCTTCGTCGAGCGCTCCTACCAGGCCTGCGCGAAGGACGGCAAGGACACCTCCGGCGAGAGGTGCTGGTCCAAGCAGAACACCCAGACCCTCTCTCTCAACGGCAAGTCGTCCGCCCTGATCCAGGACGACACCGACAAGAGCAAGTGGCGTCTGGAGAACGACGACGACTCCCGGATCGAGCTCCTCACCGGCGCGGACAACGGCGACAACGACGGCGAGCACTGGCGCCTGACCACGGGCGACGGTGTCCAGTACTACTTCGGCGTCGGTCACAAGCCCGGCACCACCACGGGCCCCGCCACCAACGCCACCTGGTCCGCCCCCGTCTACGGCAACGACCCGGCCGAACCCTGCTACAAGGCAGCCGGGTTCGACTCCTCCTGGTGCCAGCAGGCATGGCGGTGGAACCTCGACTACGTGATCGATCCGCGCGGCGGCATGGTCACCTACATCTACACCCCGGAGACCAACCGTTACACCCGCGGCGCGATCCTGGTCGGCTCCGGCACGCTGACCGAGTACACCCGCGGCGGCACCCTGGCGAAGATCACCTACGGCTCGAAGACGACCGACACCACGCAGCCCACCGCCCAGGTCCTCTTCGACACCGCGGAGCGCTGCCTGAAGAAGGACGGGTTCGACTGCGACCCGGCCAAAATGACCAAAGCCAACGCCGCCAAGTGGCCGGACGTCCCCGTCGACCAACAGTGCGCGGCCACCGGCAAGTGCGAGAACTACTCGCCGTCGTTCTGGTCCACCAGGCGCCTGACGAAGATCACCACCCAGTCCCTGGTCGGCTCGACGTACCAGACCGTCGACGAGTTCGCCCTCGACCAGGACTACCCCGACCCCCAGGACGGCTCCTCCGCCACCTTGTGGCTGAACTCGATCACGCGCACCGCCTGGGACGGCACGAAGAAAGTCGACGTCCCCTCGGTCGACTTCGCCGGCACGTTCAAGCACAATCGCGTCGATGCCGGAGGCGACCTCGCCCCGCCGATGAACCGCCGCCGGCTGACCGGCATCACCAACGAGACCGGCGGCCAGACCACCGTCACCTACAACGACCTCGAGTGCACCCCGAGCACGCTGCCCACCCCGGACGCCAACACCAAGGCGTGCTACCCGATGTGGTGGAACTACGACGAGGCCTCGGACCCGGTCCTGCACTGGTTCCACAAGTACACCGTCGCCGCGGTCACCGAACACGACATCGACGCGTCGGTCCCCAACCGCTCCACCCGCTACGAATACCTCGGCGGCGCCGCCTGGCACCGCGACGACGCGGAACTGACCGAGGACAAGGAAGCGTCCAGGCCCAAGAGCAAGGACCGCCGCACCTGGAACCAGTTCCGCGGCTACGGCCAGGTGATCACCCGCAGCGGCGCGGCCCCCGACGCCGTCACCCAATCCGCCACGTTCTACCTCCGGGGCATGGACGGCGACGTGAAGAAGGACGGCACCAAACGCGCCGTCACCCTCACCGACTCCACCGACACCCCCATCCTCGACGCCAACGAACACGCCGGATTCGCCTACGAGACCCAGACGTTCACCGGCGACGGCGGCACCGTCGCCACCACCACCCTGAACACCCCGTTCTCCTCGCCCGTCACCGCCACCCACACCCGCGCCCGCGGCCTGCCCCCACTCACCGCCCGCCGCACCGCCACCGAGCAGACCCGCACCCGCAGCCTCCTCGCCGACAACACCACCTGGCGCCAAACCTCCAAGACCACCACCTTCGAACCCAGTCACGGCCTCCCCGAGACCGTCTCGGACAAGGCCGACGGTCTGCCCGAGTACTGCGTCAAAACCACCTACGCCCACAACAGCGCGGCCTGGATCATCGGCAAACCCGTCGAGGTCCAATCACTCGTCGGCGACTGCGACACCACCGCGTCCAAGGACACCGTCTACGCCTGGGCCCGCACCCAGTACGACAACAATCCCCAGGGCGAGGTCGGCACGATCGGCGACGCCACCTCCACCGACGCCGTGATCGACTACAAGGCGGACGGCACCCCGAACCGGGTCACCACCGCCAAGACGGTCTACGACACGTACGGCCGCGTCACCAGCGCTACCGACGCCGAGAACCGCACGACCACCACCGCGTACGCGCCCGCGACCGGAACCCTGCCCACCTCCGTCGCGGTCACTGATCCCAACAACTGGACATCCAGTACGACCTACGCCGGCGCCCGCAACCTGCCGGTGAACGCGACCGACATCAACGGCCTGGTCGTCGAGCAAGAGTACGACGCTCTCGGCCGCCTGGCCGCCGTCTGGAAGCCCGGACACCCCAAGTCCGGCGACGCCGACCTGGTGTTCACCTACGCCCCCAGCAAGACCGGCCCCTCGGTGGTCACCACCAAGACCCTGCGGTTCTCAGGCCAATACGGGGTCTCGCACCAGATCCTGAACAGCTTCCTACAGGAACGCCAGACCCAGGCCAGCACCGCCAATGGCGAGATCGGCGGTCGGCTGATCACCGACACCTATCACGACAGTCTCGGCCGCCCGTTCAAGACGAACCAACCGCACTACAACGGGACATCGGGCCCCGACACCGACATCTTCGTCACCGACGACGTCGACGTCCCCGGCCAGAACGCGATCGTCTACGACGGCATGGGCCGCGCCACCGCGAACGTGTTCACCTCGCACAAGGTCGAGCGATGGCGCACCACCACCACCTACGCGGGCGCGGACGAGACGCGCGTGACGCCGCCGGCCGGTGGTACCGCGACGCTGTCGATCAGCGATGCTCGCGGCAAGCCGAGGGAACTGCGCGAGTACAACGGTGGCACCCCCACCGGCGACGACTACTCGAGGATCACCTACACGTACACCCCGCGCGAGGAACTCAAGACCGTCACCGACGCGGGCGGCAACACCTGGACCTACACCTACGACTTCCTCGGCCGCTTGGCCCATACCGAGGATCCGGACAAGGGCCCGTCCGACACCCGCTACGACCTGGTCGGTCGTATTACCGGGACCACCGACGCCCGAGGCCAAAAGCTCGCGTACACCTACGACACCCTCGGCCGAAAGACCGCCTCGTACAAGGACTACGTCGCCGACGCCAACCTCCTCGCCGAGTGGACCTACGACCGCTACGCCAAGGGCCAGGCCGACGGCTCCTCCCGCTACGTCGGCGGCAAGTCGGGCGCGAAGTACACCACCGAGATCACCGGCTTCGAACCCGGCACCTACCGCCCCGCGGGCACCCGCACCACCATCCCCGCAGCCGAGGGCAAACTCGCCGGCGTCTACACCACCTCCACCAAGTACGAGCCGCGCCTGGGCCTGCCGGTGAGTACGAAAGTGCCCGCCCACGGCGGACTGCCCGCCGAGACACTGCTCCACGGCCACAACGACGCCGGCCTGCTCACCGAGGTCGGCGGCGCGACGTTCTACCTCAGCTGGGCCGAGTACGACCCCTACGGCCGCAACACCCTCGCCGTCCTGGGAGCCGAACCCCTGCAACCCGGGTTCACCAGCGCCTACGACCCGGCCACCGGACGCCTGCTGACGACCGAATGGCAAAAGCCGGGCGGAACCAACGCCCAGGTCGATTCCACTTCCTACACCTATAAACCCAGCGGCGACATCACCTCGATCAAAACGGTCCGCGACGGCACCACCATCGACACCCAGTGCTTCACCTACGACGCGAAGCGCCGCCTCAAGGAGGCCTGGACCGACACCGCAGGCACCGACGCCCCGCCTACCCCACGCGTCGGCGGCCTCGGCGCCTGCACCACCCAGACCCCGACCAAGAACACGGTCGGCGGTCCGAACGCGTACTGGCAGTCGTTCGACTACGACGTCGTTGGTAACCGCATCAAACTCGTTGAACACGACCCCACGGACGACCCGACGAAGCACGTCACCACGGAGTACGGCTACCGGGCAGGCGCACACCCCACGGATCGCACCCACCGCCTGGACTCGATCACCGTCAAGACCGGCACCCAGACCCCGGTCACCACGGGCCTGACGTACGACCAGTCCGGCAACACCAAGACCCGCCCCGGCGCCGACGCGAACCTGCAGACCCTCACCTGGAACGAAGAGGACAAGCTGGTGTCCGTCGCCTCGACCGGCGGCACCAGCGAGTACGTCTACGACGCCGACGGCAATCGCATCATCCGCCGCGAGGCCGGCAAGACCACGCTCTACCTCGGCCAGGACGAACTCACCACCAGCACCGACCAATCCGGCCCCGTCGTCGGCACCCGCTACTACAGCACGGCTGGCGGCATCACGGTCGTCCGCAACGGCAACGGCACCCTCACCTACATGGCGGCCGACCACCATGGCAGCTCCACCAGCACCCTCGACGCCACCACACTGAACGTCACCCACCGCCAATCGAAGCCCTTTGGTGAACCCCGCGGCACCCAACCCACCCAGGCCAACGGCCAATGGCCCGACGACAAGGGCTTCCTCGGCAAGCCCATGGATGCCACCGGCCTGACCCACGTCGGCGCCCGCGAATACGACCCGAACTCGGGCCGGTTCATCAGCCCCGACCCTGTTATGAATCTTGCTGATTCCCAACAGATGCACGGATATGCGTATAGCAACAATAATCCGACTACATACAGCGACCCCAGTGGCCTTTACTGGGATGGGAATACTTGGGTAGAGCCGAACGGTAATCGTCACGATGTCTGCGAGACTATGGGTGTCTGTTCGCAGGAGGGAGACGCCGAGAACACGACGCCTGTTGAGGATGCCAGCAAACGAATATTGGGCCCGGGCGCTGCTGCAGGATTCTTCACATATCCAGCTCCTCCTAGCGGGCGACAAACTGCGCGCCATAATCAGGCAGGGCGCATGCTGCAGGCCTACCTCCAGATGAAATTTCCGAATGCTGACGTAAGGCGAGACTACTTTATTCCGAATAGCGGCCACCTGACTCAAGAGCAAATCGACGCGGGCGTTTCACGTGGCGATGGGTCAGCCGATGTAATCATGTTCAATGGCGATACGGTCTATATTTGGGAAATTAAATCAGCCTACGGCAGAACTGAAGAATCCGGCCCCAGGGATCTTGACGGATACATCAATGGGCTCAAAGCTGTTGAGCAGAGAACCGGAGCTTCGAGAAAAGTCGAGCGGGGTTTCGACATCGACCTCATGGCCGGACCGGACATTCAGCAGCCAAAGTCGGCGCTTATGGTTCAATCCACTATAAAGCGCGCGGGAAGCCCATATAAGACGCCTAAGTACAAGGGGGTCGTTGGATATTGGACAAATTCGACAGGACTGCCTTCGGATCCAGAGCTGAAGCCGGTTAGAGTGCCTGGCCCGCTCACTATCAACGTATATTCCCCTGAGGCAGCCAAGGCTATAAGCATCAGTACGATAATTGCCGTGACTGGATATGCCATCTGGAAAGGTCTGCCGTGGGGGGCGGCTACAGCTTGACATGAGAATACGGGTTTCGTCCGATTTCGGCGAACCAGTAGCGTCAGCGCTATTGTAAGCTACGCGGTAGCTGTTACGAAGATTCCGAATGTGCCCGGATGGACATCCATGACACATTTTGTCCATATTGCTTACAGGTGGCGGCGTGAGTTTTGAGACTCTATGAATCAGAGCGCGCCCGTTATTCTCAGTCGAGAAATGTCATGATGTGACACGAGACATGATAAAATGCAGCTCTGCATCACTCGAATCCTTTAGATTGCCCCGCGATATTGAGGTGAGAGATGTCGTTCAATGGTGATTTGATTCTCATGCGCCCAAATGGATTTTCAATTTCAGATATGCCATTCATGGAATGCGGGGATCATCGGGTGGCCCGCGAGGCTGATTATACGGGAGGATGGAAGCGGTTTTATATCGTCCATGATGATGCGCCGTATATTTTTGAAATGGAATGGCTCGAAGAGCTTTCGAGAAAGGCGGGATCGCCCGCTCTCGCTTGCCATATTTCTGAGGATTCTGCTTTTCTTTCAGGGGTCAGTAAAGCTGGTCGATGGTCCGGTTGGATAACGCCGCATGCGGCCGCTGTTCGCTTGGCTTTCGAAATAACGGAAGAACTCCCAATTGAAATCTTTGACGAATATGGTAATTTGACCGACCCCAAATATTTCGATGAGGTATCCATGCCCATTGAAATTGAACTTGAAGCCCACCTTCCCGCGCTGGCCGAATCTCTGGCTCAATGGACCCGAGACAGTGAGTTGCAAGGTGACGTGGAAATATTTACGAGCTGTTTGCGGCGACGAGATGCTGCTACAGCCGATGGTCGCTACTTTGAACTGCTTCATTTGATGGGACTCTCGGCTCTCTCACTCTGAGAAATGTGTTCTGTGGCGGACCGTTGCGGTGGTGGGGTGGGTTGGTGGCGGGTCTGGGGTTTCGTGTGTTGGTTGGGAATCCAGCGGGTGGGGGTGGTTGCGGGTTGTGGTGGCGGGGGTTTCGCGGGGCGATACGCGTAGGCCCGCTCGTGGGGTGTGTCCCGCGAGACGGGGCGGGGGAGTGTGGTGAACGCGCGGGCGAGGGCGACGGTTTCGGGATAGGTGACCACGCTGCGGCCCAGGAGCACCGCCGGGACGCCGCGGTCGGTCGTGGCCAGGGCGGGGTTGCCCCAGGTGAGCCGACCCAACCGCCCTTGTCGGCGCCGTGCCAAGTGGTGTCCGCGGTCGTACCAACGGGTGACGACCGCCCCGGCCCGGGCGTACGCGACCGTGGCGTCGCGGTGTTGCGCGAGGCGCAGGCGGACTCGGTACGCGAGGTCGATCTCGGGGAGCGCGCCCGTGTCGAGGGGGCCCGGCAGTCGAGGCCCGCTCGCCCGATACCGGTGGCGGGGGCACCACATGCGGTCCGCGGGCGGGTACGTCCACGCGACATCGCCGGCCCCGCGGGTGCGGCGTCGTACACACACCGGGCAGGCCCGGACGGGTCGCTCGTCGGTGTCCAGGACGCGTACCCGCGCGTGGGCCGTCCGTCTGCGCGTCGTGTCCTCCTCGCCGACGCGGGTCGGCCCCACCGTGTCGTCGATGCCGGCCGGCTGTGTCCGACGGGGCGGGCGCGGGCCGGATTCGGCGGCAGTGGTCGGACGCGGCAGAGCCTGCGTCAGGTGGTGGTGGGGGACTCGGGTGAACGCGGCCAGGCGGTGTAGCGCCTCGGTGTCGAGGTGGATCTCGACGCGCGGCGCAGCCGGTCCCGGTTCCGTTCGCTCTCCCGGGCCGTCGGGTTCGATGCCGAGGCCGTCCAGGAACCGCGCCGCCCCCATGCGGTAGGCGCCCGCGAGGCGCCCCGGATACGAGGCGGTCGACTCGAACGCCACGGGCGCGACCCGCAGGGCGCCCGAGGGCGGAGTTGCCGGTATTGCCACCTCGGGCCCGGGCCGAGGTGCTCCCCGCCACTCCCATCGCCCCCGCGTCCTCTCTCGTCGCGTGCCTTCCCGCCCCCGCGTGCCCTTTCGTTCGCGTTCGCGGAACGCGTCACGCCGTCGCGCCGGCGGGCGGGGTGCGTGCCCGAGCGGGGTTGCGGGGCCGGTGGTGCTCCTCGGTGAGGTGGTCGATGCGCACGGCGTCCAAAGAGGCCTTGGTGATGCGTTCGGTGCCGTCAAGGATCGCCGCGATCGTGGCCTGGCGGATCAGCTGAGCCAGGCTGCCGATGCGTCCGGCGGTGCGGGCGTGGAGATAGGACCCCAATCGGGGCAGCGTCCCCGCCCGATGGGCGCGCAGATCCAAAGCGTTCTCCATCGCGGCGACCAGGTCCCCGAACGGCTCCGCCCCGCCCGGCCGCGCGGGGAACGCCCCGCAGTCGATCAACGCCGCCCGGCCCGCGAGTTGCGCCCCACGCACACCCGCGAACAAGGGTGTGGCGGTCACGTCGATGCCCGCGTACACGAACGTCGCCCCGATGCGCTCCGTCAGGTCCTTCAACAGGTCGGCGGTCTCCGCGCCGGCGGTGGTGCGCGGGCCCGCCGGTGGATTTCGTCGATCATCACCGGTCGCACCCCTGCCTCGCCGTGGACGTGGCAGACGGCGTTGGTGATCTGCGCCTGGGTCATCCGGTCGGTGATCGGCACGCCGAGGTAGCGGGCGAACTCGACCGCCGGGGTCTTCGCAGTCGCCGCAGGCGGGAGCGTTCGGTCGCGGCAGGGACCGGGCCTGCGAGGACGGCGGCATCACCCGGCACATCGCCCCGGAAGTCGGCGGCTTCGAGGACCCCGCCGACGGCACCCGCGGGGCCCGACTGCCGCGGTCGCCGTCACGCCTCGCACGGTCGTGTGAGTGTGTGTTGTGGTGGTGGTGGTTGGTCGTCAGTGGGGTGCGGGTGTCGTGTGGGTGTTTGTGTGCTGGTCGGGGTGTGGATGACCGT